>NZ_BAAGQN010000004.1:7664-144876 GCF_054783455.1 Simplicispira piscis
ATCACGCTCACGCTGTCCACCGCTGTGACGATCTCGAAGTTGATCGCCGCCAGGCCACCACCGATGCCGGCAAAGAACCCAGAAACGATGAACGCGAAATAGCGCACCCGCTGGGTGTTGTAGCCAATGAACTCGACCCGCTCCGGGTTGTCCCGCACGGCATTCAGCATGCGCCCCAGCGGCGTCGCCGTGAAGGCGAACATGGCAGCCGTGCATACAAAGCAATAGGCAGCGATCAGGTAGTACACCTGAATGGCCGGTCCAAAACTCAGACCCATGAACGACTTGCCATATACGCGATCGGTCGTGATACCGCCTTCGCCGCCAAAGAACTCAGGGAACATCAGAGCCATCGAGGCCACCAGTTCCCCAATACCCAAGGTAATCATGGCGAAGGTGGTGCCCGATTTCTTGGTGGTTACAAAACCCAGCAGCACAGCAAACAGCATGCCGGCCAGCCCGCCCACCAAGGGAATCAGAACCAGCGGAATGGGCATGCTGCCTTTGCCGGCCAGATTCATCGCGTGGATCGCCATGAAGGAGCCCAGCCCGGTGTACACCGCATGCCCGAAGCTGAGCATGCCGCCCTGCCCCAACAACATGTTGTAACTCAAGCAAATGACGATCAGGTAGCCGATCTGCGACAGCATGGTCAGCGCCAGGCTACTGGTGAACAGCAGCGGCGCTGCAATGAGCACGAGCGCAAACAAAGACCAGATAACGATGCGCCCGACGTTCCAGGGCTTGAAACGGTAGTACGAAGTAGCGGTGGATGTAGTCATTGTCATGGCATCAGTCCTCCCGCGTGCCCAAAAGGCCCTTGGGGCGGAAGATCAAAATCAGCACCAAAAAGAGGTACGGCAGGATGGGAGCCACCTGCGAAATGGTGAGCTTGAGCAAAGGCCAGCCAAAGGTTTCTTCGGTCACTGCCATGCCCAGCGCTTGCAGGCCGGTCGCCAGCGACTGGTCCATGGCCACGGCAAAGGTTTGCACCAACCCGATAATCAGCGATGCCAGGAAGGCACCCGCCAGCGAGCCCATGCCGCCCACCACCACCACCACAAAGATGATGGAGCCCACCGATCCCGCCATGGCAGGCTCGGTGACATAGGTGTTGCCACCAATCACCCCCGCCAGGCCAGCCAGCGCGCAGCCGCCGCCAAACACCAGCATGAAGACGCGCGGCACGTTGTGGCCCAGAGACTGCACCATCTCGGGGTGCTTGAGGGCTGCCTGGATGACCAGGCCAATGCGTGTGCGCGTCAACAGCAGCCATACCGAGACCAGCATGACCAGGGCGACAAGCATGATGAAGGAGCGCGATTTGGGAAACTGCGTGCCGTAGATGGTGAAGAGCGGCCCCTGTAGCTGTTCGGGCAGGCCATAGGGTACGGTCGATCGCCCCCACACCAGCTGCACCAGTTCCAGAATCAAATACGACAAGCCGAACGTGACCAGCAACTCGGGCACATGCCCGAACTTGTGCACGCGGCGCAGGCTGTAGCGCTCGAACAGCGCCCCCAGGGCACCCACTGCCAAGGGTGCCAGAACCAGGGCCGGCCAGAACCCGACCACACTGGAGATGGTGTAGGCGAAATAGGCCCCCAGCATGTAGAAACTGGTGTGCGCAAAATTGAGCACGCCCATCATGCTGAAGATCAGCGTAAGGCCCGAACTGAGCATGAACAGCAGCAGTCCATAGCTCACGCCATTGAGCGTCGAGATGACGAAAAACTCAGGATTCATGGAAATTCTTCACCACTAGGTCAAAAAAAGAGGCCCGAGGGGTATCGGGCCTCATATACCGAAATAACCGCTTTAGGAAGGGCGCTTCATCTGGCACGACGTCGGCGTGCTGGCCACATAGGGCTCGTAGTACTTCACGGGCACAAAGGTGTAGCCCGTACCTTCCGAGTCAATGGGGTTCTTGCCACCGGCCTTTTCCCACTTGGAGATAAACAGGCCCTGCTGGAGCTGGTGGTCGGTCTTGCGCATTTCGACCTCGCCGTTGAAGCTCTTGAACTTCATGCCTTCCAGCACGGGGGCCACCTTGGCCGGCTCGGTGGACTTGGCCTTGGCAAAGGCTTCGGACAGCATGGCAAAGCCGTGGTACACGGCGCCGGTGTACATGTCATCGTTGAACTTCTTCTTGTAGTCCACCACGATCTGGTTCAGCGGGCCGGGCAGGTTCATGTGGGCATAAGCCACCATGTACACGCGGCCTGCGGCGTTCGCACCCATGGCCGTGGGCGTGCCCGAGACGGAGCCGTAGTAGGTGTAGAAGTTGACGTTGTTCAGGCCTGCATCGTTGGCAGCTTTGATGAGCAGCGCCAGGTCGGAACCCCAGTTGCCCGTGATCACGGTGTCGGCACCCGAAGCCTTGATCTTGGCGATGTAGGGCGAGAAGTCACGCACCTGGGCCAGTGGCGACAGGTCGTCACCCACGATCTGCACGTCGGGGCGCTTGCGCTTGAGCATTTCCTTGGCGTATTTGGAAACCTGGTGGCCGTGCGAGTAGTTCTGGTTGATCAGGTAAACCTTCTTGACCTCTGGCACATCCTTCATGTAAGTGGTCAACGCTTCCATTTTCATGGAAGTGTCGGCATCGAGGCGGAAATGCCAGTAGCTGCACTTGCTGTTGGTCAGGTCAGGGTCCACCGCAGCGTAGTTGAGGTACAGCACCTCCTTGCCGGGATTGCGGGCATTGTGCTTTTCCAGCGCATCCATGATGGCCAGCGCAGGGCCCGAGCCGTTGCCCTGCACCACGTAGCGCACGCCCTGGTCAATGGCAGAGCGCAAGGCGCTGCTGGTTTCCTGCGGGCTGAGCTTGTTGTCGATGCCGATGATCTCGTACTTCACGCCCGCGACATTCTTCTTGCTGAATTCTTCTGCCAGAAACTGCCAGCTCTTGAGCTGGTTCGTACCGACCGCTGCCATGAGGCCAGACAGAGGATCCATCCAGGCAATTTTGACGGTTTCACCCTTTTGAGCAAAAGCACCTGTAGCGCTTGCCAGCAAAAGGGAAGCAGCTACGGTCTTGATAGCAAATTTCATTTTTAGTCTCCAGTTGAATCAACAAAGTGCAGCGTACAGTGTTGCGCTGCATCATTACTCAGGGATTGCCCCTAGCACCTATCACACGCGCGACTGCCATGGCACTCCCCCGAGTTCCATGGCAGCCTCTCATCACAGGCTTGGAAGCCTGTAATCCTTGAGCTGCTCACGCAGCCTTGTTTTGAGCATCTTGCCGGTCGCACCCAAAGGAATGGCCTCGACGAACACCACGTCGTCCGGGATTTGCCATTTCGCAGTCTTGCCTTCGAAGAACCGCAGCAGTTCCTCGCGCGTGACCTCCGCACCTTGCTTGAGCGTGACGGCAACAATCGGGCGTTCATCCCACTTGGGGTGCGGCATGCCAATGCAGGCAGCCATGGCCACGGCAGGATGCGCCATGGCGATGTTTTCAATATCGATGGAGCTGATCCATTCGCCACCCGACTTGATCACGTCCTTGCTGCGGTCAGTGATCTGCATGAAGCCATTGGCGTCAATGGTGGCCACGTCGCCCGTGGGGAACCAGCCCCGGCCCTGGGCATCTTCGACCAACGGGCACTCTCCCTTGTAATAGGTTCCGAGAATCCACGGTCCGCGCACCAGCAGGTCGCCATAGGTCTTGCCGTCCCAGGGCAATTCGTCGCCATTGCCGTCCACGATTTTCATGTCCACGCCGAAGATGGCCCGCCCTTGCTTCTGGCGGATCTTCATCTGCTCGTCCTTGGACAGGTCGAGCTGCTTGTTCTTGAGCGTGCACAGAGTGCCCAGCGGGCTCATTTCAGTCATGCCCCAGGCGTGCAGCACCTCGACACCAAAATCATCCTGGAAGGCGGTGATCATGGCCGGTGGGCAGGCCGAGCCGCCAATCACGGTGCGCTTGAGCGTTGAGAACTTCAGGCCGGCGGGCTTCATGTGGCCCAGCATCATCTGCCAGACCGTGGGCACGCCCGCAGCGTAGGTGACCCTCTCGGCCTCGATCAATTCGTAGATCGACTTGCCGTCCATCGCCGGACCGGGGAAAACAACCTTGCAGCCGGTCAGCGCCGCAGAGTACGGAATGCCCCAGGCATTGACGTGGAACATGGGCACCACGGGCAAAACGGCATCGCGGGCCGACAGGCACATCACATCGGGCAATGCGGCTGCATAGGCGTGCAGCGTGGTCGAGCGGTGGCTGTAGAGCGCAGCCTTGGGGTTCCCTGTGGTGCCACTGGTGTAGCACATGCTGGACGCCGTGTTTTCGTCAAACTGCGGCCAGGCATATTCGGTCGATTGGGGGGCAATCCATGCCTCATAGCTGATCAGCCCCGGGACGCCCGTGTCTGCCGGCAACTTGTCGGCATCGCACAGTGCCACCCATTTCTTCACCGTGGGGCACTTGGCATGCACAGCCTGCACCAGGGGGAGGAAGCTCATGTCAAAACACAGCACCTGGTCTTCTGCGTGGTTGATGATCCAGGCAATCTGCTCGGGGTGCAGACGCGGGTTGATGGTGTGCAGCACACGGCCCGAACCACTCACGCCGAAATACATTTCCATGTGGCGATAGCCGTTCCAGGCCAGGGAAGCCACACGGTCGCTGAACGCCAACCCTTGCTTGTCCAGCGCGTTGGCCAACTGGCGCGAGCGCGCCGCCAGATCACGGTAGGTGTAGCGGTGAATATCGCCTTCCACGCGCCGCGAAACAATTTCCCCGTCGCCGTGGTGGCGCTCGGCAAATTCAATCAACGACGAAATCAGCAATGGCTGACTCTGCATCAAACCCAGCATATGTGCTCCTTTAACTATGCATTCCATAAAAACAGAACCATCCTAACGGGTGAACTTGCCACCCGCACCGATGATGGTCAAATCCACGAAGCGGGAGCCTTGGCGCACCCCTTTGCCATAGTCCACCTCGAACCCGCCCACATCAAAATGCCGCAAGGATTCCAGGGCCTGGATGAAGCGGGGCCGTGTCAGGTCCTTGCCGGCGCGGCGCAGTCCCTCGACCAGCACCTTGGCATTGATATAGGCCTCCAGGCCGATGAAAGACACTGATTCCTCCATGTTGGCCTTCTTCAACACCGCGCGGTATTCCCGAGCCACAGGCAGGCTGTGGCTCCATGGAAATGGCACGACCGATGTCACCACCACACCCACGCCATCAGGCCCCAGTGCCTGGATGGTGGACTGCGACCCCATCACCGAGGTGGTGTAGAAACGGGCTGCCCGGCTCACCTTGCGATACGCCTTGATAAAAGTCACCGTCGGCGCACCCGCGGTAATCATGATGATGGCATCGGGTGCGCTGGCGCTCAGGGCCTGCACCGCTTGTTGCACATCAGAGGAGTCGGCCTGGATGGGTGCATCGGAGTGCAGCTTGAGTCCGCGTTTTTCCATGGATTTGCGTGCGCCCGTCAAACCATCCTTGCCAAAACCGTTGTTCATCCAAAGCACCGAGATGCGCGGTACACCCAGGGTGGTGAGGTGCTGCACCAGCTTCTCGACCTCGTCGCCATAGCTGGCGCGGACATTGAAGACATGGTTGATGGCCGGCTCCCGCAGCAGGTCGGCCCCGGTAAAGGGCGAAATCAACGGTACGGGCGGGGTCTCCTTGGCCAGCAAGGGCAGGATGGCACCCACATTGGCGGTGCCAGTCAGGTTCATCAAAGCGAATACCTGATCTTCTGCAACCATCTTGCCCACCAGCCGGACAGTGTTTTCCGGTTTGTAGCCGTCGTCCTCGGTCACGATCCGGATGCGCCGCCCATGGATGCCGCCCTGGGCATTGACGCCGTCCAGATACGTCTTGGTGACATTCACCAATTCTGGGGCCATGGCGGCCAACGGGCCGGTCAACCCCAGTGACTGGCCAATGACGATCTCGCTGTCGGTTACGCCCGGCCCCGCATGCAGCGCACCCCAGGGCGCCAGCAATGCCAGTGAGGCCAGCACACCCAGCACGCGTCTCTTGTTCAACATTTCGGTCTCCGTTTCGTTGGGATGCTTCTGCATCACATGCGACGCAAAGGCCGCGCAGTGTGCTGTGCCTGGACAGGAAATCCAACACCTGTCGCCTGTCCGACATTTAGCACGGGTTTTCCCGCAGTTGCAGACACATATGCAGCGACAATCCAGCCATGTTTTGCACCACCCCCTCGGCGGATCGCTTCATTGCGTGCCAGCCGTGGTTCACCTCGATTCCCACTGATCTGCAGGAACAGTTGCGTCGCGACGTGTATGCCATCGGCGGTGCCAAAGGCGATGTCATGCTGCCTGCAGGTTCTGCCGTGGAGGGCTGGCACGCCGTGCTCTCGGGGCTGGTCTTGCTGCAAAGCCCTGCATGCAAGGGGCGCGCATCGGCTTTCATCGGCGTGTCCGATGGCGACTGGTTCGGTGAAGGCTCTGCCATGAAACCCGAGCCGCGCAAGTACGAAGTGGTGGCCCTGCGCCCGACCCAGCTGCTTTGCCTGCCACAGCCTCTGTTCGCTACGCTGCGTGAAACCAGCCTGGCTTTCAACCAATTTCTGGTGCTGCACATGAACTTGCGGCTAGGCCAGGCCATGGCCATCATCGAAGCGGGTCGCATGCGCTCAACAGAGCATCGCGTGGCGCTGTACCTCAGCCGTCTGTTTTGGCGCAGCACGCGCAGGCTCAACCTCACACAGGAAGAAATCGGCCAGCTGTGCGGCCTTTCGCGCCAGACCGTCAACCGCGTGCTGCGCACTCTGGAAGCCTCAGGCATCGTGTCGCTGGACTTCGGACGGGTGGCTATCGTGGACGACGACGCGCTTGCGGCGCACCTCAAGGCCACAGCCGGCGACTGACGAACCTGCGGTACCACCCTATTTCTGGCCCATGCGCAAATCAGACAGATCCGCATCGAATAACCAGATCCGAGGCGCCGGCTCCCACGTCTTGCCCAGTGCCGCATTGTTTGGATTGCCTGTTCGCAAAAATGCTCCCAGACTCCCCATCATTGCAGTGGAGAGTGCCAGACGCCCAGGCTGATTGGCCCGGCTGTTCACTGCCCTAGCAAAAACCGAAGGACCAAAGTTACCAAATACGAATGGCAAATCAAATGCATGGGCTGAGCCATACACATCGTTCCAAGGTGCGGGCTCTTGACTCCAGTTGAACTGATATGCCCATACGTTGTCTTGCTGGGAGCGCAAAGATTGCAGCAGATTATCGCGGCTAGCGCCGGTAAAAAGCGCACCCAAAAGGTCGGTCTTGGCGTTGTAGCCAGTACCAGGGGCAGTGACCGGTAAATACGACGGATCGAGGATGTCTGCCGCCGTGAGCGTTGGCGGCGCATCGGGGTCAAACGCCTGCATCATGCGAAAGCGCGTCGCATCGTCTATTTTCATCCCCGGTTTTCCGCCCAGCAGCGCCAGGAAAGGTGCAAACAATTTACCCTCTTGACCCGTGCTGCCCACCAATGCGGGAACTTTGTTGTAACGGCCCGCCGCTATTTCTGCCATTGGATTGACAGGCAGAAAAACGCCATCGGGAATCGGTCCCGACCCTCCCAAGCCGTACTTGAGGACGGTCTGCAGTACGAGCTTCCCGTCCTTGCCGCGCAGGTATTCCCCAACCCGGGCCGACGACCACGCACCTGCCAGCGTCTGGGCAGCAGGAAGATCTGCTGCCAGACCCTCATCCACGATCAGGTGAGCGAGCAGCAGACTCGACTGCGCCGAATATTTCGCCACCGGATTCAGGGTCGGAATAGTTCCCTTTGGTAGATTTTCAGCCAACGAAAGACCGCCACTGATCGGGATGATCTTGTGGAAAAGACCCTTGGCCTGCGGTGCGGCCAGTAATGCCAATGCATTAATTGCGCCCGCCGATTGCCCCATGAGGGTCACGTTGCCCGGGTCACCACCAAAAGTTGCGGCGTTTTTCTGCAGGAATTTCAACGCCTGCATGTGGTCCAGCAGCGCATAGTTCCCGGTATAGGACGCCGAGCCACCACCCAGCTGGGGCATCTGCATATAGCCCAGCACATCAAGGCGATAGTTTGCCGTCACCACCACGGCATTCGCGGTGCGCGCCAACATCGCACCGTCATATACCGGGTCGGCGGTGTAACCCGAGATGGCGCTGCCCCCATGCAAAAACAGAACCACGGGCAGGCGCTCCTGAGAACTGGCCGGGCGCCAGATATTGAGCGTCAAGCAATCCTCGCTGCCCACCGGCGTGTTGAGTGTCTGCGCAATGCTGTCGTCGAACCGGTTGTTCGCACCGGGCCCATAAATACGGCCTATTTGCAGGCAGGCGTTGCCAAAAGTACGCACATCGCGCACGCCTGGCCAGGCGGCGGGTTCCATCGGAGGCTGCCAGCGCAGCGCCCCCACAGGCGCTTGTGCAAAAGGAATGCCTTTCCATGCATAGGTGCCCGAAACGGCACTGTCGTTCACCCCCCGAACCACGCCGTAGGTGGTCGCACGCAACTCGGGCGCATCCGTACCCAGCGTTCCACCGCAACCGGCCACCGTGCCTGCCAGCAAGGCAAGACCACACCACTGCATTAAGAACCGCAACTTCATCATGTTTGTCTCCTCATGGGGTTTTCAGGAATGGGCATGCAAGCGATATCCGGTCCACACTTGCGGCCCTGAACAGGCACCCCGCCATTCTGTGGACACCCCTCCTTTAAGCCACTGTCGTAACCACGCCAACACAATGACTTCACGCGCCATCCGCCCTCCGAGGAATCTGCGATGCCTTTCAAGGGGGTGATCGGCCGCACCAGCTCCGCCGCATGGGTCAAAGGTGTGGCCGACATGATGTCGGCCCAGGGCCTGGACACCCGATCACTGTTTGCACAGGCAGGCATTGATATCGCTGTGTTGCAAGACCCAACGGCCCGCATTCCCGCCGATGCCTTCAGCCAGGTATGGGAGCTGGCCGTAGCGCAGTCGGGCAACAGCCATCTCGGGCTCGACCGCCCGCTGGCCGCGCGCTACGGCTACCTGGACGTGGTGGGCCACGCACTCGCATCGGCCCCCTGCCTGCGCGCAGGGTTTGAGCTTCTGGCGCGCCAGATGGCCGTGGTGTCAGACGCCGCCACTTTTGCACTGCAGAAAGAAGACACCCGGGGGTTCTGGCTGATCCTTGGCCACATCGGCACCGCCCGCCCGGTGCCACGCCAGCGCGTGGAATACGGCATGCTCACCCTGCTCATGCTGTGCCAGTGGCTCACACGCCAGAAGGTCGAACCGCTGGCCGTGGAATGGGTTTATCCGGCTCCCGCCAACCCGGCACCGCTTCGGGTTGCTTTTGACGTGCCCATGCGCTTTGACCAGCCCGCCAGCCGCATGCTGCTGGCCAGACAGGACATGCTCAGCCCGATTCCCACGTACAACCCCAGTTTGTGGGAGTTGCATGGCCGACTGGTTCAAGAGCGGCTGGACGAGCTCGGCCAGACCCACATCAGCACGCGCGTGCGCAGCGAACTGGCGCGCGTTTTGCATCAAGGAGGCGAGCCGCGCCGCGACGTCATCGCGGCGCGCCTGCACTTGTCCGATCGCACCCTGCAGCGCCGTCTTCTGGCCGAGGCCAGCAGCTTTGCACAACTGCTGGATGCAACCCGGTGCGAGCTGGCCCGCCAGTACCTGAGCGACGCGCACCGCAGTCTCGGCGAAGTGGCTGACCTGCTCGGCTTTGCAGACCAGAGCAATTTGTTTCGCGCCTGCCGACGCTGGTTTGGCATGCCTCCAGGGCAATACCGCGCCCAGTTGCCAGCGAACGGCCCGTCGTCCCACCACCCGGGATAGCCCTGCGCGCCACGTGCTTTGCGCCCTGCGGGAGAATAGGTGTATGAACCAGTCTGAAGACCGCCCGGAGCGGGCCGATTGCGGCCTGGCCTGGCGCAACAGCTTCGCCGCTCTGGGGCCCGCTTTCCATACCCCGCTACAACCGACCCCCCTGCCCGCCCCGTACTGGGTTAGCACCAGCGCAGGGCTGGCACAAGAACTTGGGCTGGCGCCGGAGTGGCTGCACTCCGACGCGGCATTGCACGCCCTGAGTGGCAACACCCCCCTGCACGGCAGCGCCCCCCTGGCCAGCGTATACAGCGGCCACCAGTTCGGTGTATGGGCTGGGCAGCTCGGCGATGGCCGGGCCATCCTGCTGGGCGAAGTGGAAACACCGGCGGGGCCGATGGAGATACAGCTCAAAGGCAGCGGCCTCACACCCTATTCACGCATGGGGGATGGCCGGGCGGTGCTGCGGTCCAGCATCCGCGAGTATTTGTGCAGCGAAGCCATGCACGCGCTGGGCATACCCACCACGCGCGCCTTGTGCTTGACAGGCTCGCCCGAGCCGGTGCGCCGCGAAGCCATGGAAACAGCCGCCGTGGTCACCCGCGTCGCGCCCAGCTTCATCCGGTTTGGGCACTTCGAACATTTCGCCGCGCGCGGGCAGTTGACCGAGCTGCAAACGCTGGCGGATTTCGTGATTGAGCACCATTACCCCGCATGCCAGGCGGGAGCGGGTTTTGACGGCAACCGCTACGCAGCGCTGTTGCAAGCAGTGAGCGAGCGCACAGCAGCCCTGGTGGCGCAGTGGCAGGCGGTTGGCTTTTGCCACGGCGTGCTCAACACCGACAACATGAGCATCCTGGGCCTGACCATCGACTACGGCCCCTTCCAGTTTCTCGATGCATTCGATCCAGGCCACATCTGCAACCACAGCGACCACCAGGGGCGCTATGCCTTCCAGCAGCAACCTGCCGTCGTGCGCTGGAACCTGTACCGGCTGGGCCAAGCCCTGCAGCCGCTGATTGGCGACCCGGCCATCGCCATGGCCGCATTAGATTCTTTCGTTGCCCTCTTTCCCGCGGAATTCATGGCACACATGCGTGGCAAGCTCGGGCTGGCGGCGGCGCATGAGAGCGACAGCACGCTGATCGACGGTATTCTTCACCTGCTGGCCGACAATGCTGTGGACTACACCATCTTCTGGCGCCGCCTGTCGCATGCGGTGGCGTCGGGCAACCATGAACCAGTGCGCGACCTGTTTGCTGATCGTGCAGGTTTTGATCGCTGGTTACTATCGTATTCAGAGCATTCAGCGCTTACTGGTATTGCGTTAGATGCCAATTTTATGCTAAACAATAATCCACAGCTTGTTTTGCGCAACCACCTTGCAGAGCAGGCCATTCGCGCTGCACAGGCCGGGAATTTTTCCGAAGTACACACACTCCAAGCCTTGCTCGAGCGTCCGTTCGACGAACATCCGGGCTTCGAGGCGTATGCCGATTTCCCGCCCGACTGGGCCCAGCAACTTTCCATCAGCTGCTCATCATGAACTATCCCATCCAGAAAACCGAGGCCCAGTGGCAGGAAGCGCTACAGGCCAAGAATGCGGAGCCCGGCGCCTTGGCGGTCACCCGCCATGCAGCGACCGAGCGCCCATTTACCGGCAAATTCGAGGCGCATTGGCAGGACGGCAGCTACCACTGTATCTGCTGCGGCAACAAGCTGTTTGACTCTGGCACCAAGTTCGACGCAGGCTGCGGCTGGCCCAGCTTCTCGCAGGCGGTGCCCGGCGCCATTGCCGAAATCACCGACAGCAGCCACGGCATGCACCGCACCGAGACAGTGTGTGCACAATGCGGGTCGCACCTGGGCCACGTTTTCGAGGACGGGCCGGCCCCCACGGGCCTGCGCTATTGCATGAACTCGGCGTCGCTGGACTTTGCTCCCGACGCCTCCTGACAAGGCACCACCGGCTACGCCATGAAACTGCTGATCGACTTTTTCCCCATCATCCTGTTCTTCGTTGCCTTCAAATTCTGGGGCATCTACGTGGCTACAGGCATCGCCATCGCTGCCACCGTAGTGCAAATCGCCTACCTGCGGGTCAAGCACGGCAAGGTCGAGCCCATGCAATGGCTGAGCCTGGGCGTCATCGTGCTGTTTGGCGGGGCCACCCTGCTGGCGCAAAGTGAAACCTTCATCAAATGGAAGCCGACAGTGCTCTACTGGCTGATGGGCGGCACCCTGCTCATCGGTCAACTGTTCTTTCGCAAGAATTTCATCCAGAGCCTGATGGGTGCACAAATGGAACTGCCCGACGCCGCCTGGCGTGCCATGAACTGGAGCTGGACCGGTTTTTTTGCCGCCATGGGCGGTATCAACCTCTGGGTGGCCTACCACTACGACACCGACACCTGGGTCAACTTCAAACTGTTTGGCGGGCTGGGGCTGATGCTGCTTTTTGTACTGGCGCAGGCCCTTTTTCTCAGCCGTTACATCAAGGACACCGATAACGCAAAGGATCCTCTGGCATGAACACCCTCGCCATCACCGCCCCGAACATGGAACAGCGCCTGCGCGAAAAACTCACGCCCACCGCGCTGCAAGTCCTCGATGAAAGCCATGCGCACGATGGCCACGTAGGCGCCAACGGCACCGGGTTTGGCACCCATTTTCGGGTGCGCATTGCGTCACCAATGTTTACTGGTTTGCCCCGCGTACGCCAGCATCGCCTTGTGTATGATGCGCTGCAAGAATTCATTGACCGGGGCGCCCACGCCATCGCGATTGAAATTCTCTGAACAGGCGGCAGTGCATTCCTCTCGTTAGCTCCCCGCCTGGAAAACCATTCTCTTTTTGGATTTCGAATGAAGAAAAAGCTCTTGACCGGCCTCGTGGCCGCCGCCTTGATGGGCACCGTGGCCCTGCCCGTTTCTGCCCAAAACCTTGCCATCGTCAATGGCAAGCCTATTCCGAAGGAGCGCGCCGAAGCCTTGCGCCAGCAGGTGGAGCGCTCGGGTCGCCCGGTCACGCCTGAAATGGAAGGCCAGATCAAGGAAGAAGTGATCGCCCGCGAGATCTTCATGCAGGAAGCGCAAAGACGCGGGCTGGATGCCTCGGCCGACTACAAGGCACAGATGGAACTGGCACGCCAGAGCATCATGATCCGCGAGCTGTTCCTCGACGAGCAGAAGAAGAACGCCGTGACCGATGCCGAAATCCAGGCAGAGTACGACAAGTTCGTGGCCGCCAACAGCGGCAAGGAATACAAGGCCAGCCACATCCTGGTCGAAAAGGAAGACGAAGCCAAGGCCATCCTCGCTGCGCTCAAAAAGGGCGGCAAGTTTGAAGAAATCGCCAAGAAGCAATCCAAAGACCCAGGCTCTGGCGCCAAGGGTGGTGACCTCGACTGGGCCAACCCCAGCAGCTATGTCCCCGAATTCACCGAAGCTCTGACCAAGCTCGAAAAGGGCAAGACCACCACCACTCCGGTCAAGAGCCAGTTTGGCTGGCACATCATCCGCCTGGATGACGTTCGTACGGCCCAATTGCCCAAGCTGGAAGAAGTCAAGCCGCAGATTGCCCAACAATTGCAGCAGACGAAGGCGGCCAAGTTCCAGGAAGAAATGCGCGCCAAGGCCAAGGTCGAATAAGTACCTGATGCTTTTTGCACCAACACGCGGCCCCGGCCGCGTTTTTTATGCCTGGGTTCTAGTGTCCCGCCACCACGCCCCACAGCAGCAACAGACCAAGCAACACCGGCTGGTGCAGCATGTAATAGCTCAGGCTCCATCGCCCTAGCACGGCCAAACCTTGCAACCCGGCAGGCAGACGCACTTGCAGCCAATGGGTGCGATGCTCCAGCAACCAGATTCCCGCCGCCATACCCCACCACATCACTCCCAGCCAGGGTAGCAGCGGCACATAGTCTTCCGTGAATGGCTTGCGCGAAACCAGGCCCAGCCAGTTCAGGGGACGGGCATTGAAATACACCGCCCAATCGGCCAGCGGCCCGGTCAATGCGGCATGCGCCATCCAGGGCAATGCCAGAGCAATCCCACCCGCCAACCACAACCAGCGCCGCCACGACGCCGTAGCGCGTACCAGCGGCAGCATGACCGCCATGCCATGGAGCACACCAAAATAGATATAGCTGCGGGGAAACATCGCCAAAGAGCCCAGGGTCACCAGCATGGCGCAGGTTGCAATCTGCATCCACCGCTTGCCAAACCGATTCCAACTCTGGCCCTGGTGGATCGCTACGGCCTGGCCCATGCCTGCACACAGCAAAAACAGGCTGACGATCAACGTGCGCTGCAGCGTCCAGACCGGGTCAGACCGGAAGTCTTGTGGCCAGTAGCCGAAATGGCTCAGATCAAAACAAAAATGAAAGACGCTCATCCACACCATGGCGCTGCCGCGCAAGGCATCGACAACACCCAGGCGGACCGGGCTGACGACAGGAACAGACAGAGATTTGGATGGAGTCACGCAGCAAAGGGCAATGAACGCAAAGCGCCATGATGCCATCAGCAAGCACCGATCTGCGTGGAAGGGAAGCGCTCCACACAGGAGTAAACTTTGCACCCCAAAGCAAAAAGGACTTGCAACACGGGGTTGCAAGTCCTTCAAACAATGGTCGGAGCGGCGGGATTCGAACTCGCGACCCTCTGCTCCCAAAGCAGATGCGCTACCAGGCTGCGCTACGCTCCGACAGCTAGAATTCTAACCCGAAAAATTCACCGAATCAGAACCAAGGAAGGATTTTATTTTTAGTGTGAGCACGCTGGCCACACCCCATCAACGACTGGACGGGCCCGGGCCGCGGCCTGCCAGGTGACGGAAGGTGATGCGACCTTTGGTCAGGTCGTAAGGAGAAAGCTCCAGGGACACCTTGTCACCGGCCAGGATGCGGATGTGGTGCTTGCGCATCTTGCCGCCGGTATAGGCGATCAGTTGATGACCGTTTTCCAGCGTCACGCGAAAGCGCGAATCGGGCAGCACTTCGGTGACGCTGCCCTGCATTTCAATGAGTTCTTCTTTTGCCATATTCAATCTCTAAAACAATTCAATCCGTGGACGGCGCCTGCGAAATTGCGGTTCCTCCACAGACGGTACCGCCTGTCGCTTACGGCAGACGCCATGTGCTTTGCATGCTGTGGGGTTCGCTGCACCCGGGGCGCAGTTCGGGAAGAATGCCGGGAGAGACGGCTTCAATGGACAGGCAAAGCGCTGTGCATGAGCCTGTCGATTGTAGCGCGATGCAGCCTTTTTGCCTACAGGTTGCCAACCGGCGTGCCTTCAGGGGCAGGTAAAGCCGACGCCAGAGCACGCACGAGGTCGGTTTGGGTGATGACTCCAGCCAACCGTGATTTCGCATCTACGATAGGTATGTGGTGGTGTCCACCCCGGGAAAAAAGCGGCACCAGGTCCATCACATGCTGATGTGCCTGCACCACCTGGACCTGTCGGCTCATGATGTCCTCCACCCGTGTCGGCTGGCCCGAGCGCCCCCTCACCAGGGTGCGCAAACGCTGTCCCCATCCTTCATGCATCTCGAGTTTGGCCAGGCGCATGAAGTCCGCCATGGTGACGATACCTTGCACCTGCCCTGCGGAATCGACCACCGGCAAGGCCTTGATCTGCTCGCGCTGCATCATCTCCCAGGCGTCTTTCAGGGCCACCCCTGCTTCCACGGCCATGGGTGGGCGGGACATGATGTCGGCGCAGCGCAACTCTCCCAGTGTGCGCTGAAAAGCAGCCCTGCCCGCCATGTGCAGCAGCCCCGCCAGATCCGCGCGGCTGATATCGAGCACCTGGTTGTAGTGCGACAGTGCAGCGTCAAGGTCTGCGTTGGTGAAGCCGCCATCCCCTTCAGCTTGCGGCGCCTGCGCGGCATTTTGTGGATGCGGGTAGCTGCGCCCCGTGAGATTGTTGTAGACAATGCCCGCCAGCAACAAGACGCACACATTGAACATCACAGGGAACGCCGCCAGCTGCGCACTTTCTTCGGGGTTGAGCACTACAAACAAGGCCACGGCCGCCCCGGGTGGATGCAGGCAGCGCAGCGGCACCATCACCAGCACTGCGGCCGAAACCGCCAGCGCTGCCGCCAGCGAGGGATCGGGCACCAGTGCTGCACAGGCCACTCCCACCAGCACGGACAGGGCATTGCCACCCAGCACCGACCATGGCTGCGACAAGGGGCTGGATGGCATACCAAACACAAGCACCGCACTGGCCCCCAACGAAGCCACCATCCAGTAATGCCCACCGGCCCCGGCGTGCCACCACCAACGGCCCAGCAATGCCGACAGCAGCACCCCCAGTGCCACACCGATGGTCACGCGCAACCATTCGCGACGATTGATGCCCACCGGAGCGGGCCAGAAATTGCGCAGCCAGCCTGCCATGCGCCCAAAGGCAGCGGGATTCGGCGGGACTGGCTCGGGAGAAAAATCAGGCATTTGAAAGCAGAAAACAAGCGCGCCCAGCGCCAATGCTGTGGCTGACCAGACAAAAGGGGGGCGAATTTTGCCTTGGTTGGAGCGGTACTGCCTGCGCCCGCTCATTGACCTTGCCGCAGCCATGTCATCGCAGCGCGCGCCGATAGAATGGCGCGCTTGCGCCACTCCCCCATGAGCCCTGCCGTGTCCGATCGACTTGCCGTACTGCCCCAGTACCTGATGCCCAAACGGGCTTTGACCGTCGCTGCGGGGCGCATTGCATCGGCGCGTGCCGGCGCGCTGACCACCACCCTCATCCGCCGTTTTGTGGCCCGCTACGGCGTCAACATGGCCGAAGCCGCCAATCCAGACCCGGCCAGCTATGCCAGCTTCAACGACTTCTTCACCCGCCCCTTGCGCACGGGTGCGCGGCCCCTGGCCAATGCCGACCTGATTTGTCCGGTGGACGGCGCCATCAGCCAGTTCGGGCCCATACAGCAGGACCAGATCTTTCAGGCCAAAGGGCACAGCTACACCACCACCGCGCTGGTCGGTGGAGACGCCGCCCTGGGCGCACAGTTCCAGAACGGTCATTTCGCCACCCTGTACCTGAGCCCGCGCGACTACCACCGTATCCACATGCCTTGCGACGGCACGCTACAACACATGGTGCATGTCCCCGGCGACCTGTTTTCTGTCAACCCCACCACCGCACGCGGTGTGCCGGGCCTGTTTGCGCGCAACGAGCGCGTCGTCTGCGTATTCGATGGCGCCCAGGGACCCTTCGTGCTGGTACTGGTGGGCGCCACCATCGTGGGCAGCATGGCCACGGTGTGGCATGGCCTGGTGAACCCGCCGCGCCCCGATGTGCCGCGCCGGTGGGACTACGCCGACCAGTCGATCACCCTGCGCCAGGGCGAGGAAATGGGCCGCTTTTTGCTCGGCTCCACCGTGGTCATGCTATTTCCGCAAGGGCCGCTGCAGTTCAACCCCGACTGGGCCGCCGCACGGCCCATCCGCCTGGGAGAAGCCATGGCACAACGACAGGCAAGTCCCGCATAAAGCGGGGAAACGCAGGGGCTGCCAGCGCGTAGGCGCCCTCGGCGGGATAATTGCGCCCCATGTCCCTCCTGCCCCACCAGCTTGAATTGCTCTCTCCCGCCCGTGACGCCGACATCGGCATTGCGGCCATTGACCACGGCGCCGACGCCGTCTACATTGGCGGCCCGGCCTTTGGCGCACGTGCCGGGGCGGGCAACGACATCCGGGACATTGAACGCCTGGTGAAGCACGCGCACCGCTTCAACAGCCGCATCTTCATCACGCTCAACACCATCTTGCGCGACGACGAACTGGAGGATGCTCGCCAGATGGCCTGGCAGGTCTACAACGCGGGCGCCGATGCGCTCATCATCCAGGACATGGGGTTGCTGGAGATCGATCTGCCGCCGATCCAGTTGCACGCCAGCACACAGACCGATATCCGCACACCTGAAAAAGCACGCTTTCTGCAAGACGCCGGCCTGAGCCAGATCGTGCTGGCGCGCGAGCTGACCGTGCAGCAGATCGCCGCCGTGCGCGCCGCCACCAACCCCGAGCGGTGCAGTATCGAGTTTTTCATCCATGGTGCGCTGTGCGTGGCCTACAGCGGCCAGTGCAACATCAGCCATGCCCAAACGGGCCGCAGCGCCAACCGGGGCGACTGCAGCCAGGCCTGCCGCCTGCCCTACCAGGTGACCGACGCACAGGGCCGCTTCATTGCACACGACAAGCATGTGCTCTCAATGAAAGACAACAACCAGAGCGATAACCTGCGTGCGCTTATCGATGCCGGGGTGCGCAGCTTCAAAATCGAAGGACGCTACAAGGACATGGGCTACGTGAAGAACATCACCGCCCACTACCGCACCTTGCTCGACGAAATCATCGATGAGCGCGAAAACTCTGCCCACCCGTTGGCCCGCGCTTCCAGCGGCCGTACCCGGTTCACCTTCACGCCCGATCCACTGCAAAACTTCAACCGCGAGTTCACCGACTACTTTGTCAATGGACGCAAAGACGACATTGGAGCCTTCGATACCCCCAAAAACCCCGGCCAAGCCATTGGCTGGGTGACAAAACTGGGGCCAAATTTCGTGGAGCTGGAAGTGAGCAACCCCGCAACCGTGCTGCACAACGGCGACGGCCTGTGCTACTACAACCTGCAAAAGGAACTGGTCGGCTTGGCCATCAACCGCGCTGAGCCCGCATCACCACGCAGCACGACCCAGTGGCGTGTCTTCCCCAAAGATCCGATGGAAGGCTTTAAGGATCTGCGCAAGGGCACAGAAATCAACCGCAACCGGGACATGGATTGGGTGCGTGGCCTCGACCGCAAGTCGAGCGACCGGCGTATCGGCCTGTGGGTACAACTGGCCGATACCGTCCATGGATTCGCCATCACGCTGACGGACGAGGACGGTTTCACCGGCACAGCCGAGGTGGCCCAGCCCCACCAGACTGCCCAGGACAGGGCCCAGGCCGAAGCCAGCCTGCGCGAGCAACTGGGCCGCTTTGGCAGCAGCCACTTTGCCGTGCACGATATCAGGCTGCAGTTCTCCCAGCCATGGTTCATACCGGCCTCGGTGCTCAACCCCTTGCGCCGCGATGCCTTGGCCAGCCTTGAAGCCGCGCGCAACCATGGCTGGGTGCGCCTGCAACGCGCACAGCCGGTAGAGCCCCCAGCGCCCTACCCCGAGGACACCCTGACCTACCTGGCCAATGTGTATAACCACAAGGCACGCGACTTCTATGCGCGCCATGGCGTCAAGGTGATCGCATCGGCTTACGAGAGCCACGAGGAAGAAGGCGAAGTCAGCCTGATGATCACCAAGCACTGCGTACGCTATTCCTTGAGCCTATGTCCCAAGCAGGCCAAGGGCGTCACAGGAGTACAGGGCACGATTCGCGCCGAACCCTTGACACTGGTCAACGGAAACGAGCGGCTGACCTTGCGCTTTGACTGCAAGCCCTGTGAAATGCATGTCGTCGGCAAGATCAAGCGCCACGTGCTCCAGCAAGCGCACGAAACCCCCGTTACCTTTTACACCCACCGTCCGCAGCGCGCGCCCTGATGCGCGGCACCCTGCGGGCCCTGGAAATCACCATGACCCGCGTCTCACTGCACCGCCCCGTTTCATCGCCTGCCGCCTGGAGACCCCTGGCCGCATGAGTGCCGCTGCCTGGGCCTGGATGCAGTTTGCAGCCTGCGCGGCCTTGATCGGTACCGCAGGCTTTCAACTCTCGCGCTATGGCGATGCGATCGCACGGCACACCGGGCTGTCGGGGAGCTGGATTGGCCTGACGCTGGTCGCCAGCGTCACCTCGCTGCCAGAACTGGCCACCGGCATTACCAGCGTGACCCTGGCCCAGGCGCCCAACCTGGCTGTGGGCAATGCCGTGGGCAGTTGCGTGCTGAACCTGGCATTTCTCGTGGTGATCGACCTGCTGCACCGGCGCGAACCTGTCTGGAGCCGCGCCCACCGGGGCCATGTGCTGGCGGCTGCTTTTGGCGTGGTACTGCTGGGTTTTTTGCTGTTGGGCCTACTGATCGGCCAACTGGCGCCGCAGCCTGCCTCCCAAGCTTCGCGCTGGGGGCTGGGGCTGATGACGCCCGCCATGCTGGTGTTGTATGTAGTGGCCATGCGCGTTGTTTTTGCCTATGAACGCGCCCACCCGACCGAAACGGACATGGAGCCAGCTTCGGCCCCTGCAGCCACTTTGCTGCGCCAGGCCATTGCACGCTTTGCGCTGGCGGCGCTGGTGGTCGTGCTTGCAGGGTTGTGGCTACCTTTTGCCGCGATTGACCTGGCACACGCAATGGGCTGGAACCGCAGTTTTGTCGGTAGCCTGTTCGTGGCCATGGCCACCACCCTGCCGGAGCTGGCCGTCACCCTGTCGGCCCTGCGCCTGGGTGCGCTCGACATGGCCATTGGCAACCTACTGGGCAGCAACCTGTTCAACGTCACCATCATTGCCGTGGACGACCTTTTTTACCGCCAGGGCGCCTTGCTGGCCGACGTATCACTGGTGCACGCCGTCTCGACCGCGTCGGCCATCGTGATGACCGGCCTGGCCATGGTCGGCCTGTTCTTCCGCCCACGCGACCGGGTCCTGCGCGCCGTGGGCGCCGTCAGCCTGGCCCTTGTGGCGGTCTACCTGCTCAACACCTATGTGATTTTTCTGCATGGCAACTGACCCGGCCCAGCCATCTCCTCAAGCCCCTGCGCCCACGGGCGGCGCACACCTGCGCGACATCCCGGACCTGGCCCGCGCCCATGGCGTGGACCCGGACACCGGCCTGCATCCTGACGAAGCGGGACGCCGCACCGAATTGCATGGCGCAAACGAACTGGCGGGCCCCGCATCGCACGGATGGCCCCGCCTGCTGGTCGATCAATTCAAGGATTTCATGGTTCTGGTGCTGCTGGGCGCCGCCATCGTTTCAGGCCTGGTGGGAGAACTGACAGACACACTGGTCATTCTGGTCATCGTGGTGCTCAATGCCATCATCGGTTTCGTGCAGGCCTGGCGCGCCGACAAGGCCATGGCGGCATTGCAGCAATTGGCGGCGGCGCATGCCACCGTGCTGCGCGGCGGAGAGGTGCAGGACCTGGCCGCCAGCGCCCTGGTGCCGGGCGACATCGTGCTGCTGGAGGCTGGAAACCAGATTCCAGCCGACCTGCGCCTCATCGAGATTGCGCAACTGCAGGTGGACGAATCTGCGCTGACGGGCGAATCGGTCACCGTCGCCAAGCAAACCGGCACCTTGGCCTTTGCAGGTGCCAGTGCCCTGGGCGACCGCACCAACATGGCATTCAAGGGCACCACGGCCACCCATGGCCGTGCCCGTGGTCTGGTGGTGGCCACCGGCATGCACACCGAGCTGGGCAAAGTGGCCCGGTTGCTCGACAGCGAGGACCGCAGCACCCCCTTGCAATTGCGCCTGGCCGCATTCGGCAAGCGCCTGGCACTGGCGGTGCTGGGCATCTGCGCGATCATTTTCGTGGTGGGCGTGCTGCGCGGCGAGGCACCCTTGCTGATGGCGCTCACGGCCATCAGCCTGGCCGTGGCGGCCATCCCCGAAGCGCTGCCCGCGGTGGTGACGGTGCTGCTGGCGCTGGGCGCACGCCGCATGGTGGCCGTGCATGCGCTGGTGCGCCGCCTGCCTTCGGTCGAAACTCTGGGCTCGGTCACCACCATTTGCTCCGACAAGACCGGCACCCTCACCCAGAACCGCATGCAGGCAGAACAACTGCTGGCCCTGGGCCAGCGCTGGACACCGGGCGACGCCCTGCCCGGCCCCGTGCACCACGAAGCGCTGCGCGCCGCAGCCCTGTGCAACGACGCAGTGCGCCACGGGCGCAACGGCACCGATGAAAACGGCACACCCGCCACGGCCACCCCCTGGATGGGCGACCCCACCGAAACCGCCCTGGTGCTGGCTGCGCACGCGGGCGGGTTGGACAAGGACCAGCTGGACCACACGTGCCCGCGCGTGCAAGAACAGCCCTTCGATTCCGACCGCAAGCGCATGACGACCTTCCACCGGGAGGGCGATGGCTTTGTGGCCTACACCAAGGGCGCCCCCGAATCGCTGCTGCCGCGCTGCACCGCGCAATGGACGCCCGAAGGCGGCGCCCCACTCGACGGGGCCAGCGTGCTGGCCACCGCCTCCACCCTGGCCGCACAGGGCCTGCGCGTGCTGGCCCTGGCCCGGCGCCACCATGCCTGCCTGCCCGATACCAATGCGCTCGATGCCGTGGAAAGCCAGCTCGAACTGCTGGGCCTGATCGCCCTTATCGACCCGCCCCGCCCCGAGGCGCAGGCCGCCGTGCGCGACTGCATCAGCGCGGGCATCACCCCTGTGATGATCACCGGCGACCACCCCGCCACAGCACGCGCCATTGCGCACCGCCTGGGTATCGTGACCCGCAGCGACGCCCCGGTGCTCACCGGCGCCGATCTGGCCACGCTGGACGCTGCGGCCCTGCGCGCGCAGGTCGAGCAGGTGCAGGTGTATGCGCGGGTCGACCCGGAACAAAAGATTCGCATCGTCGAGGCGCTGCAGGCCCAGGGGCATTTCGTAGCCATGACCGGCGATGGCGTGAACGACGCCCCGGCCCTCAAACGCGCCGACATTGGCGTGGCCATGGGGCGCGGCGGCACCGATGTGGCACGCGAGGCCAGCAGCCTGGTGCTGCTCGACGACAACTTCGCCACCATCGTGGCCGCAGTGAAGGAGGGGCGCCGCATCTACGACAACATCCGAAAATTTGTGCGCTATGCCATGACCGGCAATTCAGGCGAGGTCTGGACCATCTTCCTCGCACCGCTCCTGTTTCTGCCCATTCCGCTGCTGCCCATCCACATCCTGTGGGTCAATCTGGTCACCGACGGCCTGCCCGGCCTGGCGCTGGCGGCCGAACCCGCCGAGCGCGGCATCATGCAACGCCCGCCCCGACCACCGCACGAGAGCCTGTTCGCCCATGGCATGTGGCAGCACATCCTGTTCATGGGCCTGCTGATTGCCGGGTTGTGCCTGGCCGTGCAGGCCTGGGCTCTGCACACCGGCCATGCCCACTGGCAAACCATGGTGTTCACGGTGCTCACCCTGGCCCAGATGGCGCATGTCATCGCCATCCGCTCTGAATCCGAACCCATCTGGCGCTTGGGACTACTGAGCAACCGCCCACTGCTGGGCGCCGTGCTGCTCACCTTTGCCCTGCAGATGGCCACCATCTATGTGCCTTTTCTCAACCCCATCTTCAAGACCCAGCCGCTCAGCCTGTCAGAGCTGCTGATCTGCCTGGCCGCCGCCGCCACCGTTTACATCGCCGTGGAAGTCGGAAAGGCCCTGCGCAGCAGGCGGGCCGCCAAATAAGCTCATAGCAAATTGTTCGATCGCGGGCCGGTTCGGGCATGCACAATGCCCACTTGCCCGGGCGCGCGTGCGCTCACACCACCACCCTCCAGAGAGACTCCAACCATGCGCATTGAAACCCTTGCCGTTCACGCCGGTTACTCCCCCGATCCGACGACCAAATCAGCCGCCGTGCCGCTGTACCAGACCACGGCCTACGCCTTTGACAACGCCCAGCACGGCGCCGACCTGTTTGACCTGAAGGTGGCGGGCAACATCTACACCCGCATCATGAACCCGACCACCGACGTGCTGGAGCAGCGCGTCGCGGCGCTCGAGGGCGGCGTGGCGGCCCTGGCCATGGCCTCGGGCATGGCGGCCATCACCGCGGCCATCCAGACCATTGCCGAGACCGGCGACAACATCGTCTCGACCAGCACGCTGTATGGCGGCACCTACAACCTGTTTGCCCACACCTTTCCGCAGCAAGGCATTGAAGTGCGCTTTGCCGATGCCGCCCACCCTGCCAGTTTTGCCAAGCTGATTGACGAGCGCACCAAGGCGGTGTTCTGCGAATCAATCGGCAACCCGCTGGGCAACGTGACCGATATCGCAGCGCTGGCCAAGGTGGCGCACGACGCTGGCGTGCCGCTGATCGTGGACAACACCGTGCCCAGTCCCTACCTGTGTCGCCCCATCGAACACGGCGCCGACATCGTGGTGCACGCGCTGACCAAGTACATGAACGGCCACGGCAACAGCATTGGCGGCATCATTGTCGACAGCGGCAAGTTCCCCTGGGCAGAGCACAAAGCCCGCTTCAAGCGCCTGAACGAGCCCGACGTGAGCTACCACGGCGTGGTCTACACCGAAGCCCTGGGCGCCGCCGCCTACATCGGCCGCGCCCGCGTCGTGCCGCTGCGCAACATGGGCGCCGCCATTTCGCCGTTCAACGCATGGCTCACGCTGCAAGGCATCGAAACCCTGCCGCTGCGCATGGACCGCACCTGCGACAACACCCTGGCGCTGGCCAAGTTCCTGCAAAGCCACCCCAAGGTGGAATGGGTGCGCTATGCCGGGCTGCCCGACCACCCCGACCACGCGCTGGCGCAGCGCCAGATGGGCGGGCGGGCTTCGGGTATCTTGAGCTTCGGCCTCAAGAGCAGCGACGCCGACCCGCGTGCCGCTGGCGCACGCTTCCTCGACGCGCTGGACCTGTTCACGCGCCTGGTCAACATCGGCGACGCCAAGTCGCTGGCCACGCACCCTGCATCGACCACGCACCGCCAGCTCAACCCTGAGGAGCTGGCAAAGGCCGGTGTGAGCGAGAACATGGTGCGCCTGTCGGTGGGCATCGAGCACATCAACGATCTGCAGGCTGACCTGGCCCAGGCGCTGGACAAGGTCTGAAGACCACTCCGGCCGCTGCTTTCAACACAGTGGCCGGATTTCAAGCATTTTCGGTCTCTAGCGCTTAATGGGTAAGCGTTGCTAGCTATTTTTAGAGTAGTAAAAACCACACCATTACAGACAGCTCTACCCATCATTCTGTTTCCAAACCATTCGTGTTTAGGCGCGAAGCCTACGATCAGTGCTGTAACACGGCAAGGCGAAGCCACAACGACACGAGTGGTTTAGGGCAATGCTGAACAAGTCCCTCACGCGCTGCGCATCCGTACCTCGGGCGGTCTGCGGCGTTGCAAATCCTCGCCATAGCTGCGGCCATGGCTGTGGTTTGCGCCTTGCATCCCATCCCGATGCACGGCGCGCATCATCGCGGTGACTTATTCAGCATCGCCTTAGAAATGAAATCACACAGCACGGGCCCGAATACACTGGGCTCCTTCAAAGCCCCTGTGCATGCACCGCATGCCCGCTGCCCTCGCCGTGCTGTACTCTTCCCGCGCTCCGTTGCTGCGTTTTGCTGCGCTGCTGCTCACCAGCCTGCTGCTGGCACTGGGCAACGCGCAGGCCTGGGCTTCTACTTCCCCGCAGGATGCGGTGGATGCCTCCAGGCTGGGCGCCCAACCGCTGGCCCTGACGGCCCACCTGGACGTACTCGAAGACCCCGGCGGCAGTTTGACGCTGGAGCAGGTTCGCGCACCCGTGCTGGCACAGCAATTCACCCGCAGCCGCCTCACCGGAGAGGCTCTGAATTTCGGCATCACGCCGTCGGCCTGGTGGCTGCGCCTGCAGGTGGTCAACACCAGCGACCAGCCGATAGAGCGCCTGCTGGAAGTGGCCTACGCACGCCTGTCGCACCTGAACTTCTACGCCCCGCAAAGCGATGGCAGCTATCACACGGTAGAAACCGGAACCACCGCGCCTTTTGAGAGCCGCGGCTACGCGCACCGCCATTTCGTCTTCAACGTGCCCTTGCCTCCCCTGGCTGAACAAACCCTGTACCTGCGCGTGGCGTCCACCACGGCCTTTATCGTGCCCGCGCGGCTGTGGGAGCCCGCTGCGTTTCACGCCTACGAACGCAGCGACTACGCGGTGCAGGCCTGGTATTTCGGCATGGCGGCCGCCATGGTGCTGTTCAATCTGTTGCTGTTCGTGCGCCTGAAAGACTGGCTGTATCTGCAGTACGTAGGGTTTGCGCTCTCGATGGCCTTTGCCCTGGCGGCGCAAAACGGCCTGGTCAAAGAAATTTTCCGGCTCGAATCGCCCCTGTGGTCAGACCTGTGCACCAGCTTTGGCTATTCGTTCGCCCTGGCCAGCGGCATGCTGTTTTTGCGCCGCATGGTGGAGACACGGCTCCTGCTGCCCCGCCTGGACCCCTGGTTGCAGGGCTTTATCGTCTTTTTCCTTTTCAGTCCCCTGCTGTTTCTGGTGACGGGCCAGGCCCTGATCAAGGCCGCCGCCGTGGCGTATCTGCTGGCCATGGTGGCCATGATGGCCGTGGCGGTCTACGCCGCCTGGCGGCGCCAGCGCAGCGCGTATTTTTTTATCGCAGCGTTCGCTGTGCTGGGCCTTGGCGCTGTGACCAACGCGCTGCGCGCCATAGGACTGCTGCCCAGCAACGTTTTCACTGCCAATGCCATGCAGTTTGGATCGGCGCTGGAAATGATCTTGCTGGCGCTGGCCCTGGCCGATCGCTTCAACCAGATGCGCCGCGAGCGAGCAGACATGCAGGCACAACTGCTTGCCACGCAGAAGACGCTGATCGACACGCTCAGGGGCAACGAGCAACGCCTGGAGGCGCGCGTGGCCGAACGCACTGTGGCCCTCGAAGCGGCCAACAGCCGACTCGAATCCCTGAGCCGCACCGACGGCCTCACAGGCATCGCCAACCGGCGCCGGTTTGACGAGGTATTGACGAGCGAATGGGCGCGCTCGCTGCGCAGCGGCGAACCGCTTGCGCTGGCCATGCTCGACATCGACTGGTTCAAGGCCTACAACGACCAGTACGGCCACCTGGCAGGCGACGACTGCCTGCGCAGCGTGGCGGGCGTGCTGGCACATTGCGCAGTGCGCAGCACCGACCTGGTGGCGCGCTATGGCGGAGAGGAATTTGCCATCATCGCCCCCAGCACCACGGCCGCGCAGATGCAGGCCGTGGCGCTGCAAGTCCAGCAGGCGCTGGCGACCCTGGCGCTGCCCCACCCCACCGCACCGGGCGGCTGCGTCACACTCAGTGTCGGCGTCTGTGCGCGCGTCGCCCAGGCAGGCCAAGCGCCCGAAAGCCTGGTGGCGGCGGCCGACCAAGCGCTCTACCAGGCCAAGGCCACGGGGCGCAACCGGGTGGTGCTGGCCTGATTGCTATTTATAGCAAAAATCGCCTCTGGCGCTTATAGATAAAGCGCCTACAGCTCTCAAATAAATAGCGAATCACAGATCCCGCGCCAGGCGCACACCACTGAACTGCCAGCGGGCCGTGGCGGGAAAGAAGTTGCGGTACGTGAGCCGGGCATGCCCCGGCGGCGTGGCGCATGCGCTGCCACGCAGCACGTATTGGTTCACCATGAACTTGCCGTTGTATTCGCCCACCGCCCCTTCGGCGGCGCGAAACCCGGGGTACGGCGCATAGCTCGACTGCGTCCACTGCCAGGCCTCGCCCCACAGTTCACGCAGGCCACTGCCCGGTGCGGCCTGCGGCTCGATCCGGGCACGCAGTGCGTCGGCAGGGGCCAGCAAGGCAGGCGCCAGCGGCGCGGCGGCCACCTCCCACTCGGCTTCGGTGGGCAGACGGGCACCGGCCCAGCGCGCGTAGGCATCAGCCTCAAAGTACGACAGATGCGCGACCGGGGCCTGCGGTATGAGCGGCTGTTCGCCGTGCAGGCCAAACACCGTCCAGCCGCCACCCGGCGCATGGCGCCAGTACAAGGGGTGCTCGATGTGCTGCGCTGCCAGCCAGTCCCAGCCCTCGGCCAACCAAAGCCCGGGCCTGCGGTAGCCGCCGTCGCTAATGAAGGCCGCAAACTCGGCCTGGTTCACCAGCCGGGTGCCCAGGGCGTAAGGTGCAAGGTAGGTGGTGTGGCGCGGCAGCTCGTTGTCGAACGAAAAACCACGCCCCCCGTGCCCTATCTCGCACAGCCCCCCCGCAAACTCCAGCCAGTCCTGCACCTGCGCAGGCGCGGCAACAGGTGGCGGCGCATCGCGGTAGGCCGGGGCCAAGGGGTTGCCTGAGAACAGGTGCAGCACGTCGGTGAGCAGCAGTTCCTGGTGTTGCTGCTCGTGCTGCAGCCCCAGTTCTACCAAGGCCTGCAGCGCGGCGTTGTCCCCTTGCCGCGCCAGTAAGGCCTGTAGGCGCTGCTCCACGTTGGCACGGTAGGCCAGCACGTCCGAGAGCGCCGGCCGGGTGAGCAGGCCGCGCTGCGGGCGCGGGTGCTTGGCGCCCACGCCGTTGTAGTAGGAGTTGAACAGCACCCGAAATGCTGGGCGGAAAGGCTCAAACCCCGGCTCATTCGGCTCGAGCACAAAGGTCTCGAAGAACCAGGTGGTGTGTGCCAGATGCCATTTGACGGGGCTGGCGTCGGGCATGGACTGGACGCAGCAGTCCTCGGCAGACAGTGGCGCTGCGAGCAACGCCGTGTGCTCGCGCACCGCAGAGAAGCGGAAACCCAGGTCGGTCATGGCGGCATCCTTTCTCATGCTTGGGCGTGTACCAGGGCAAACCACTGGCGCGCATCCGTCCACGCACGGGTGCGTGCAAAACCGGCGTGCGCAAGCATTTCACAAAACGGGGCCAGCGGGTATTTGTAGCTGTTTTCGGTATGGATGCGCTCGCCCGCTGCAAAGGCCCGCTCTCCACCGGGCCAACGCACGACAACGGGCGTGCAGGCCTCCAGGTGCATCTCGATGCGCGACTCTGCGGCATTGAAGAAGGCGCGGTGCTGCCAGTCATTGGCCTCGAAGTCGCTGCCGATCAGGCGGTTCACATGTGCCAGCACGTTGAGGTTGAACTGCGCCGTCACGCCCTGCGCATCGTCGTAGGCAGCTTCGAGCACCGCCACCTCTTTGGGCAGGTCGATACCGATGAGCAGCCCGCCATCGTCCCCCGCCAGTGCGCGCATCTGGCGCAGCAAGGCCAGCGCACCGGGCGGGTCAAAGTTGCCAATCGACGAACCAGGGTAGAAGACCAGGCGCGGCGCGGCAGGTAAATCGCCTGGCAGATCAATCCCCCGCGTGATGTCGCCCCCCAGCGCACGGGCGTCCATGCCCGGAAAGCACGCTCCCAGCCGTTGCACGGCCCCTGTCAGGTAGTCGGCCGAAATATCGACACCCACGAAGCAGCGCGGTGCAATCAGCCCGCACAGCACGGCCGCCTTGGCACAGCTGCCCGCGCCCGGCTCGATCAGCGTGCAGCCCTGGCCGATGGCACGGGCAATATCGGCGCCCGACGCTTGCAGGATGGCGTGTTCGGTGCGTGTCGGGTAGTACTCGGGCAGGCGCGTGATGGCTTCGAACAGCCGGGAGCCGCGCTCGTCGTAAAAGTATTTGGGAGAAATGCAGGCGGGGGTGCGGCGCAGGCCTTCAATGATCTCGGCATGGCGGGGCTCTTGCATGAACGGAGGGGGCTTTCTCGGCGTGGCCGCTGGCAGAAAGAAGCACCTGCTACCCCGCGCAAGGGGCCGCAGATTCGCCAGCCCATTGTGCCGGGCTGCTGCAATCTGCGCTGTAGGCCTTCGCCCCACAAAACACTGCCCACAAAAAAAGGCCGGGGGAAACCGGCCTTGCACCCTATGCGCTGTGTGATCAGAAACGCCAGCCCAGGCCCACGCCGAACAGCACGGGATCGACCTTGAAGCTGCCCACCTTGACTCCGCCCGCACTGACGTCGGTGCCGATGTACACCTTCTTCAGATCCAGGTTCAGGTAGAGATTTTTTTGCAGCGGAATATCCACACCCACCTGCAGCGCCGCTCCAAAGCTGTTGCGGTCAATGTCCACGCCTGCGGGCGCGCGCACGCTGCTAAAGCGTGTGTAGTTCACGCCAGCCCCCACGTAAGGCTTGAAGCCGCCCATATCGTGGTGGTATTGCAGCAGCAGCGTGGGTGGCAGGTGCTTGAGTGAACCGATGTCCGTGGCGCCCGAGCGCAGCGTGTGTTTTTGCGGCACCGAAAGCACCAGTTCCGCCGCCAGGTTCGGGCTGAAGAAATAGCTCACATCGACGTCGGGCATCCATTTGTTGTTGACCGACAGGTTCAGGCCTGTGGTGTCCTTGTTGGCGCTGTCCAGGTGCAGCGCACGCACGCGCACCATCCAGGGGCCTTCGGCCTGCTGCGCCAATGCAGTACCGGCGCTCAAGGCACACACAACAGCGACCGCCAGAAGATTCTTTTTCATGCTCGACTCGGGAATTGGCACGGGGAAATACCCGCAACACCATTAGGCCTATATTTAGTAAGGCTATCTTTGCCCCAAATCAAAAACAAGGGTTTACCCGCAATTTCAGCAGTAAAGAGAACACTCAGCGGGAGACGCCGCCCGGTTTGCGCAGCCGCTGCACCAGCAACACGCCTGCCAGCACCACCCCGCCCGCCGCCAGACCTGCCAGCGCATTGAGCAGATTGGTCGCAAGCGCCTGCCACAGCCCGCCCATGGCACCGTGCCCCACAGCCGCCCCCGCAGCCTCGACGGCGTGGTGCACCCAGGGAATGCCGTGCACCAGAATGCCGCCCCCCACCAGAAACATGGCCGCCGTGCCGGCCACCGAAAGAAACTTCATCAACCACGGCGCCATGGCGAGAAAACCCCGGCCCAACGCCTGCGCAGCCCCACTGGCCTTGCCGCTGAGCCACAGCCCCAGGTCATCGAGCTTGACGATGCCGCCGACCAAACCATAGACGCCCACGGTCATCAAGAGGGCAATGCCCACCAGCACCGCCACTTGCTGCGAGAAACTGGCCGCCGCCACGGTGCCCAAGGCAATCACGATGATTTCGGCCGAAAGAATGAAGTCGGTCCGCACCGCACCCTTGATTTTTTCCTTTTCGAAGGCCACCAGGTCCACGGCCGGATTGGCATTGGCCTGCAGGTGCTGGGCAGTGCCTACAGCGTCCTCTTTGGCGTGCAGAAACTTGTGGGCCAGCTTCTCGACCCCCTCAAAGCACAGATAGGCGCCACCCAGCATGAGCAAGGGTGTGATGAGCGAGGGCAAAAAGGCGCTGATAGCCAGCGCCGCCGGGACCAAAATCGCCTTGTTCACCAGCGACCCCTTGGCCACGGCCCAGACCACAGGCAGTTCCCGCTCGGCGCGCACACCGGTGACCTGCTGGGCGTTGAGCGCCAAATCGTCGCCCAACACACCCGCCGTCTTCTGCGTGGCCACCTTGGTCATGGTGGCTACATCGTCCATCACAGCCGTGCTTTTATGGGCGGCCACCTTGGTCATGGCGGCCACGTCATCCAGAATCGCGGCAATATCGTCGAGCAAAGTGAGCAAACTGGCTCCGGCCATGGAAATCCTTCAAGGGGTGATGGGGGATGGGATTATGAAGGCCCCGTTCATCCCTTGAGGAGCAGCGCTCAAACCCATTCGCACTCACAAGTGAAATGGCGCAGAAACTGCGGCTGCTTGGTGATTTTTACGCCGCGGATGCTGGATGCCTTCTCTTTCACCTCGGCAATCACCTCGGCCGCATAGTCGAAATGCGACTGGGTGTACATGCGGCGTGGGAACGCCAGGCGCACCAGCTCCATGCTGTGGTACGTCTCCTGGCCATCGGGCAGGCGCTTGCCAAACATCACCGAGCCAATCTCCACGCCGCGAATGCCCCCCTCCAGGTACAGCGCATTGCACAGCGCCCAGGCCGGGTAATGCTCCACCGGCATACCGGGCAACACCGTTTTGGCGTCGATATAGACAGCATGGCCGCCGGTGGGCTTGACAAAGCCCACGCCGGCCGCCTCCAGGCGCTCTCCCAAGTATTCGGCAGTGCGCAATCGGTAGCGCAGATAGTCCTCGTCCATGCCTTCCTCCAAGCCGACGGCCATTGCTTCGAGGTCGCGCCCGGCCAGACCGCCGTAGGTGGGGAAGCCTTCCATCATGATCAGGCCGTTGCGCACGCCGTCCATCCATTCGCTGCTGCGCAGCACGATGAAGCCGCCGATGTTGACCATGGCGTCTTTCTTGGCGCTCATGGTGGCACCGTCGCAGTACGAGAACATTTCTTGCACGATCTCGCGGATAGGGGTGTTCTCATAGCCCGGCTCGCGCATCTTGATGAACATGGCGTTTTCCGAAAAACGGCACACGTCCATGATGAAGGGCTTGCCGTACTTCTTGAGCAGCTTGGAATACGCGCGGATGTTGGCCATCGACACTGGCTGGCCGCCGCCCGTGTTGTTGGTGACGGTGAGCATGCCAAACGGAATGCGCGCACCCTCCTTTTGCAGCACCGCTTCGACCCGCTCCAGGTCGATGTTGCCCTTGAAGGGGTAGATCAGCGCAGGTTGCAGGCCCTCGGGAATGACAAGGTCTACCGCCTCGATCCCCAAATATTCGAGATTGGCCCGCGTGGTGTCAAAGTGGCAGTTGTTGGGCACCAGGTCGCCTTTTTTGCACACTGCCGTGAACAGCACTTTCTCGGCCGCACGGCCCTGGTGCGTGGGCACGAAGTGCTGCATGCCTGTGATGTCCTGGATGGTTTTTTCCAGCCGGTAAAAGCTGCGCGCCCCGGCGTAGCTTTCATCCCCTTCCATGATGGCGCCCCATTGGCGGCTGGACATGGCACCTGTGCCCGAATCGGTCAGCCAGTCGATCAGCACGTCTTCGGCGCGCAGTTTGAAGACGTTGAGTTTGGCCGCTGTCAGCATGTTCTCGCGCTCGGCGCGGCTGGTCATGCGAATGGGTTCCACACTTTTGATGCGGAAGGGTTCAATCAGGGTTTTGGGCATTTTGGCTCCTTGGTGATCGGGTGAGGGACGCAAAGTTATCACCGGGTCGAAGAGCGTGGTGTCGGTTAAAAGCAACGACACGGGAGAGCGATGCCAGCAAGATCGCTTGCCCAAGAATTTCAATGAAAACAGTCTGTAACGCTTACTGCATAAGCGCTAACAGCTATTTATTAGATAGCATCAAAGATAGGGTGACAACAACCACACCAAGCGGTTGCGCAAGCGCGCAGGCAGGCTCTGGCGGGCCAGGGTGTCGGCGTCGAGCAGTGTGGCCTGGGCAATGCGCCCATCAATCAACGGGTCGAGCGCGGCCACCAGTGCCTCGTCGTAGCACTCGAGGTTGTATTCAAAGTTCAGCCGCAGGCTGCGCGCATCCCAATTGGTCGAACCGATCAACGCCCAGTCGTCATCCACCACAAAGAGCTTGCCGTGATCAAACGGTGGCGGGGTCAGATGGATTCGGCAACCCGCTGCCAGCAGCTCGTCGCACTGCGGCCGCATGGCCCAGTCGAGCAGCGGCAGGTTGCTGCGTGCGGGCAGCACAATATCGACCGCCACACCCCGCAGCGCCGTGGTCTGCAGCGTGCTCAGCACCACTTCGTCGGGTAGAAAATACGGCGTGACAATGCGCACCCGCTGGCGGGCCGCAGCCAGCGAGCCCAGGATGACCTGGCGCATGTGGTCGATGTCGGCATCGGGCCCGTCGGTGACACCGCGCGCCAGCAGCGACCCGCGGGGCACGGGCGGTGCAAACCAGGGCGCACCTTGCAGGCGCTCGCGCGTGGTGAAGGCCCAGTCGGTCGCAAAGGCGCGCTGCATGTCGGTCACCACCGGGCCGCGCACCTCGAAATGCAGGCAGTGCACGGGGGTGGATGGCTGGGTGCTGAACCAGTGGTTGGCGCTAATGTTCATGCCGCCGGTGAAACCCACTTCACCATCGACTACCAGAATCTTGCGGTGGTTGCGCAGGTTGACATGCGAGAGCAAGCGCGTAATCGAGGGCCGCAAAAACGACGCACAAGGAATGTCCAAATTGCGCAGCCGCCTGAGCACCCCGGTGGGCCGGTAGCGCGCGCCGACGGCATCCACCAGCACGCGCACCTGCACACCGCGCGCATGGGCGCGTGCCAGCGCCTCTACAAAAGCTTGGCCTGCCTTATCGTTGTGAAAGATGTAGGTCTGCAGCGTGATGGAGTGCTCTGCAGCATCCATCGCCGCCAGCATGGCCGGGTAGGCGTTGTCGCCATCGGTCAGCGGCTGCACGCTGTTACCGCCCAGCAGGGGCTTGCCGGTTACCTGCTGCCCCACACGCGCCACACCGGCCAGCACTGCATCCACCGCGTCGAAAGACACCGCAAAGGCTTCGGCCGCGTCGCCATCACTGTTCCAGGCTTGGCGCAGGCCCAGCGCCACACCAGTGCGCCCGATACGGTTGATGCCCAGCAGCCAATAGGCAAATGCACCACCAAACGGCGCCAGCCAGGCCAGCCCGATCCAGGACACGGCCTTGTGCACCTCTTCCTTTTTCATCAGCGCATGCAGGGTGACCGCCAGCGCCAGCGCGATGTGCACCGACGACAGCAGCCACAGCGCAAACCCGTGCAGCCACTGCAGTAAAAAGAAGGACTCGGGCGTTTCCATGGGGACATGGTAGGCCAGGATGCGCTGCGCGCAGCCTTAGCCTATTCCTGCACGCTCAGGCCAGCGCCTCTGCCTTGCCCGTCAAGCGCTGCACCAGCCCCTGGGCCAGCCGGTTGGTGATGCCGTAGATCGACAATTGCGGGTTGGCACCCACGCTGGTGGGAAAAATAGAACCATCGTGCACCGACAGGTTCTCCAACTGCCAGTGCCCGCCATCGGCGCGCACCACGCCCTGCGCTTCGCTTCCCGCCATGCCACAACCGCCCATGACATGGGCGCTCACCACCTTGGTCAGGAGCGGCTGCATCGGCAGCGCATTAATCGCGCTTTGTGCCTGCGCCCACGAGGTATAGGGCTGCGCCCTCTCGTGCACCGGCAGCACCTCCTGCGCACCAGCGGCAAACTGGATCTCGGCCATGGCCAGCAAGGCGCGGCGCGCGCCTTCCATGACGAAATCGTTCAGTGGGTAGTCCAGCACCGCCGAACCATCACCGCGCAGCTTGACGCGGCCGCCCGCCGCCTGCGGGTGGAAACCATCGCGCAGCAGTGCCAGCAGCACGTGCGTGTGCGGGAACTTGGCCAGCAAATCCGCATGCGGCTGGCCATAGCCCGGCATGGTGGTGGCCAAAATGACGGGATGCAGGGGCGGTGCCTCCAGCTTGAAGCCCATGGGCCCATCGATGGGCTGGGTGTCCATGAAGTGGTCGGTGTAGACCGTTTGCGGCGCACCGGCCCAGCCCTCCACCTTCTGCTCCAGCACCGCGGCCGACATCACCACCGGGTGCAAAAAGGTGCGCGTGCCCACCAACCCATGCGGATCGGGTGCCTTGGAACGCAGCAGCACCGCCGGCGAATTGATGGCGCCCCCCGCCAGCACAAAGTGCTTGGCCACAATGGTGGTGGTCTTACCACCTTCCACAGGCGCGCTGTTGGGTTGCACGGCCACGCAGCGCAGTGCCTGCACCTTGCCGCCGCCCAGCACCAGCTGTTCAGCGCGCGTTTCCACCAGCAGGGTGGCGCCTTTGTCGAGCGCTACCGGAATGGTCGTCACCAGCATGGACTGCTTGGCATTGGTGGGGCAACCCAGACCACAGGAGCCGAGGCTCCAGCAACCTTTCACGTTGCGCGCAATGGCGGCCGCTGGGATGCCCAGTTTGTGCGCGCCGCGCTGGAGCAAGGCATTGTTCTCATTGGGTGGCGCCAGCCAGGGCGAGATGTGCAGACGCCGCTCGGCCTGCTCGAAATACGGCGCCAGTGCGTCCTGGCCGTAGTCCTTCAGCCCAAAATGCTCTTGCCAGAAACGCAATGTGGGCTCGGGCGTTCGGAAGGAGCTGGTCCAGTTCACTGTGGTCGAGCCCCCCACGCAGCGCCCCTGCAGGATGGAGACGCCCTTGTCTTCGGTCTTGCGGCTGCCGCTTTCCTGGTAGAGCGTGGGGTACGCCTCGGATTCGCGCTGGCGGAAGTCGCCGCTGCTCTTGAGCGGCCCCTCTTCCACAATGACGACGGAAAGGCCTGCCCGGGTCAGCAGCTCGGCAGTGATACCAGCACCGGCACCGGAGCCGACGACGGCCACATCGCAGGTGATTTTTTCAGGCAGCGGGCCCAGCGCGCCGCCCAGGACTTTCCAGCCGCGCTGCAGTCCCTCGCGGATGGGATCAGGAAAATTGCTCATGGAATAAAGCTCAAATAGCGAGAGGCCCTGGGTAGCCCACAGCGGCCCAGGTGCTTTCATCAGACAGATAGGCGCCGCCCACGATTTCGTGCAGCGCCTGGTACGCCTGCTGGCGCAGGGCCAGGCTGGAATAGCGCATGCCTTCCAACGCGGCCTGCACCTGCGCCTCGCTGGCATCCGCCCAGGCAGGCGTCAAACCCGCCAGACCCAGACGCCCCGGCGCGGTGCACAGCAAACCCAGAAGTTGCGACAGCTCGGCCTGCACCGTGGGCGGCAGGTTGGTCGCCAGCGCATCAATGCGATCGACCATGCCCGCAAGTGCGCGGCTGCGCGCCTGTGCATCGGCAGGCAGGGTGCCCTGGAGAATGGCACGGCCCAGGCTGGTAAACAGTTCACGGGCCGAAGCGGTCAGTCGCCCCTGCTCCAGCCCAGGCTGCAGCAGCACCGCAGCCCCACCCGCCAACGCCAGCACCGCGCCCGATACCAGGCCCAGCTTTAAAAGAGATCTTCTTTGCATCTTTTAACTATCGCATGCAACACAACACAAGCTCTAGAGGCGGCCGCCTAGAGGAAATGGGGGTTTTCATCGATGCCGCAAACCTGTGTTCACGTCACCTTGCTCCTTCTTTCGCAACTTTGCGTGCATGCAAACAGGTGCGCAGATGTTAGGACCATCGTTGCGCAAGGCGCGCTGGCATTGCAGACAGGCTCGATGGTTAGGATGGATTGTGGAACTGTACCGTGGCATCTCGTCAGTGCGCTATCGAACAGACTTCTCTCTCTCCAGCGCGCCCAATTACTCATGACACGCTCGTCAAAAGCCTGAGGAGGTCGAAGTGACCCGCAACAACCGATAGGACATCGACCCAGGCCCTGCCCCTATCTGAAAGGCCTGCACAGTGATTCCAACCGACTTGAGCAAAGTCACCGATGACGGAGCACAAATGGTCGCAGGCGCTGCTGTGGCCCGATGGGTGTGCATGGTCGATGCGCTGACGCCCGCGCTGGGACAACGGGGCGTTGCCGCGCTGTACCGGCGCACTTTGAATGTTGCCGGGCGGGCGCATCCTTGCTTGCTCCAGGCGCATGAAGACACTGTGCCCGTCTGTTTTGAACAGCTCCGGAAGGTACTGCTGCTGCAGCCCGCCGACCAGGCCGCCATGGCCACGGATGCGTCTATCGAAACCTTTCACGAACTACTCAATAGCTTGATCGGCATCCCTCTGACCCAAAAGCTGCTAGGCAGTTTGTGGTCCCCCACTTTCAGCGGCTCGCCCGTTCAGGACAGATCGAAATGACTGACAAAGTAATCATCAACCGGCTCTCGACGGGCGTACCCGGTCTGGATGTCGTTCTTGCTGGGGGACTGCCGGAATTTTCCTTCAACCTCATTGCAGGTCCGCCCGGCTGCGGAAAAACCACGCTGGCGCACCAACTGATGTTCGCACTGGCAACGCCCGAACGTCCTGCCTTGTATTTCACCGTGCTGGGCGAACCTCCGCTCAAGATGCTGCGCTATCAACAGCAATTTGCCTTTTTCGATAGCAACAAAGTAAACACCTCCATCCGCTTCATCAATTTATCGGACGAGACCGCAGCAGGCGATTTGGGGGTTGTGCTAGGCAAAATCGCCACGCACGTACAGGCGCACAACCCTGCCCTGGTATTTGTCGACTCGTTTCGCTCTGTGATTTTGGCCAACGAAGGTGCTGGGCAGTCGCATGGCGAACTGCAGATGTTCTTGCAGCAACTAGGCATGCTGATGACGACTTGGCAGGCCACGACCTTTTTTGATTGGCGAGTATTTCAACGAAGTCGACGCCAATCCGGTATTCACCGTGGCCGATGGCCTTATCTGGCTACGCCAGAGCATCCAGCGCAACTCCATGGTGCGCAAGATGGAGATCCTGAAGATGCGCGGTCAGCCCACCTTGCCTGGCTTGCACACTTTCCGCATCAACCAGAGCGGACTGCAGGTTTTTCCACCGGCTGGTCGCGATGGGGGGCCCGCTCGTGCCATGACCAAGGATCCCCAGGTGGGCCGTTTGTCCATTGGTGTGCCTGGCCTTGATGAAATGCTGGGCGGAGGGGTTCCGCGGGGCTATTCGCTGCTGGTGGCTGGCCCTTCGGGATCAGGCAAAAGCATTTTGGCTGCCGCCTTTCTGGCCGAGGGCGCACGCAACGGGGAAACGGGTGTGATTGCGGCTTTCGAGCAGCCGCCCAGCGGGTCGCGTAACCGGGTGGTCGCAAAACTCATTGAATCAGGCATTGTGGGCTTGGTCGACAGCCGTGCCCCCGACCTGTCCATCGACGAAATCGTACTTTTACTTCTCAAAGAAATCGAACGACTCAAAGCCACCAGGATCGTCATTGATTCGCTCTCAGGCTTTGAGCTAGCCTTGGCCCCTACCTTCCGTGAAGATTTCCGCGAGTCCCTGTCCCGCATGGTGAGTGCGCTGGTTGACACCGGCGTGACGGTACTGATGACCTCCGAGCTAGAGGATCGCTACACCGACTTGAGATTCAGCCCTTACGGCACGGCATACCTGACCGACGCAATCATCGTTCAGCGCTATATCGAAATCGAAAGCCGACTGCGCAGAATGATTGCCGTCGTCAAAGTCCGCGCCAGCGCACATTCCGACGAAATGCGCTTGTTCCGCATCGACGACGATGGCATCCATGTCGGTGAAACCCTTGCCGACAGAGAGGGGCTGCTTGGCGGCAGGCCGACAAGCAAGCAGCCTTTACGCCTGTCGCCATCGACAACAACCAGGAAACATGCTGTCTAGCGGTGTTTCTCTTGTATTGAGTCGCACCCCTTGAACCATACGCCCGACAAGCTCCCCGCTGCGCCACACGCGGAAAATGAACTGCACGACCTGCAACAGCAAGTGGCACGTGCTCGCGCCGTCTTGGCTAATCTAAGGCGACAGATCGCCGATACGCGCGGGCAACGCGATGGCGATGACGGCATCTCTCTGATCGAAGTCAACGAACAACTCGTCATCTCGGCCCTGCAAAGCCAAACGGACGCCGAGCAGGCCGCCCAGGCACTCGGAGAACTTTCAAGATCCTACGGACTGGACATGCTGACGCAATTACCCAATCGCGTACACCTGCAGGAACGCTTTTCCCACGCCATCGCCAGTGCCCACCGCCACCGCAATCACGTGGCCATCCTGTTTGTGGACATCGACGGTTTCAAAGTCATCAACGACACCCTGGGGCATGCCGTAGGTGATGAAGTGATCAAACACGCCGCGCATTGCATTGCAAACTCTGTGCGAGACATCGACTTCGTTTGCCGCTATGGCGGAGACGAATTCGTGGTCTTGGTCACCGACCTTGCACAGGCTTGCGACGCAAACTTGGTTTCACAAAAAATCGCCTCGACCGTCGCCACGCCCATCACCATGGGCAGCCGAACGTTATCTATCTCGCTGAGCATCGGAGTATCCAGCTACCCCGATGATGGCGTCGAAGCGGACACCCTGATGCGGCGTGCCGATCTTGCGATGTACGAGGCCAAGAGACGGAAAGGCAACAGGCTCGGCACCATGCCGTCCTGACTTTGCCGAGCACTCAGGCCCCCTCTAGAACCAGCCGTCCAGAGGGAATAGGGGGCGTCATCGATGCCGCAGACCTGTGTTCGCGTCACCTTGCCCCTGTGTGTCCCCACCGACCATGGAAATAAGCGAGGCGCCAGCGGGCAGGTGTGGCATGTTGAGAGCATTGATCAAAAGCCTGCGTGAGCACATTGTCCGCACTCCGGCTACAGTTCCCCGCTTTCCAGCCATGCGGCTGCTTTACAAAGGAATTGAATGTTTGCCATTCTCGGAACCATCTTGGTGGGTCTCATCGTGGGGCTGATCGCACGCGCAGTGAAACCCGGCGACGACAAACTGGGCTGGATCATGACCGCCGTGCTGGGCATTGCCGGCTCGTTCCTGGCACGCTATGTAGGCGTGGCAATGGGCTGGTATTTGCCCGGTGCGCCTGCCGGCTGGCTGGCCTCCATCGTCGGCGCCATCGTGCTGCTCTTCATTTACGGTCTGGTCAAGAAAAAGGCGTGATCCGCAAGAGCCGTGCGCACAGAGGGGGCTGGAGCGGAACGGAAAATAGCCTGAAAACAGCCTGCAGCCCTTATTGAAAAAGTATTAAAAGCTATTAAAACAATAGCAATCCAAACCTCTATCGATAGTGCGCTTGTCACCGGCAGCCGGGAAATGCTGATGTGCGGCCCTTTGGCAGACGGGCAGCATATTCATTATCAAATAGAAAATCACCACTCTTTTCATTGATTTCGATATATAAAGCTAACCAAAGAATCGTTCCCTGATCCGCGGGCGTTGGGCAGAATCCCGCCATGTTTATTTGGAGCGACCATGCAGCAACGCCTTAAAACCCTGATCGCCGGCTTGAGCTTGGGCCTGGCCGCCGCCAGCGCCTTTGCCGCCCAGCCCTTGCTGACCCCAAAAGAGCTGAACGCCAGCCTGGCCAACCCGAACGTGCGGGTGATCGATATCCGCGATCCGAAGTCGTACGCGGCCAACCACATCCCTGGAGCAGTCAATGCGCCCTACGGCCAGTGGCGTGGGCCCGCGACCAATCCCGGCGAGCTGCCCGCCCTGTCCAAACTGACCACGCTGGTGCAGAGCCTGGGCCTGACCCCTGCGACGCACGCCGTCGTCGTCTCCAGTGGCGCCGACGCCACCGATTTCGGCGCCAGCGCCCGTGTGTACTGGACACTCAAGGTGCTGGGCCTGAAGGAGCTGTCGCTGCTCAACGGCGGCGTCCAAGCGTGGTCCGGCGCGCAACTGGCGCAGAACAACGAAGCCGTGAAAATTGCAGCCAGCAGTTTCCAGCCGCAGTTGGACGCCTCGCTGATCGCAAGCACCGCCGAAGTGCTGCAGCATGTGAAAACCAAGGACGCCGTGCTGATCGACGCCCGGCCCGCCGCCTTCTTCAACGGCGAGGCCCGCGCCCCGGCTGCCAAAATCGCCGGCACGCTGCCCGACGCCGTGAACTTCCAGCACGATAAGTGGTTCGCAGTCGGCAGCTCCACCTTTGTCGGCGCCGAACAGGCCAGGCAGATCGCGGCATCCAGCCCGATCGATCCCGCCAAAGAGACCGTGTCCTTCTGCAACACCGGCCACTGGGCGGCAACCAACTGGTTCGCCATGTCCGAAGTGCTGGGCCAGAAGAACGTCAAGCTCTACCCCGGCTCGATGACCGAATGGTCGCAGGATCCGAATGGTTTGCCGATGGCCAACGCGCCCAGCCGCGCCCAGCAACTGCTGATGGATGCGAAAATGTGGACTGCCAAGACTTTCAACTGACGCAATGAAGCGACTCCCTCTGGCGGCCCTGATGGCCGCCTTTTTTATCTTTCTCGTACTCTCGGTGTCGGTGCGCCAGGCGGCGCTGCTGCTGGTCGGCATCGGCATGGGCGCGGCGTTGGCAGGCGCTCGTTTTGGCTTCACCACCGGCTGGCGGCATCTGATCGAGCGGCGCGACCCGCGCGGCGTGACCGGGCAGGCACTGCTGCTGGCACTGGCCAGCCTGGCCGCGCTGCCGCTGTTGGAGCGGTTTTCAGAACTGCACGCCGCGCTCGGTCCGCCGAGCGTCAGCCTGCTGGTGGGCGCCTTCGTTTTCGGCCTGGCGATGCAGATTGCCGACGGCTGCGGTTCGGGCACGCTGTACAAGGCGGGGCTGGGCGTGCCGCTCAACATGGGCATCCTGCCGCTGTTTGCATTGGGGAGTTTTCTAGGCTCAGCACATCTGGAGCACTGGCTGGCCTTGGGGCAGATCGAACCCGTCAGCCTGCCGGCGAAGTTCGGCACCGGCGGCGCACTGGCACTGACGTTTGTGTTGCTGGCGCTTGCCTTGCTGGCCGTGCGTGCCTGGGTCGGCACAGGACGGCAGTGGTTTGAAAAGCGCTGGGTATGGGGTGCGGTGGCGCTGGCGGCGCTGGCCACGCTCAACCTGCTCCTGGCGGGCCAGCCCTGGGGCGTCGTCTATGGCTTTGGTTTGTGGGCGGCCAAGCTGTCGGTGGCGATGGGCGGGTTCGACCCCTCTGCCAACATGTTCTGGAGCCAGGCGGGCAATGCGCAGCGCCTGACGCAAACCATTCTTTTGGATGTGACGACGATCACCAACATCGGCATCCTGGCCGGAGCGCTGTGGGTCTCATCCAGATCATCGCCGGCCAGCCAGCCCCTTACCCTGAAGCAGTGGGCGATTGGCCTCGTCGCGGGTTTCGTCCTGGGGTACAGCTCGCGCCTGGCTTTTGGTTGCAACGTGGGCGCCATGCTCAGCGGTATCGCCACCGGAAGCCTGCACGGCTGGATCTGGGTGCCACTGGCATTTGGCGGCACGCTGGTCGGCGTGCGCCTGCGCCGCCGCTACGGGTTCTGAAAGGAGGCGCACCTTGAGCACCACCAAACATTTGCAAATCGTCTTCTGGCTCGGTCTGCTGGGCTTTGTTGCATGGGACTTTTCCGCTTCCGCCCCCGTAGACCTGCGCAACGAACCACCGCTGATCGCGGCCGGCTCGGGCCAGGCCACGAGCGGCGGGCATTGCTCCATGGCCAAGTGATTCCATTTCCAAATCAAACGATTACTTTGTCGGCTTCGCTTGCCGTACGCCTGTACGGTCTGCACTTCGCCTTCGCGTACTCGGTGGATTGAAAAATGCAATGCGGGCGATGCGGCGATCGCGCAGGCTGGCGCAACTAAACGCGGGGTAAGCACACAACCAGCAGTTGCGAGGCCACTGCCGGGTCGTCGGGGTCGGTCACCATCGTGACCCGCCAGCCAACGCCTTCGGCCTGAACCGCGATGCCCTCCACCTTGGGCGCGCCTTGCAGTCGCACCACACGGCGCACCTGGCCGTCCGCAGCCACCACCCCCAAAGCAGATGCCACACAGGCGCCGTCTGCCACGCTATCGCTGATGTCTTCGGCCACCGCGCTGAACATCCACCCACCGCCCGGCAGTGGCACGCCGTCGGTCAGGCTCAGGGGCACCCCGTCCACGGCCCCCAGGTCCAGCATCTGCACGCTCTGGATGGCGGGTGGCTGTGCTTGCACGCCTGCCAGCCAGGGCGCGGCCGCATTCCAGTCGCAACGGATGCAGGCGCTGCGCGCATCGCCCTTGTTGCCCCGCTGCAGCAAGTGCAGCGCGCCATTGGCCACCCAGGCGCCCTCAATATTCAAATCGGCGAACTGCTTGTGCAGCGGCGCATACAAGGCAGACAACGACACGATGGACTGGCGTCCATTGAGTTGACCGGGACCTGCCAGCGCCAGCAGCACGCCGGTCTCACGGTTGGGCCCGGAACCCGAGCCCAACGCCAGCAGCGCGCCGCCCGCACAGCCGGGCAAGGGTGGCAAGTGGGCCAGGGTTTCGAAGTCCGGCTTGGCCTGTTTGCGCTGCGCCGTGTCGCTGGGCAAATCGCCCTTCATCAGTTGCAACAAATAACCGGGCGCAGGTGGTGTTCCGGCAGCAACGGTGTCTTCAAACACGCCCAGGTGCAACTCATCGTCTGCCACCACATACAGCGCTCTCCCCGAGCGCACCAAACCACTTGCAGCACTCAGATACGCCCGTGCGTGCGGATGCTGCGCAGGGTGTATCCGCAGGGTGCCAAGACATTGAGGACTCAAGACGGCAGAAAAAGCGGGCATGGGAAAACGCGGCATGGGTTGCAAGGCTTGGCGGAGGGGGCTGATTTGGCTTGGCTGGTAGATGCCTATTGTGCTGACTTGGATTGCCGCGCTGCCACCTTGTCGCGGCATCGCCCGCGCTGCGCTCGCTGCGGCCAATTCGCTAGAAGAAAAAAGGCGTGCATGCGGGTCAACCAGGCCAGCACCAGGCGGCCCGCCGCAGCCGCCACACGGGCCAAAACTGGACCTTGATGTAGGACAACGAGGTGCCCCATGGCCGTCGCGCCACCGTGGCGCTGGGCGATACTGAACGGATTCAAGCATTTCCCAGCAGGAGAATTTCCATGTCGAAACGTTTTGCTGCAGCCTTGTTGAGCCTTGGAGTCTGGGCCGGTCATGCCTACGCCCAAGGCATTGTTTATGAGGTTGAACCTGACCACAGCTTCGTCACGTTCGAGGTTGTCCACAATGGCACGTCCACCACGCGCGGGCGCTTCGATACGGTCGCCGGCACGGTCGTGCTGGACCCCGTGGGCAAAACCGGACGGGCCGATATCCGTATCGACCCGGCGTCGATCAACACCGGCTCGAAGCCCTTTGACGCGCACCTGCGCAACAAGGATTTCTTTGACGTGGTCGCGTTTCCCAGCGTCTCTTTTCAAAGCAGCGCATTCACGTTCGAGGCGGACAAGGTCGTTGGCGTGTCCGGCAAACTGACGCTGCTGGGCGTCGCGCAGGACGTCGTCCTCAAGGCCAATCGATTCAACTGCTACCAGAACCCACGATCGAAGCGCGACACCTGCGGCGGGGATTTCGAGGCCACGATCGCACGCAGCCAGTGGGGAATGGGTTTTGGCCTTCCAGGCATTCCCGACAGCGTGCGGGTGGTGGTGCAGATCGAAGCCATCAAGCAATAACAAGGCAAGGCAAGCTTGTTATTGATCCGGCCTTCAAACGGTTTCATGCGGCGTATTTGACGAACGGGTCCTGAAATCGGCAGTTTCCGGGCCGATCGACCGAACCAACTCTGGGTCTCGGACTTAACCTATGTCTCGACCTGGCAGGGCTGGCTGTTCATCGGCGATGACTTCGGCCGCCACATGCGCCTCATGCACTTCGCTGGTCTTAAAAGTCGCGCAGCCTATACATCCAATACATTTCGTCCTGCTGAATGGCTTTGAGCAGCGCTACCGGACTTAGCCCGGTGATGCGCCGCACCTCGCGACACATGTGCGCCTGATCGGCATAACCGCTATCCACAGCGGCCCCTGCCAGATCCAGCGAACCGTCCTCATAGGCCAACGCTGCACGAAAAAAAGCATCTTCGGCCCGCGCCATGCGCCGGAGATCGCGCATGGGCAAGCCGGCCCAATGCTTGATGCGCCGCTCTGCCTGGCGCAGGCTGCTACCCACTCCAGACTGCAGTGCACGCAGCCCCAGGTTCTCCACCCAATAGTGGAAGCGATCGGCCCGGGATACCGCGCTATCGCGCACAAGCGCCCAACGCGGCTCTAAAAACTCTTCGACCAGGTGGATGCGGCTGGCATCGTCAGACGCGTGAAGCACCGCCTGCGCCATGGCCAGCCAGGAGGCATCGAATACCTTCTCCAGCGGAACCACGCGGTTGACCAACGCACTGATGGATACCCCACTAAGCGCCTGCACTGCAGCTGGGGTCATCGCCACCATCAGCGCCTCGACAGCGCCGGGGTTGTGGCTGACCACTGGCCCGCTGTGCGGACCGATCAGTGCAATACGCGGCGTGGCTTCATGGATCCACTGGTCACCGCGCCGGACCACCGCAGCCTCACCCTGGAACAACCAGCAAATCGCACATAGCGGAGATGCAGGAAAGTGGTTGAACCGTTGCTCATGGCCAAGCTCCAGACCCACCGTGCTGCGCACGACATGGCCCCGTACGCACGCGACCAGGGATGGGCGTGGCGCCAGCATCATGCAACGCGAACCCTGGGCTGGAAGTGCAATTGCGGGCAAATTCATGCCGCAATTCTAGGTGGTGTGCACATGTCGGAATCGTTCAATACGCCGCTCCGTGTAGCCTGAGACACTGCGGATTGCAGAGCATTCCAGCCGTGCGCATCAACGCTTTCCATCGCTATTCACCCAGCACCATGCACCCCGTCATACTGAAAAATGTTTGCAAAACCTACCTGCTTGACAGCATCAAGGTTCCGGCCCTAAGCGAGGTGAGTCTCGAAATACGGGCTAATTGCTTTACCGTCATCTCCGGCCCTTCGGGCAGCGGCAAGACGACGCTGCTCAATGTGATGGGCTGTATTGACCATCCCGACCAAGGCAAGGTGATCGTGGCTGGGCAGAATATTCTGGCCTTGCCGGACGATGCCCTGTCGGATTTTCGCTCTCGCCACCTGGGCTTCATCTTCCAGAACTTCAATCTGCTGCAGGTGCTGACTGCCTACGAAAATATTGAGTACCCATTGCGGCTATGCAACATGCCAAGCGCGCAGCGACGCGAGCGCGTGCGCTCGCTGCTGGACGCCGTGGGGCTGTCGGACAAGGCCCAAAACCTTCCAGGCCAGCTCTCTGGCGGACAACGCCAACGTGTCGCCATTGCCCGCGCACTGGCACCCGCCCCGGCGCTGGTGCTGGCCGACGAGCCCACGGCCAACCTGGACAGCCATACCGGTGCGGCCATCATCGCGCTGATGCGCCAGATGCAGCGCGAACACCATGTTTCCTTCGTGTTTTCGTCACACGACCCGCAAGTTCAGGCGGCGGCCGACGATACGGTGGTCATCCGCGATGGCTGTATCACCTCCATTGCACGACACACCGAAGTGGAAAAGGTGTCGGCATGAACACCCTGACCCTTGCACTGCGCAACCTGTTGCGCAACCGCCGCCGTTCGCTGGCCACCTTGCTGGCTATGGTGATCGGCTTGTGCGCCATTTTGCTATTTGGTGGCTACGCAGGAAGCACCATCTACGCCATGCAGACGGGCTATGTGCAACTGCATGGGCACTTGCAGATTCAGCGCAAAGACTACTTTCTCTATGGCAGCGGCAACCCGGCCGACTACGCCATTGCAGACTATGTGCCGATGCTGGAGCAAGTGCGCCGCGACCCGGTGCTGGCGCCCATGCTGACAGTGGTCACCCCCAAGCTGCAACTTGGCGGTATTGCTGGAAATTTTTCAGCCGGAGTGTCTACCAATGTCTATTCGTCGGGCGTTGTGGCGCCTGAGCAAGCACAGCTGCGCGAATGGGACGACTACGGCAACATGAGCTACGCGCCGCCCATTGCACTGCTCAATACACCCGCAGACTCCATCGTGATAGGCGCGGGCGTGGCGCGCAAACTGCAGTTGTGTCAAGAGCTGGGGGTTCAGCCCTGCCAGTCGCCTGCCAAATCCAGCACTGCATCCGGTGTACCGGCTCCCGACGACATCCTTGCCCTGTCTGCGCAGGAGACCCAGGTCGCGCCCCAGGCGCCGCAAACACACATCGAAATACTGGCGGCCACGGTGCATGGCGCACCCAATGTGGTTGGACTGAACGCGGTCAAAGCCGAAAACTTTGGGCTCAAGGAGTTTGACGACAGCTACACCATGATGCACTTGGCGCAAGCCCAGCGCCTGGTCTATGGCGCGGACGCGCCCCAGGTCACTGCCATCCAGATCCAGTTGCGGCATACAGCGCAAATACCCGAGGCCAAGGCCCGCTTGGAGCAAATGCTCGAAACCGGCAAGCCAGACAGTCAACTGGAGGTAGTGGACTATGAAACCCTGGCGCCAATCTACGGCCAGACCATCGAGTTCTTTCAATCGGTGTTTGGTTTCATCGCCACGCTGATAGGTGTCATTGTGCTGTTCACCGTGGGCAACACCATGAGCATGGCGGTGGTCGAACGCACCACCGAGATCGGAACGTTGCGGGCCATAGGACTGCGCCAAGGCGGCATTCACCGTCTGTTTGTGTGCGAAGGCTTGGTGCTGGGCGTGGCCGGAGCCGTGCTGGGTTCCCTGATGGCCCTGCTGCTGGCTGCACTCATCAACCACAGCGGCTTGACCTGGACCCCTCCCGGCTATGTATACGCCTACCCACTCAAAGTGCGCGTCTGGGGCGCCTGGGCCATGGTCGCGGGTTGCGCTGCAGGCCTGGTGGTGGTGGCGGGGCTGTCCGCCTGGTGGCCAGCCAGACGTGCTGCCCGCCTATTGATCGTGGACGCCCTGCGCCACACCTAAAGAGCAAACGACCATGAAAAAGCAATACATATTCCTGCTGCTGATGCCGTTGATGCTGTTGGCAAGCATCGGAACGGCCTTTGGCGCGCCCAGTGCCCAGGACATCCTGGCCGCCAGCGATGCGGTGCGCAATCCTGACTTTTCGTTCGGGTTGACCAACACCCTGATCGAGTACCGCAACGGCCAGCAGACCGATACCAGCACGCTGGCAATCTACTCCAAGGCCGACACCAGCAGCGGGCAGTATCGCAACCTGGTGCGCTTTGTGGCGCCAGCACGCGATGCCAACAAGCTCATGCTCTACAGCGGCAAAGACCTGTGGTTCTTCGACCCTGGCAGCAAGGCCAGCATCCGCCTGTCGCCCCAGCAGCGCTTGCTGGGCCAGGCCTCCAACGGCGACGTGGTCACCGTCAACCTGGCCAAGGACTACCAGGCCACGCTGGAGGGCGAGGGAGACATGCAGGATGGCGAACGCAAGACGCGCCGGTGCTACCGGCTGGCCCTGAGCGCGCCAACCACCGACGTCAGCTACCCTCGCATCGAATTGTGGATCGACACAGGCAACAGCCAGCCCATCAAGGCACGCTACTTCGCCGACAGCGGCCAGTTGCTCAAAACCGCCTACTTTCGCCGCTACCAACGCCAGCTGGGGCAAGAACGCCCGACAGAAACCGTGATCATTGACGGACTGGACCCCCAATGGGTCACGGTAATGCGGTTTTCCGATTGGGTACGGCGCGAGGTGCCCGACGCCTGGTTGCAGCGGGACTACCTGCCTCGCTTCAAACCTGAGTAGCGCCATGCAGCCTCACATTGTGGGAATACGACCATCGTGGCAGTGGCTAGGGGCACTGGCGGCAGCCCTGACGTGCTCTATGGCTGCAGCACAAACCAGTGACCTCGACGCGCTGCGGCTGGCCGACACGCCCCCACCGCCTTCGGTTGCCGCCAGTGACTGGCACTGGTTTGCTGAAATAGCCGCAGGCCAGGTGTGCAACCCAGTGGGTACGCACAGCAACCAGCGCCTGTCGCTGGATCTGCAACTCGACAAGTCGCTGGCCCCGGGCTGGCGCGGAGTGTTGGCGAACCGTCTGGACCTGGACTGGCCCGCCCAGTACGGCACCGAGCACCGCATCAACACCCTCAAGGAAGCCTATGTGGGCTGGCAACCCACTGATGCGCAAGCGCTGGACCTGGGGCGCATCAATGCACGCTTTGGCGTTGCCACGGGCTACAACCCCACCGACTACTTCCGCACCAACTCCCTTCGCTCACTGGTGTCGGTCGATCCGAACAGCCTCAAGAAGAACCGCCAAGGTGCATTCATGCTGCGCGGCCAGACGCTGTGGGCCGACGGGGCGCTGACGGCACTGCTCTCGCCGCGTTTGGCCAGGCTGCCAAAGAGCGCTCCTTTCGCACTGAACGAAGGAGCCACCAACGCCAGCAACCGCTGGCTACTGACCTGGAGCCAGCGGTTGAGTGAACGCCTGAATCCGCAGTGGTTACTTTATGGTGAAGAGCGCAAACCTCCGCAGATTGGCTTCAATCTGGCCGCACTGGCCAACGATGCCACCGTGGTTTTCATGGAATGGTCCGGAGGGCGCGGCCGCTCGCAGGTGTCGCAGGCCTTGGGATGGACCGAAGATCAGCGCTTTCAGCAGCGCCTGAGTACAGGCATTACCTACACCACTGGCCACAAACTCTCGCTCACCCTGGAATATTCCAGCAACAGCGCCGCACCCGCCGCATCGCAGTGGAGCGATCTGCAAAGCGGTTCCCCATGGGCGTATGCGCTGTACCGCAGTTGGACGCAGTCGGCGCAGGAATTGACGACTCGCCAGCAGTACGCGCTCTCCATGAACTGGCCCGATGCCTTGGCGCCTCACCTGGACCTGAGCGCCATGGTGCGCTTCAATGGCGCTGACCACAGCCGCCTGCACTGGCTGGAGGCCCGGTACCACTGGACCCAAACCGACCTGGCCTTGCAATGGCAGAGTTCCAGCGGAACCCCGCGCAGTGATTTCGGCGCCGCTCCTCGGACTTTGCAGGTCAGCGTACGCCGGTATTTTTGAGCGCAATACCGTCAGTCCTGTGACAGCACCTGCGGTTCACAAAGACAAACAGACCCACAGTCTACGGGCCTTTAAACATCCTTTTTTGGCGTGACCGAACCGGTGGTGTTGGCCTCATGCGTTGCGTCCGTCTCTCCCCACTGAGCCCAGTCTTCCCCGAACAGCTCTGCCGGATGCGGCGTGCGGTCCGAACCGTTGCCGCAGCGCATGTCCTTGGCAGGGCAATACAGGTCGCAACCCCAGCACACCCTCTCGGGGTGGGCAGGGGCCTGAGGAAACTTCTTGACTGCCATGGCCATGCTCAGCGCCGGTGGCCGCGCTCCGGCTTACTTGCGTGCTGGGGGCACGTCCGTGCAACTGCCATGCGCAATCTCGGCCGCCATGCCGATGCTCTCGCCCAGCGTGGGGTGCGGGTGAATCGTTTTGCCGATGTCTACCGCATCGGCGCCCATTTCAATGGCGAGCGCAATCTCGCCAATCATGTCGCCCGCATGCGTGCCGACGATGCCGCCGCCCAGGATCTTGCCGTGGCCATGCGCCTCGGGCGAGTCGTCGAACAGCAACTTGGTAACGCCTTCATCGCGGCCATTGGCGATGGCGCGGCCGGAGGCCGTCCAGGGGAACAGGCCCTTCTTGACTTTGATGCCCTGCGCCTTGGCCTGGTCTTCAGTGAGGCCGACCCATGCCACTTCGGGGTCTGTGTAGGCCACGCTGGGGATGACGCGGGCGTTGAAGGCGGCGCTGGCCAACTCCTTGTTGCCCTGCAGCTCGCCTGCGATGACTTCCGCTGCCACATGCGCCTCGTGCACTGCCTTGTGCGCCAGCATGGGCTGGCCGACGATGTCGCCGATGGCGAAGATGTGCGGCACGTTGGTGCGCATCTGGATATCGACGTTGATGAAGCCACGGTCCGTCACGGTCACGCCCGCTTTGTCGGCGGCGATCTTCTTGCCGTTGGGCGTGCGGCCCACGGCCTGCAGCACCAGGTCGTAGGTTTGGGGCTCCGGCGCAGTGCCGCCCTCTTCTGCTGGCGCAAACGTGACTTTGATGCCGTCCGCAGTGGCCTCGGCGCCCACGGTTTTCGTCTTGAGCATGATGTTGTCAAAACGCTTGGCGTTCATCTTCTGCCAGATCTTGACCAGATCGCGGTCGGCGCCTTGCATCAGGCCGTCCATCATTTCCACCACATCCAGGCGCGCACCCAGCGTGCTGTAGACGGTGCCCATCTCCAGGCCGATGATGCCGCCGCCGAGGATGAGCATGCGCTTGGGAACGCCCTGCAGCGCCAGGGCACCGGTGGAGTCGACCACACGCGGGTCGTCGGGCATGAAGGGCAGGCGCACGGCCTGGCTGCCTGCGGCAATGATGGCTTTTTTGAAGGCGATGACCTTCTTGACACCCGTCTTGTCCTGGCTGGTGCCGGTGGTTTCTTCCACCTCCAGGTGGTTGGCGCCCACAAAGGCACCGTATCCACGCACGGTGGTCACCTTGCGCATTTTGGCCATGGCGGCCAGGCCGCCGGTGAGCTTGGCGATGACCTTTTCCTTGTGGCCACGCAGCGTGTCCACATTGATTTGGGGGGCACCAAAGTCGATGCCCGCCGCCGACAGGTGGCTCACCTCGTCCATGACGGCGGCCACATGCAGCAACGCCTTGGAGGGAATGCACCCCACGTTCAGGCACACGCCGCCGAGCTGGGCGTAGCGTTCGACGAGGACAACCTTCAGGCCCAGGTCGGCCGCACGGAATGCCGCCGAATAGCCGCCAGGGCCGCCACCGAGCACGACGAGGTCGCACTCGATATCCGCAGTGCCACCCAAACTGGCTGCTTCATTTTTAGGAGCTGGTTGCGCTTGATTACTGGCGGTTTCAGGTATTTTTTTATCTGAAACACTTGTAGATAAAGCGTTAGCAGCTCCATTTTCAGGAGCATGAACGGTGGTGGCAGCGGGCGAGGATGCTGCTGCAGTAGCGGTCTCGAGCGTCAGCACCACCGAGCCTTCGGCGATCTTGTCGCCCAGCTTCACGCGCAGCTCTTTGACCACGCCGGCGTGGCTGGAGGGGATTTCCATCGAGGCCTTGTCGGACTCGACCGTGACCAGGCTTTGCTCGGCCTTGATGGTGTCGCCGGGCTGGACCAGCACTTCGATGATGGCCACTTCGGCGAAATCGCCAATGTCGGGCACCTTGATGTCGATGATTGCCATGTGCATTGCCCCCCGGTTAAAGCACGATGCGGCGGAAGTCCGCCAGCAGCGAGGCAAAGTACACGTTGAAACGCGCAGCGGCGGCGCCGTCGATCACGCGGTGGTCCCAGCTCAGGCTGAGCGGCAGCGAGAGGCGCGGCACGAACTGCTTGCCGTCCCATTGGGGTTCAATGCTGCTCTTGCAGACACCCATGATGGCCACTTCGGGCGCGTTGATGATGGGCGTGAAATACCGCCCGCCAATGCCACCGAGCGAGCTGATGGAGAAGCACCCGCCGCTCATCTCGGCCGGGCTCAGCTTGCCTTCGCGCGCCTTCTTGGCCAGTTCGCCCATCTCCTGGCTGATCTCGAAGATGCCTTTCTTGTCGGCATCCTTGATGACCGGCACCATCAGGCCGTTGGGCGTATCGGCCGCAAAGCCGATGTGGAAGTAGTTTTTGAACACCAGCTGCTCGCCATCGAGCGAGGCGTTGAACTCGGGAAACTTCTTGAGCGCAGCCACGGCCGCCTTGATCATGAAGGCCAGCATGGTGACCTTCACGCCACTCTTCTCGTTCTCTTTGTTCAGTTGCACGCGGAAGGCTTCGAGCTCGGTGATGTCGGCATCGTCATGGTTGGTGACGTGCGGGATGACCACCCAGTTGCGGTGCAGGTTGGCACCGCTGATCTTTTTGATGCGCGAAATATCTTTGCGCTCGATGGGACCAAACTTGGCAAAGTCCACCTTGGGCCAGGGCAGCAGGTTCAGGCCCTCGCCCGAACCACCCGCCGCCGGGGCCTTGGCAGCGGCAGCGCGGGTTTGCGCTGCGCCGCCCATCACCGACTTGGTGAAGTTCTGCACATCGTCCTGCGTGATGCGGCCCTTGGGGCCTGTACCGACCAGTTCGTCCAGCGGCACGCCCAGCGCCCGCGCAAACTTGCGCACCGACGGCGATGCATGGGGCAAGCCCGCACTGGGCGTACCAGGCTGATGGGCCGGTACTGCGGCGGCGACCAGCGGCGCCGCCGCGGGAACGGCGGCGGGTGGCGGTGCCGCAGCGGGCGCTGCTGCGGGTGCAGCTACAACTTCTTCTGTTTTGATAGCTGCTTGCGCTTGCACGGCGGGCGCTGGAGCCGGATTTGATGCAGATTCCGAGGCCCCCGCCACTTCAAGTGTCAGCACGACGGAGCCCTGCTTGACCTTGTCGCCCACCTGCACGCGCAGCTCCTTGACCACGCCTGCATGGCTCGACGGAATTTCCATCGACGCCTTGTCGGATTCCACCGTAATGAGCGACTGCTCGGCCTTCACCGTGTCACCGGGTTTGACCAGCAATTCAATCACGCCTACTTCGTCAACGTCCCCGATGTCCGGGATCTGGATGTCTACCAATGCCATGTTATGCCTCCTGCCGAACCGCCTCGAAGGAGGCATGCGCCCCCTTGGGGGGCAGCGAATGAATATGAGCGTGGGGGTTCACGGTTTGCCTCCGGTTCTGGTTATGCGTGCAGCGGATTGATCTTGTCGGCCTGAATGCCATATTTGGCAATCGCCTCGGCCACCTTGGTCGCAGGCACGGCGCCTTCTTCGCTGAGCGCCTTGAGCGCGGCAACGACGATGTAGTGGCGGTTGATCTCGAAATGCTCGCGCAGCTTGCTGCGGAAATCACTGCGGCCAAAGCCGTCGGTGCCCAGCACTTTGTACGCACGGCCTGCGGGAATGTACGAACGAATCTGCTCGGCAAACGCCTTCATGTAGTCGGTCGAAGCCACCACCGGGCCGCTGCGGCTGGTCAGCTGCTGCGTGGCAAACGGTACACGCGGTGTCTCCAGCGGGTGCAGCAGGTTCCAGCGCTCGGCGTCCTGGCCTTCGCGGGTCAGCTCGTTGAAGCTGGTGCAGCTCCAGACATCGGCCTGTATGCCCCACTCCGCCGCAAGCAGCTTTTGCGCTTCGAGTGACTCGCGCAGGATGGAGCCCGAGCCCAGCAGTTGCACGCGCTTGTCGCCTTCGGCGCCTTGTTTGCACAGGTACATGCCCTTGATGATCTGCTCTTCGGTGCCGGGCGTGAGGCCGGGCATGGCGTAGTTTTCATTCAACAGGGTGATGTAGTAGTACACGTTTTCCTGGCGTTCCACCATGCGCTTGAGGCCCTCATGCATGATGACGGCCACCTCGTGCGCAAAGCTCGGGTCGTAGCTCACGCAGTTGGGAATGGTGTTGGCCAGAATGTGGCTGTGGCCGTCTTCATGCTGCAGGCCTTCGCCGTTGAGCGTGGTGCGGCCCGAGGTGCCGCCCAAAATAAAGCCGCGCGCCTGCATGTCGCCCGCCGCCCAGGCAAAGTCGCCAAAGCGCTGAAAGCCGAACATCGAGTAGTACACGAAGAACGGAATCATGATGCGGTTGTTCGTGGAATACGACGTTGCCGCCGCGATCCATGAGCACATGCCGCCCGCTTCGTTGATGCCTTCTTGCAGGATCTGGCCGTCCACCTGCTCCTTATAGTACATCACCTGCTCGCGGTCGACCGGGGTGTAGAGCTGGCCACGGGGGTTGTAGATGCCGATCTGGCGGAACATGCCCTCCATGCCGAAGGTGCGCGCCTCGTCCACCAGAATGGGCACCACGCGCGGGCCCAGGGCCTTGTCGCGCAGCAACTGCGTCAGGAAGCGCACATAGGCCTGGGTGGTGCTGATCTCGCGGCCTTCGGCCGTGGGCTCCAGAACGGCCTTGAACGTCTCCAGCGACGGCACGGTGAAGTGCTCGTCGGCCTGCTGGCGCCGCTTGGGCAGGTAGCCGCCCAGCGCCTTGCGCCGCTGGTGCAGGTATTGCATTTCCGGCGTGTCGTCGGCCGGCTTGTAATACGGCAGCTTTTCCAGTTCGCTGTCGGGGATGGGAATGGCGAAGCGGTCGCGGATGTAGCGGATGTCCTCGTCCGCCAGTTTCTTGGTCTGGTGCACCGTGTTCTTGGCCTCGCCGGCCTTGCCCATGCCATAGCCCTTGACGGTCTTGACGAGCAGCACGGTCGGATGGCCCTGGTGGGCGTTGGCCGAATGGAAGGCGGCGTACACCTTTTCAGGGTCGTGGCCACCACGGCGCAGCTCCCAGATGTCATCGTCGCTCAGGTGCTCTACGAGCTTGAGCGTCTCGGGATACTTGCCAAAGAAATGCTTGCGAATGTAGGCGCCATCCATGGCGCGGTAGGTCTGGTAGTCGCCGTCCAGCGTTTCCATCATCACTTGGCGCAGCTTGCCGCTCTTGTCGCGCGCCAGCAGGTCGTCCCAGCCCTTGCCCCACAGGAGCTTGATGACGTGCCAGCCGGCACCGCGGAAGTCACCCTCGAGCTCCTGGATGATCTTGCCGTTGCCGCGCACCGGGCCGTCGAGCCGCTGCAGGTTGCAGTTGATGACGAAGATCAGGTTGTCGAGGTTCTCGCGCGCCGCGAGGCTGATGGCGCCCTTGCTTTCTGGCTCGTCCATCTCGCCGTCGCCCAAAAACACCCAGACTTTGCGGTTGGCCGTATCGGCAATGCCGCGGGCGTGCAGGTACTTGAGAAAACGCGCCTGGTAGATCGCCATCATCGGCCCCAGGCCCATGCTGACGGTGGGGAACTGCCAGAAGCCCGGCATCAGCTTGGGGTGCGGGTAGCTAGAGAGCCCCTTGCCGCCCACTTCTTGCCGAAAATTTTCCAGCTGGTCTTCGGTAATGCGGCCTTCCAGATAGGCGCGGGCGTAAATGCCTGGCGCGCTGTGGCCCTGGAAGTAAATGCAGTCGCCGCCGTGGTTTTCACTCTCGGCGTGCCAGAAGTGGTTGAAACCGGCGCCCCACATACTGGCGAGCGAGGCAAAGGAGCCAATGTGACCGCCCAGGTCGCCGCCGTCGGCCGGGTGCAGGCGGTTGGCACGCACCACCATGGCCATGGCGTTCCAGCGCATGTAAGCGCGCAGGCGTTTTTCAATCGAAATATTGCCCGGGCAACGCGCTTCCTGGTCGGGCTCAAGCGTATTCACGTAGCCGGTGTTGGCAGAAAACGGCAGGTCGATGCTGCTCTGGCGGGCATGTTCCAGGAGCTGCTCGAGCAGGAAGTGGGCACGCTCAGGGCCTTCTTTTTCGATGACGGCGGAGAGTGCCTCCATCCACTCACGGGTTTCCTGTTGGTCGATGTCGGTGGGCTCGCCGTGAACGGCCGGGGAATCGGGTTGAGTGGACATGTTTTGTCTCCTAGGTAATTGCCACAATTTAGTGCGTTCGCCCTATTTTTGCACAATTTTTCTATTTTTCAAATTATGCTTTTCATTTTTACTATGTGATATTTTGCTGCAAACGCACATTTGCTGGGCGAAGGCTCGCCCGGCGCTCCCCTACACTCGGGGGCATGTTGGAGCAACCACCCGCCACACCACCGCGAAAGCTGTCCCGTGCCGCACTGGCCCAGTGGTGGCGTGTCTGGTGGCGCAGCCTTTCTCCGGTGCGCCAGGACCGGTTTGCCGCCCTGGCGCCGCTGGCCGCCGTGCTGATCTTCATGGCAGCCATCGTGGCCGCTTTCTGGTACCTGCGCGTGGAAGAAGGCGAGCGCGAGCAAGAAGCTTTGCGCCGCGACATCGAATACGCGCAACAGCGGGTGCGCCTGCGCCTGCTCGAGCGCCAAGAGCAGATCATGCGCATCGCACGCGACCTCTCCAACCAGGACATGGAGCGCACCCAGTTCGGCCAGCGCGCCGAGTCTCTGGTCAGCCAATACCCTGAACTGCAGGCCATCACCTGGATCGACGAGCGCGGCCGCATCCGCGCCAGCCACTCCGCACCCACACTGGCGGGTAGCCAGGTGCGCGTGGCGGGTGAAGTGCTTAAGCCCGGCCCCACCGCAGACAACTTTGGCCTGACCCGGGACCTGCAGCAGCCCGTGTATGTCCAGCCATCGGCCGTCGCTAACGAGTCAACGCCTTTGCTGCAGGTGCTTGTTCCACTCAACGTGCAAGGCAAGTTCGGCGGGGTGGTGCTCGGCGAATACTCCATTGACAGCCTGCTGCGCTATGGCACGCCCACCGAGGTGCTGGCACGTTACGCCGTGACACTGCTGGACGACAAGGGCCAGGTGCTGGCGGGCACTCCCCTGCAGAACCGCAACCGGGCCGCACAGTGGATACCCTGGAGCGCTAAGGCCAACGAGTACGCCGTGCCTATTTCACCAGTGGGCAACGGCCTGGTGCTGCGTGCGCAGGCCTACCGCACGTCACTCGGTGTGGTGGGCAGCGGCTTGTTCTGGCTGGTGGGTACCCTCAGCGCCATGACGGCCTGGATGCTGATTGCCACCTGGCGCCACACCCGCCGCCGCATGCAGGCCCAACTGGCCCTGGTGGCTGAAACCAATTTCCGCCGCGCCATGGAAAACTCGGTGCTCACCGGCATGCGCGCGCTCGACCTGCAGGGGCGCATCACCTACGTGAACGCGGCTTTCTGCCAGATGACCGGCTGGACCGAAGCCGAGCTGGTGGGCCAGACCGCCCCCTTCCCTTACTGGCCCGAATCCGAATATGAGCAGCTCAGCGCCCGACTGCAGGATGAGCTGAATGGCAAAACCGTCTCCGGTGGCTTCCAGGTGCGGGTGCGGCGCAAGAACGGGGCCCTGTTCGATGCGCGCCTGTATGTGTCGCCCCTGATCGACGCCCGGGGCCAGCAGACAGGCTGGATGACCTCGATGACCGACATAACCGAGCCCAACCGCATCCGCGAGCAGCTGTCGGCCTCGCACGAGCGCTTCACCATCGTGCTCGAATCGCTGGACGCCTCGGTCTCGGTGGCCCCTTTGGGCAGTGAAGAGCTGTTGTTTGCCAACAAGCTCTACCGCTTGTGGTTTGGCTCGCAAACCGGCGGTCACCTGCAACTGGTCGCCCAGGCCGGCGTCTTGCCCGCCTCCAGCGCCAGTGCCAGCGGTGCGGACGACGAAGACGGCCTGATGGGCCTGCCCGCCGACCCGCTGACCAGTGCGCACTCGGAAAACGCCGAAATCTACCTGCCCGACCTGGGCAAATGGCTGGAGGTGCGCTCGCGCTATCTCAGCTGGGTCGATGGGCGCCTGGCGCAGATGGTGATTGCCACAGACATCACGCCGCGCCGCCTGGCCGAAGAACAGACGGCGCGCCAGACCGAGCGCGCCCAGTCGGTCAGCCGCCTGATCACCATGGGCGAGATGGCGTCGAGCGTGGCCCACGAACTGAACCAACCGCTGACCGCCATCAGCAACTACTGCAGCGGCATCATTTCACGCATCCACAGCGGCAATATCACCGAAGAAACCTTGCTGGCCGCCCTGGAGAAAACTGCGCACCAGGCACAGCGCGCGGGCCAGATCATCCAGCGCATCCGCGATTTCGTGAAGAAAAGCGAGCCCAACCGACAGCTGGCCGACGTGGCCGCCATGGTGAATGAGGCCGTAGAGCTGGCCGACATCGAGCTGCGCCGCCACAACGTGCGCCTGACCCACTATGTGGCCGCCCGCCTGCCTCCTGTCATGGCCGACACCATCCTGATCGAACAGGTGCTGGTCAACCTCATGAAGAACGGCGCCGAATCCATTGCCCACGCCGAGCGCGCCCTCGCAGGGCGCAGTGTGGAACTGCGCGTGGTTCCGCGCCAGATCGAGGGCCTGCAGGTGGTCGAGTTTTCGGTACAGGACACGGGCAAGGGCCTGGCCACTGAAGTGCTCGAACGCCTGTTCGAAGCCTTTTTCTCCACAAAAAGTGAAGGCATGGGCATGGGTCTGAACCTGTGCCGTAGCATTGTCGAATCGCACCAGGGCAGGATGCAGGCCGAGAACATCTACAATGGTTTAGAGGTCACGGGTTGCCGATTTTCTTTCTGGTTACCGCTCGCTGCGCCTGCCAACGACACTACAGAACCTGTAGCAAACGCACACACCCCAAGGACAATTGCATGAGTTTGATTCCCAAAAAAGGCACCGTCTATGTGGTGGACGACGATGAAGCCGTCCGCGATTCGCTTCAATGGCTGCTCGAAGGCAGAGACTACCGGGTACGATGTTTCGACTCGGCCGAATCGTTTCTGTCGCGCTACGACCCGCGCGAGATTGCCTGCCTGATCGTCGATATCCGCATGGGCGGCATGACCGGACTGGACCTGCAAGACCGCTTGCTGGAGCGCAATTCTCCCTTGCCCATCGTCTTCATCACCGGCCATGGCGACGTACCCATGGCTGTCGACACCATGAAGAAAGGCGCGCTGGATTTCATCCAGAAGCCTTTCAACGAAGAAGCACTGGTGAACCTCGTCGAGCGCATGCTCGACCACGCACGCGAAGCCTTTGCAGGCCACCAACAGGCCGCCAGCCGCGACGCCCTGCTTTCCAAACTCACCAGCCGCGAAGCACAGGTGCTCGAGCGCATCGTGGCCGGCCGCCTGAACAAGCAGATCGCCGACGACCTGGGCATCAGCATCAAGACCGTGGAGGCGCACCGCGCCAACATCATGGAAAAGCTAGGCGCCAACACCGTGGCCGACCTGCTCAAAATCGCCCTGGGCCAGAATGCGCCCAAGGCTTGATGACTCCTCTTTTTATAGCTTTCAGCGCTTACCAGTAGTGCGTTAGAGCCACTTTTTATTTAAATTTTGAGCATGACAGCCCAACTGATTGACGGCAACGCCCTCTCCCGCCAGCTGCGCACGGAAGTGGCCGAACGCGCCCAGGCCCTCAAAGCCCGTGGCATTACCCCTGGCTTGGCCGTGGTACTGGTGGGCGATAACCCTGCCAGCCAGGTCTATGTGCGCAACAAGGTCAAGGCCTGCCATGAGGCGGGCTTGCACTCGGTGCTGGAACAATACCCCGCCGACCTGGGCGAAGCCGAGCTGCTGGCGCGGGTCAACGCCCTCAACAAAGACCCCGCCATCCACGGCATCCTGGTGCAGCTGCCCTTGCCCGCGCACATCGATGCGCAAAAGGTCATCGAGGCCATCTCGCCCGCCAAGGACGTCGATGGCTTCCACATGGCCAGCGCAGGCGCATTGATGACCGGCATGCCCGGCTTCTGGCCCTGCACGCCGTACGGCTGCATGAAAATGCTGGAGAGCATCGGCTACGACCTCAAGGGCAAGCACGCCGTGGTCATCGGCCGCAGCAACATCGTGGGCAAGCCCATGGCACTGATGCTGCTGGGCAAAAACGCCACGGTCACCATCTGCCACAGCGCCACCAAGGACCTCAGGGCCCTGACGCTGCAGGCCGACGTAATCGTCGCCGCCGTGGGCAAGCGCAACGTGCTCACGGCCGACATGGTCAAACCTGGCGCTGTGGTGCTGGACGTGGGCATGAACCGCAACGATGAAGGCAAGCTCTGCGGCGACGTGGACTTTGACGGCGTCAAGGCCGTGGCCAGCCATATCACGCCCGTGCCCGGCGGCGTAGGCCCCATGACCATCACCATGCTGCTGGTCAACACCCTCGAAGCCGCTGAACGCACGGCTGCACGCTGACACCGCGCCCCCGCCTTGAACCTGCGCCCCGCGCCGCCATCTAAGCCCGCATGAGCAATCCCCTTCTCGACTTCTCCGACCTGCCCGCATTCGACCGCATCGCGCCTGCCGATGTAGCACCCGCCATCGACGCCCTGCTAGGCCGCGCTGATACGGCGCTGGAAGCGGTGACAGCCACTGATTTCCCTGCGCGCTGGGACGCCATCGCCCAGGTGCTGGACGTTGCCACCGAGGAACTGGGGCGCGCCTGGGGTGCGGTGAGCCACCTCAACAGCGTGGCCGACACACCTGAGCTGCGCGCCGCCTACAACGAGGCCTTGCCGCGCGTGACCGAGTTCTGGACGCGCCTGGGCGCCGACGAACGCCTGTATGCCAAGTACAAAGCCATCGACCCGGCGCTGCTCAATGCCGAACAGCGCCAAGCCCTGAAGAACGCCGTGCGCAACTTCGTGCTCTCGGGCGCCGAACTCACTGGGGCCGCCAAAGAGCGCTTCGCCCAAATCCAGGAGCGCCAGGCCGAGCTGCAGCAAAAATTCAGCGAGAACACGCTCGACGCTACCGACGTCTTTGCCTACTACACCCGCGCCGAAGAACTCGACGGCGTTCCACAAGATGTGCAGCAGGCCGCACGGCAGGCTGCCGAGGCCGAAGGCAAAGAGGGCTACAAGCTCACGCTGAAAATGCCGTGTTATCTGCCCGTGATGCAGTTTGCCCGCAGCAGCGCCTTGCGCGAGCGGCTCTACCGCGCCTACACCACCCGCGCTTCTGACCAGGCCGAAGGCGATGCCACGCGCTTTGACAACAGCGCCTTCATCCAGGAAATTCTGGCTTTGCGCCAGGAAGAAGCACGCCTACTGGGCTACGCCAATTTTGGTGAAGTGTCCGTGGTACCCAAAATGGCACAGTCGCCCACCGAAGTGGTCGCTTTTTTGCGCGACCTGGCCCGCCGTGCGCGCCCCCATGCCGAAAAAGACGTGGCCGATCTGCGCGCCTTTGCCGCCGAACAGCTGGGCTTGAACGACCCGCAGGCCTGGGACTGGCCCTATGTGGCCGAGAAGCTCAAGGAAGCCCGCTACGCTTTCAGTGAGCAGGAACTGCGTCAGTATTTCCCGGCCCCCACGGTGCTGGCCGGCCTGTTCAAAATTATTGAAACGCTGTTTGAAGTGGCCATCCGGCCCGACCAGGCTCCGGTATGGCACCCGGCGGTGGAGTTCTACCGCATCGAACGGGGCGGCACTCTGGTCGGCCAGTTCTACCTGGACCAGCCCGCGCGCACCGGCAAACGCGGCGGCGCCTGGATGGACGACGTGCGTACCCGCTGGCTGCGCCCCGACACTGGCGCCTTGCAAACCCCGGTGGCCCATCTGGTGTGCAACTTTGCCAGCGGTGTGGACGGCAAACCGGCCCTGCTCACGCACGACGACGTCATCACCCTGTTCCACGAATTTGGCCACGGCCTGCACCACATGCTGACGCAGGTGAATGAACGCGATGTTTCGGGCATTGGCGGCGTGGAGTGGGATGCGGTGGAGCTGCCCAGCCAGTTCATGGAAAATTTTTGCTGGGAATGGGAGGTTCTGCAGCACATGACCGCCCATGTGGACACGGGGGCACCCCTGCCCCGGCCGCTGTTCGACAAAATGATCGCCGCCAAGAACTTCCAGAGTGGCATGCAAACCTTGCGCCAGATCGAGTTCGCATTGTTCGACATGCTGCTGCACACCGAGCACGACCCAGCGCAGGATTTCATGCCCCTGCTGGACCTGGTGCGCGCCGAAGTGGCCGTATTGCAGCCACCGGCCTTTAGCCGCACGGCGCACACCTTCAGCCATATTTTTGCCGGCGGCTATGCCGCTGGTTATTACAGCTACAAATGGGCCGAGGTGCTCAGTGCCGACGCCTACGCCGCGTTTGAGGAAACCGCGGCCCCCGATGGCACACCCAATGCCGAAACCGGGCGCCGTTACCGCCAGTCCATTCTGGAGGCGGGCGGTAGCCGCCCCGCGATGGAATCCTTCAAAGCCTTCCGGGGCCGCGAACCCAGCCTGGATGCGCTCTTGCGCCACCAGGGAATGGCTTGAAAATACTGCGATTGCCACCGCTTTTGGAGACCGTCCGATGAACCTGATGCGCCCATCCTTCGCCCTGTTTTCCTTGCTCTGCGCCGCCAGTGCCTGCAACCTGGCCTTGGCCCAGTCTGTTCACCGCATTGTCGGGCCGGACGGCAAAGTCACCTTCTCGGATCGAGCCCCCAGCAAGGCCGCTGCGACCGAGAGCATGGTGATGCCGGGACCCGCATCATCCGGCGCTACGGCATCCCTGCCCTACGAGCTGCGCCAGGTGGCATCCAAGTTTCCCGTCACTCTCTACTCGGGCCCGGACTGTTCGCCTTGTGTCAACGCACGCAACTTGTTGACGCTGCGCGGTGTGCCGTTCACCGAACGTACCGTCGAAACGCAAGACGATGTCGCCGCGCTCCAAAGGCTGAGCGGAGACGCCAGCCTGCCCTTTGGAACCATTGGTGGGCAACAGCTGCGCGGTTTTTCTGACACGGAATGGACGCAGTACCTTGACTTGGCCGGGTACCCCAAAGAATCGAAACTGCCACCCAGCTACCGGCGCCCCGCCGCGACGCCGCTGGTCGCTCTCAAGCGTGCTGAGCCAGCTTCAGCCCCTGCCGAAGCCGCAGAAGCCCAGCGTGCGCCTGTGCGCGCACGCCCCGCACCGCCCCCACCGGAACCAGGCACTCCAACGCCATCCAACCCGGCCGGTATCCGGTTCTGAGCAAACGGGCCACGGCACCGGAGCCCGTTAACACGCTCAATAGGTCAGCGTCTGCACACCTTGGGCCGTGCCCAGCAGGCAGACCTGCGCCTTCTGGTGCGCAAAAATACCCACGGTGACCACCCCAGCCCACTGATTGATCTCTGACTCGATCGCAAGCGGATCAGCAATGCGCAGACCTGTTACATCCAGGATGTGCTGTCCGTTGTCGGTCACCAGCGGCTGGTCATTCTTCAGGCGCAGCGTGGCCTGGCCGCCCAATACGGCAAAGCGGCGGGCAATATGCGCCGCTGCCATGGGGATGACCTCTACCGGCAGGGGAAAGCGCCCCAGCGTATCCACAAGCTTGGATTCATCAGCGATGCAGACGAATTGCCGCGCCAGCGACGCCACGATTTTCTCTCGCGTCAGGGCAGCGCCGCCGCCCTTGACCATGTAGCCCTTCCCATCGATTTCATCGGCGCCGTCCACATAGACCGCGAGCTGCTCGACCTCGTTGGCGTCGAACACCGGGATGCCGATAGCGCGCAGACGCTCGGTGCTGGCGATGGAGCTGGAAACAGCGCCGCGCACCTGGTCCTTGATCGTGGCCAGTGCGTCAATAAACTTGTTGACGGTGGAGCCGGTGCCCACGCCCACAATGTCGCCGGGCACCACATAGCGCAGGGCAGCCTGGCCAACCAGGGCCTTGAGTTCGTCTTGGGTCAGGGGGGTAGGTGTCGTCATGGGAGAGAATCAAGGGGTGAACACTGAATTATCCCCATGTCGCTGATCCCCTACGCCCTTACCCGCCCATTCCTGTTCGGCCTCGACGCCGAAACCGCTCACGACCTCACCATGGACATGCTGGCCCGCGGCCAGGGCACGCCCTTGCAGTGGGCCTGGTGCAATGAAACCGTGCACGACCCTATCGAGCTGGCGGGGTTGCTCTTCCCTAACCGCGTAGGCCTGGCGGCCGGGCTGGACAAAAATGCACGCTGCATCGACGCACTGGGCGCCATGGGCTTTGGTTTTGTCGAAGTGGGCACGGTCACGCCCAAGGGACAACCGGGCAACCCCAAGCCGCGCATGTTCCGCCTGCCCGAAGCGCGCGCGCTCATCAACCGACTGGGTTTCAACAACGACGGGCTGGACGCCTTTCTCCACAACGTGCAACAGGCGAAATTCCGCACCAAGCAGCAGCACCCCCTGCTGCTGGGCCTGAACATTGGCAAGAATGCCACCACGCCCATCGAAGAGGCCACGCGCGACTATCTCACCTGCCTCGATGGCGTTTACCCCCATGCAGACTATGTGACAGTGAACATCAGTTCGCCCAATACCCAGAACCTGCGTGCACTGCAAAGCGATGCGGCCCTGGACAGCCTGCTCGGCGCCATTGCCGAGCGGCGCGAACAACTGGCCGGAAAGCACCGCAGGGCCGACGGTCAACCGCGCCGCGTGCCGATTTTTGTAAAAATTGCGCCCGATCTGGACGAAGCCCAAGTGGCCGTCATTGCCGCAACGCTGCAGCGCCACGGCATGGATGGCGTGGTTGCCACCAATACCACCATCAGCCGCACTGCGGTGCAAGGTATGCGCCATGCCGAAGAAGCCGGCGGCCTGAGCGGCACCCCTGTTCTGGAGGCGAGCAACCAGGTCATCCGCCAGTTGCGCTCCGCCCTGGGCAGCCGCTTCCCCATCATCGGGGTAGGCGGCATCATGGGTCCTGAAGATGCCGTCAGCAAGATCCGCGCAGGTGCTGATGTGGTGCAGATTTACACCGGGTTGATCTACGAAGGCCCAGCAATCGTGGCGCGCACGGCGCGCGCGCTCAAAAACCTGGCCTGACGAGGCAGGCGGGTCTTATCGCCCGCGCAACTGCATGACGAGGGGCAAAATCACCCCCGCCCAGCGCACCAAGCGCCGCGGCCCCGCCGCCAATGCGGCGCCCAGCACGGCCGTCACAACCACAGGATGCAGTTTGGCAAAGACCGCTAGCCGTTGAATCACAGGCGCATCGGGGGAAACGCCTGGAGTATTACGGGCTTGGGTCTGCAGCTGTTGGCGCTGCGCGCTACGGGCACGCAGTCTGGTCCGCTGGGTTGCAATACGCTCTAGCACCCGTTGCTGCTGAGCGGTGGGGCGCCGAGCGGTGGGCACGGATGCAGGGGAAGACGACATGCTCACAGGTGCTCCTTGATTTCGCGCCAGTCTTGTTGCAACTCCTGGCGGGTCAGTGCAAAGGCATTGCCTGCCTGGCGGGTTACCGACAGCAGTGCGGCCAAGGAGCCGCCCCAGACCAACAACCACAGGGCCGCCAAAATCCAGGCCACCAGTGAACGGTGCGGCGTGTCCCAGAACTGCACCAGCAAAGCCAGCGAAAGCACAACCAGCGCCACCACGGTCAGTGCGGCCACGGCAATGCCGAGCAGCAGCAGCTGACGCAGCCTGCGTTTTTGCTCCTGCCATTCGAGACGCGCCAACTCAGCCCTGTCTTCGATGGCCATGGCACCTTCCATGGCTGCGGCGCGCCAGCGCAAGACAAGCGTTTCAAGCCCGAGAAGGGAAATCCAGTTCATGACACCTCCCTCCCCACTTGCAGTCTGTCTATTGCCAGAACGCTCGCTTCAACGGCGTGCAAGCAGGAATCCCACCAGCGCGCCCACAGCCATGGCGGCACCTGCAACACGCCAGGGCTCGTCGTGGGCATAACGGTCGGCAGCGCGTGCGGCATCCTTGGCCTGGCGCGCGGCTTCCTGGGCTGCACGCACGGCGGAATCGCGGGCGTTGTGCAGGCCATCGTCCAGGCGCTGGCGCAGCATCTTGATTTCGGGTACGCCGTCAAAATCCTTGTTGGACATCAGGGCACGCAGGTCGGAGACCAGTTTCTCCAGTTCGGACTGGGTGCTTTGGAGTACATCGTTTGCAGAAGTCGTCATATCAGCCTTTCATGAAAAATACAAATCAGGCATGCCCGCAGGTGCCAATTTGCGACCACCATGGGCTCATCTTAGCGATGATGGGCAAAACCCCGCAAGAAAGTTGGTCGGACGCGGCTGTCACCCGTCAGTCTTGCAGCAGGGCAGCGACATGGGCGCCAATGGCCAACGCACTGGTCAGGCCGGGCGATTCGATGCCGAACAACTGAACCAGTCCGGGCACCCCGTGCACTGCCGGCCCCTGGATACAGAAGTCGGCCATCAGTCCCTGCGGGCCACGCACCTTGGGCCGAATACCGGCGTAGCCCGGCGCCAGCGCACCATCGCGCAGCCCCGGCCAGTATTTGCGCACTTGCGCGTAAAAAGCATCGCCCCGCGCGGCATCCACCAGCAGGTCGTCGGCACTGTCCACCCATTGCACATCGGGACCAAACTTGGCCTGGCCACCCAGGTCCAGCGTCAGGTGTACCCCCAGGCCGGAGGCTTCGGGCACGGGATAGATCAGGCGCGAGAAAGGTGCCCGGCCACTGAGCGTGAAATAGTTGCCCTTGGCGTAACACGCCTGCGGCACATGCACCGGGTCCACACCCGCAAACCGCGCAGCCAGGCTGGGCGCGGCCAGACCGGCCGCGTTCACCACGGTGGTTGCACGCAATCGCGTACCGTCCTTCACTACCAATTCAATAGCTTCTTGCGCGCATTGGGCTTGCTCTAGAGGCGAATTCAATGCCAAAACACCGCCTTGACTCTCCAGATCACCCAGCAAGGCCAGCATCAGGCCGTGGCTGTCCACAATGCCCGTGCTGGGCGAATGCAGGGCAGCTACGCATTCCAGGGCAGGTTCCAGCGCCTGCGCTGCATTGCGATCGAGCCACTCCAGGTCGAGCACGCCATTGGCCTGTGCGTGGCGCTGTACCGCCTGCAAGGCGGACAACTGCGCGACATCCGTGGCCACCACCAGTTTGCCGCAGCGCTGGTGGGGAACATGGCGCTCGGCGCAGTAGCCATACAACATCTCGCGGCCCTGCACACACAGGCGCGCTTTGAACGAACCCGCAGCGTAGTACAGGCCCGCATGGATAACCTCGCTGTTGCGCGCACTGGTGCCGGTACCCATGGCGTTCGCCGCCTCCAGCACCAAGACCTCGCGCCCCTGCAGCGCCAGCGCACGCGCCACTGCCAGCCCCACCACACCAGCACCCACCACCACGCAATCGACCTGGTCCACCATACCCATTCCTTCTGCCGTCAAGCCTGTTCAAAACCATCGAGCACGTTCACGGCATTGGTGCCCAGTTCTGCAGCCGCATAGCCCCCCTCCAACACAAACACCGTCGGCATGCCCAGCCGCGCCAGGCGTTCGCCCAGCCGCAAGAAGTCGGGCGACGCCAGCGCAAAGCGCGAGATCGGATCACCCTCATAGGTATCGAGCCCCAGCGATACCACCAGGGCATCGACACCATCCGCCGCAATGCGCGCACAGGCCTGATCCAGGGCGTCAAACCAGGCTACGACAGAGCTCCCCGCTGCCAGCGGAAGGTTGAGGTTGAAGCCAGCCCCGGCGCCTTCACCGGCTTCATCGGCATGGCCCAGGTAGAACGGATATTCGGTGCGCGGGTCGCCGTGGATGCTGACGAACAGCACATCGGCGCGGTCATAAAAAATGCCCTGCGTGCCGTTGCCGTGGTGGTAGTCGACGTCCAGCACGGCAACGCGGGCGGCGCCCTGGTCGCGCAGCGTTTGCGCGGCCACCGCCGCGTTGTTGAGAAAGCAGTAACCCCCCATAAAGTCAGGCCCTGCATGGTGACCCGGCGGGCGTGTACAGCAGAACGCAGCGCGCGCACCACCGGCCACGCGCACTGCTGCGCTGGCAGCAGCATCGGCGCCGGCCTTGGCTGCCTGCCAGGTGCCAGCGGCCAAGGGTGAGCCGTTGTCCATGGAATACAGCCCGAGGCGGGCAACGAAGTTGTCGGGTTCGATGTCGCTGCGCAGGGTACGCACAGGCCAGACCGACGGAAAGGGCTGGACATCGGCGTTGGCCGGATCGAGCGCCAGCCACTGCGACCAGGCCGTCGTGAGGAATTGCAGGTAGCGCAGCATATGCACCTGGGCCAGCGCAGGGGTGCTGTCGTGGTCAGGCGCCAGCAGCACATGGCCTTGCTCGGTCAGGCGGGTCTCGACATAGTCAACGCGCGCAGGCTTCTCGAAACACGGCACCCGCTCACCCCGGAAAAACTCATAGGCCGGAGCGTGCAGGTGGTGCAGCGGGTTGTGAAAGGTGATCATGCTGCTGAGTGTAAAAGCGGCGCAGCATGATTTAAGCCCGCATCAGGGCAGTATCTCGGCCCAGGGCTGGTGCCGCACCCCATCCGCGAACAAGGGGTGCGCCTGCGCTTCTTCCAGCGTGAGCACCGGCGTTACGCAGGCATCGGCCTGTGCAAAGCGCTCGCTCCAGTACTCCAGCGGGTGCGACGCCACAAGCCGCGCCACCGCATCGCGCAGAGCGGCGGACTCGGGCGAGCCCGGCAGTTGCCCGCGTTGCCAGTGCTGCGCCACCCAGTCAGCGCGGCCAAAGACCTCGCACGCTGCCTTCCAGAACTTGAACTCCAGCGCCCCCACGGCCAGGTGGCGCCCGTCCTGCGTGGCGTAGAGGTTGTAGCAAGGCAGCACGCCGTTGAGCAAGTCTTCGCCCGCACCGGGGCGGCGCCCCAGCAGCGGCGCCAGCATGGCGCCCGTGGCCTTGGGCATGACCAGTTGGGCGTGCAGGCCATGGGCCATGCTGACGTCCAGGTGCCGGCCCTGGCCCGTGCGCTGCATCTCGAACACCGCCGCCAGCACGGCGATGCAGGCCATGGCGCTGCCGCCCGCCAGATCGCCCCACTGCACGTTGGACAGGACCAACTCGCCCGTGGGGGCGCGCATCTGGTCCAGCACGCCCGACAGCGCCATGAAGTTGAGGTCGTGCCCCGCCTTCTGCGCCCAGGGGCCATGCTGGCCGTAGCCGGTGATGGACACCATCACCAGGCGCGGGTTCAGCGCGTGCAGCGTGGCCGCATCCAGCCCCAGGCCCTGCAGCACGCCAGGGCGAAAGCTGTCGAGCAGCACGTCGGCGTCGCGCACCCAGGCGCGCAGGCGGTCCAGGTCGGCGCTGCTGCGGAAGTCGATGGTGCGGCATTCCTTGCCGTGGTTGAGCGCCTCGAACAACGCCGCCAGCGGCCGCGCAGGGTCGCCCTCGGGCGGCTCCACCTTGACGATGGTGGCGCCCAGGTCGGCCAGCAGGCGCGTGGCGAACGGCCCAGGCAGGTTGCGCGTGAGGTCGAGCACGCGCAGGCCGGACAGCAGTGGTGGTACAGCCATGTCCGTCACAACCCGAGTTGTTTGGAAATGATCTCGTTCATGATCTCGTGCGTGCCGCCGCCGATCGAGAGGATGCGGTTGTCGCGGTACAGGCGCTCGACCAGCGACTCGCGCATGTAGCCCATGCCGCCGAAGATCTGCACCGCCTCGTGGGTGACCATGGTGGACACCGAGGTGGCGAAGTTCTTGGCCATCGACACCTCGGCGATCGCCGACTCACCCGCCTGCATGCGCGCGGCGCAGCGGTAGGTGTATTCGCGCGCCACGTTCACCTGCGTGGCCATCTCGGCCAGCTTGTGGCGGATGACCTGGTGTTTGGACAGCGGCTTGCCGAAGGTGGTGCGCTCCTTCACGTAGGCCAGGCATTGCTCCAGCGCAAGCTGCGCCGTCATGTAGGCCATGATGGCCAGGCTCAGGCGCTCGGCCTGGAAGTTGGCCATGATGGTGAAGAAGCCCGAGTTCTCCGGCCCCAGCAGGTTTTCCGCCGGCACGCGGCAGTCCTGGAAGAACAGCTCGGCCGTATCGGACGCCCACCAGCCCATCTTCTTCAGGTTGCGCCCCACGGTGAAGCCCGGCGTGCCCTTCTCGATGAGTAGCAGCGACACGCCTCCAAAACCCGCCTCGCCCGTGCGTACGGCCACGGTGTAGTAGTCGGCGCGGGCGCCCGAGGTGATAAAGGTCTTGGAGCCGTTGACCACATAGTGGTCGCCATCGCGCACCGCGCGGGTCTTGAGGTTGGCCACGTCCGAGCCGCCGCTGGGCTCGGTGATGGCCAGGGCGATGATCTTCTCGCCCGCGAGCACCTGCGGCACGATGCGCTGCTTGAGCTCGTCCGAACCCGTGCGCCAGACCGGCGGCAGGCCGATGTCCAGCGAACCCAGGCTGGCGACGAAGCCGCCCGAGCCGCTGCGCATCAGTTCCTCGCTGGCGGCCACCTTGAGGAACACATCCTGTTCGCCCGAGCCGCCGAACTCGGTCGGATGGCCGATGCCCAGCAAGCCCAGGCCGCCCGCCTGCGGGTAGATCTCGCGCGGGAAACCGCCCGCCTCTTCCCACGCGTCGATGTGCGGCTTGACGGCCTCGTTGACGAAGCGGCGCATGGTGTCGCGCACCATGCCGTGGGTTTCGTTGAAGTAGTCCACGTACACACTGCGCAGAGCCGGATCACGCATCCTCAAACCTCCGGTTTTCCTGCGCCATCTGGACCAGAATGGCCGCGGGCTCGAAGCGCGCGCCATGCTGCCGCGCCAGTTCGCGCGAGCGCGCTACGAAGCGCTGCAGGCCCATGGCGTTGATGAACTGCAATGCCCCGCCCTGGTGCGGCGCAAAACCCCAGCCGAAGATGGAGCCGATGTTGGCGTCCGCCACCGAGCGCACCACGTTTTCCTCGAAGCAGCGCGCGGCCTCGTTGGCCTGGATGAACATCAGGCGGTCCACCAGTTCCTGCTGCGTGGGCTGTTCAGCGCGCGGTGGGTAGAGTTTGGTGAGATCTGGCCACAGGGTCTTTTCCTTGCCCTGGTAGTCGTAAAAGCCCTTGCCTGTCTTCTTGCCGACGCGACCCATCTCGGCGCACAGCTTGCGCAGCACCTCCTCGCCGGGGTGCGTGGGATAGGTCTTGCCTTCGGCTTCCAGGTCGCGGCGCGTCTGGTCGCTCACGTGCAGCGACAGGCTCAGCGACACCTCGTCCTGCAGGGCCAGCGGCGGCATGGGCATGCCGGCCTTGACGCCCGCCACCTCGATGGAGCGCGGATGCACGCCCTCGGCCAGCATGGCGATGCCCTCCATCACATAGGTGGCGAACACGCGCGAGGTGTAGAAGCCCCGGCTGTCATTGACCACGATGGGCGTCTTGCCAATCTGCAGCACGTAGTCGAAACCGCGTGCCAGCGTGGCGTCCGACGTCTTCTCGCCCACGATGATCTCGACCAGCGGCATCTTGTCCACGGGCGAGAAGAAATGCAGGCCGATGAAGTGCGCCGGGCGGCGGCTCACCTGGGCCAGGCCGGTGATGGGCAGCGTGGAGGTGTTGGAGGCGAACACCGCGTCCTCGCCGATCACGGCCTCGGCCAGCTTGGTGCAGTCGGCCTTGATGGCACGGTCCTCGAACACGGCCTCCACCACCAGGTCGCAGCCATGCAGGTCTTCGTAGCGCGTGGTCGGCTGGATGCGTGCGAGCAGCGCATCGCGTTTCTCCTGCGTGGTCTTGCCGCGCGACAGTGCCTTGTCCAGCAGCCCTTGCGAGTAGGCCTTGCCCTTGTCGGCGTTCTCATGCGTGGTGTCGAGCAGTACCACGTCGATGCCAGCCTTGGCCGAGACGTAGGCGATGCCCGCGCCCATCATGCCCGCACCCAGGATGCCGACCTTTTTGACTTTGCCCTGCGGCTGGTTCGCGGGGCGCGACTGGCCCTTCTTGATGGCACCCAGCTGGTACCACAGCGTACCGATCATGTTCTTGCTGACCTGCGAGACGATGCAGGCCGCAAAGTAGCGCGACTCGACCTGCAGCGCGTTGTCGATGTCGAGCAGGCAGCCCTCGAACAGGCAGCTCATGATGTGCGTGATGGCCGGGTAGTTGCCATGCGCCTTGGCGTTGGCCATGGAGGGTGCGATGGCCAGCATCTGCACCACGGACGGGCTCTTGCTGTCGCCGCCGGGGATGCGGAAGCCCTTGGCGTCCCAGGGCTGCACGGGCTTGGGGTTGGCCAGGCACCAGTCACGCGCCTTTTGCAGCAGTTCTTCGCGCGAGGCCGCCAGCTCGTTGACGATGCCCAGGCCCTTGGCCTTGGCGGGACTCAGCTCCGTGCCCTGGGTGATGAGCTCGAAGCTCTTCTGGATGCCGATCAGGCGCGGCAGGCGCTGCGTGCCACCGGCACCGGGCAGCAGGCCCAGCTTGACCTCGGGCAAGCCGATCTTAGCCTTGGGGTCGTCGATGGCAAAGCGGGCGTGGCAGGCCAGCGCCAGCTCCAGGCCGCCTCCCAGCGTGGTGCCGTTGAGGGCGGCCACCACGGGTTTGCCGCATTTCTCCATGCGGCGCAGCAGGGCCTTGAGTTCTTCGCCGAGCTGGAAAGCCTGCTCTACGGTGGTGATCTGGCTGAGCTGGTCAATATCGGCGCCCACGATGAAGGAGGGCTTGCCGGAGGTGATGACCAGCCCTTTGAGAGAGTCTTCTTTCTCCAGCCGCTCCAGAAGGGTGGCGAAGCCGCCCAGCAGCTCGGGCGTAAGCACATTCATCACGCGGCCAGGCTGGTCGAAGGTGACCAGGCCGATGCCGCTGGCATCCACGTCGAAGGCGATGGTGTTGTTCTGTGTCATGGTTCGGCCTTTCCTCAAACGCGTTCGATGATGGTCGCGATGCCCATGCCGGCACCGACGCACAGGGTGGCCATGGCTGTGGCTTTGCCGGTGCGTTCCAGCTCGTCCAGCGCCGTGCCCAGGATGATGGCGCCCGTAGCGCCCAGGGGGTGGCCCATGGCGATGGCACCACCGTTCACATTCACGCGGTCGAGCGAAACGCCCAGGTCGCGCGCTGTCTTCATGGGCACGGTGGCGAAGGCCTCGTTGATTTCCCACAGGTCGATGTCTGACGCCGACATGCCCGCCTTGGCCAGCGCCTTGCGGCACGCAGGCGTGGGGCCGGTCAGCATGATGGTGGGCTCGGAGCCGATAACGGCACACATGCGTACGCGGGCACGGGGCTTGAGGCCTGCCTTCTCGCCCGCAGCCTTGCTGCCCAGCAGCATCAACGCCGCGCCATCGACAATGCCCGAGGAGTTGCCCGCGTGGTGGTGGTGGTGGATCTTCTCGATGGTGGTGTACTTGTCCAGCGCCGTGGAATCAAAACCCATGGCGCCCATCATTTCGAACGAGGAATTGAGCTTGGCGAGCAATTCGACCGAGGTCCCCGGGCGGATGGTTTCGTCGCGGTCCAGCCAGGTCATGCCATTGATATCCGTGACCGCGACCAGCGATTTTGCAAAGCGCCCCCCGGCCTGTGCGGCCGCCGCACGGCGGTGCGACTCGGCTGCAAAGGCATCCAGGTCCTGGCGGCTGAAGCCCTCCAGCGTGGCAATCAGGTCGGCGCTGATGCCCTGGGGCACAAAGGCCGTTCCGCTGTTGATGCGTGGGTCCATCACCCACGCTCCACCGTCACTGCCCATGGCCCAGCGGCTCATGGATTCGACACCTCCCGCAACGACCATGTCCTCCATGCCGGACATGATCTTGGCCGTGGCCAGGTTCACAGCCTCCAGGCCCGAGGCACAGAAGCGCGAGAGCGTCACGCCAGCCACACTTTGCGCCCAGCCAGCATCCAGCACGGCTGTACGGGCGATGTCGGCACCCTGCTCTCCTACCGGGGTGACACAGCCGAGAACGAGATCGTCCACCAGCGCGGTATCGAGCTGGTTGCGCTGCTGCAAGGCCTGCAGCAGCGTGCGCAGCAGCCACACGGGCGTGGCCTGGTGCAGGCCGCCATCTTTTTTACCCTTGCCGCGCGGGGTACGCACGGCGTCGAAAATATAGGCTTCGGTCATGGAAGCTCCTTCAATGGTTAAAGTTTTTCTGGTCTGGCATCACAGAAAACGCGAAGCCAGTTCCTTCATGATTTCGTTGGTGCCGCCGTAGATGCGCTGCACGCGGGCATCGGCATACAGGCGGGCGATGGGGTATTCCTTCATGTAGCCGTAGCCACCAAAGAGCTGCAGGCATTCGTCGATCAGCTTGCACTGGTTGTCGCTAATCCAGTATTTGATAAGCGCGGCACGGTCCACGCCTAGCCCACCCTGGAGGTGCGCCACCATGGCCGCATCGACCAGCGCGCGCGAGGCCATCAGCAGTGCCTGGCATTCGGCCAGCTTGAAACGGGTGTTTTGGAACGAGAAGATCGGCTTGCCAAACGCCTTGCGCTCCTTGGTGTAGGCCAGCGTTTCCTGCATGGCCAGCTCCATGGCGGCAATACCTGCAAACGCCACGATCAGGCGCTCCTGCGGCAACTCCTGCATCAGTTGCACGAAGCCCTGTCCCTCATGCCCACCCAACAGGTTGGCAGCCGGAATCACCACATCGTCAAAAAACAACTCCGAGGTGTCCTGCGCATCCATACCCAGTTTGTCGAGATTGCGGCCGCGGCGGAAGCCCTGCACCTGGTCGGTCTCAACCACCATCAGCGACATGCCTTGCGCTCCCTGGTCCTTGTCGGTCTTGCAGACCACAATGACGAGGTTGGCCAGCTGCCCATTGGTGATGAAGGTCTTGCTGCCGTTGATGCGGTAGTTTTCGCCCTCTTTGATCGCGGTGGTGCGCACCGCCTGCAGGTCCGAGCCCGTGCCCGGTTCGGTCATGGCAATGGCGCCAATCAGCTCGCCCGTGGCCAGGCGCGGCAGCCAGCGCTTCTTCTGCTCTTCGGTGCCATGGTGCAGGATGTAGGGCGCCACGATGCCCGAGTGCAGCGAGCCACCAAATCCCGAAACGTTGGCCGAGCCCTGCGCCAGGATGAGCACCGCCTCATGGCCAAAATCTCCCCCGCCACCGCCGTATTCCTCGGGCATGGAAGCACACAGAAAACCATTGGCGCCTGCCTCTTCCCAGGCTTCGCGGTCCAACATGCCCGCCTTGCGCCAGGCTTCGTCCTTGGGTGCCCACTGCTCCTTGAAAAAACGACGTGCCGAGTCGTACAGCATCTGGTGCTCTTCGGTCATCCAGGCAGGGGCAAAATTTTGAATAGCCACGGGTTCAAATCCTCCGGTAATGCAAACAAAAGAACTTGCATCGATGTATCGCACCACTAAATTAGTAATTTCAATTACCGACAATTGGTGTACCGACACAGACCCATCTGCAAGCTCTTGCATGTGCCATCACCCTTTTCATACAAGAGAATACGAGGGTGACGCAACAGTCCGTATCTTGACCAAACCGGCTCTGGATGACAAGTTGACGCAATTTTCTTCCGCTGCCATAGCTCATTTGGTAATATAAATTTCCATGACAGCTCCACCCCTTGCTCCGGCACCCGACGCTCCGCCTGCACAGACAGGCGCCAAGCTTCACCGCAGTGCCCAGCTTTCGCAGATGCGCAGCGACACCCAGGCGCGCATCGAAAAAGCAGTTCTGGCGCTCTTTTCCAGCCGTGATTTCCATGAAGTAGGCCTGATCGACGTGGCGCGCGCCGCCAATGTCTCATTGCAGACGATCTACAAGTACTTCGGCAGCAAGGAAGTGCTGGTCTACACCATGCTCGACGTGATGCTGGGCCGCCTGGCCGAACGCATGATCGACCACCTGCAGGGCATTGACGGTGTCCGCGAACGCCTGCGCAAAACCTGCTGGGTCACTCTGGACTACATGGACAAGCACCCCGCCTTGATGCTGCTGATGTTCACGGCCGTGCCCGTATCGCGGTACAAGAACATCGACATCTACGAAAGCCCCAAGCTGATGGGTGCTTTTTTGGGGGTCTTCAAGGATGGCCAGTCCCGGGGCGTGCTCAACAGCAAGGTGTCATCCAAGGTGCTGCTGGATGTCTTCATGGGCATGATCGGCCGGGTCGTGCTGATGCACATCGTGCGCGAAGAAAAAACGCCACTGACCGATCAGTTCAACGAACTGTTCCAGATTTTGTGGCGTGCAATGTCGGCCGACTGATGTCTGACTGGGTTTGGTGCAACAAGCAAAAGGTTGGGCCCATGCCCACGCACTGGCCACACAGCGCCTGAGCGGGCCCAGGAACATGCGTACCATTGCCAGTGACGACTGGAGACTGGCCAGCCCGAGCGCAGCGTGGGCGGCAGGTGGTAGCGAAACCCGAAGTAGGCCAGCGCCATGCCCATCGGGCCGTACACCGCCCAGGCGTGAAATCCCCAGTAAGAGAAGGTCAATTCAAGCGCCTCGCGTGCAGCCGCTGGTGTGCCACCCGTTTTGGTCGGGCGCGGCGGCGTCCGGCCCCAGGCGGATGTCGTCCAAACGGCTGGTCGCGATCAACACCAGAACCCCGTGACGGCTACGGTATAGAACCAGTCGGAAGCCCCCCTCAGGTCTGTACACCGGAGAAAAGCTGGTCTGTACTGTCCGGGTACAACCCGCAAAACACCAGCAACGCTGGCACGACCACCGGGGCGCCAGCGTGGCGAAGGGCTGAGCCTCTGCAGTGACGGGAGGGTACAGGAGCGCCTTCTTACGGCTCTGTAGATTTCACAGGTGTTTGGACCGTGGGTCAGCCTCAAAGGAATGGATGAACCACACTGCCCCCGATAGGCCGCAGGGACGCATCGGCGAAAAATACCACGCCAGACGGCGCAACGCGGGGCCGATTCCATTGCCAGTGAATGCGTCCGTTACGGGCAATCTTCCTCTTTGCAGTAACCAAAAACAATGCCAGTCCGCGATGAGCGGACTGGCAGGGGTGCGAGGCGGCAATGTAAATGGTGGGCGATACATGGATCGAACATGTGACCCCTGCCGTGTGAAGGCAGTGCTCTACCGCTGAGCTAATCGCCCTTCAGGTCTGCAGTCGAGAAAGAATGCAGACTGAGGAATGTTGGTGGGTGATGCAGGGTTTGAACCTGCGACCCCTGCCGTGTGAAGGCAGTGCTCTACCACTGAGCTAATCACCCTAATTATGCTAACTGCAACAAGCCTTTGATTATGGCACAGCTTTTTTAGGCGCCTTCCAAACTACGCCAAATTGTTTTGCCTTTGCTGTCCTGGTCGATCTGAACCAGGATTTGCTCGTGGGCCGTCAACTCCTGTGCATTGGCACGAAGAACCTGCAGCGCCAGGCTACGCAAATCGACTGCAGGCACGAACACACCCCCTGCGGAAGCACCGGCAGAGTCATCGGTCATCAGCAGCGCATCTTGACCGCGGGTGAGATTGATGTAGACGTCTGCCAGCAACTCTGCATCCAGCAGTGCACCATGCAGGGTGCGACTGGAGTTGTCCACACCCAGGCGATCGCACAGCGCATCGAGCGAATTGCGCTTGCCGGGATACAGCTCCTTGGCCATGGCCAAGGTGTCGGTCACCTGCGCAACGTGGGTGCGGAACGCGGGTCGACCCGACAGCTCCAGTTCCTTGTTGAGAAAGCTGACGTCGAACGCCGCGTTGTGGATGATGATCTCAGCACCCTGCAGGTACTCGAGCAGCTCGTCGGCCACGGCCTCGAAGCGGGGCTTGTCGCGCAGGAACTCATTGCTGATGCCGTGCACCTTGAGCGCATCCTCGTGGCTGTCGCGCCCTGGGTTCAAGTAGAAGTGCTTGTTGTTCCCCGTCAGCTTGCGGGCCACGAGTTCGACGCAACCAATCTCGATGATCCGGTCGCCGCCTTCTGCCGACAGGCCCGTGGTTTCCGTGTCCAGAACGATCTGGCGCATCATGCGCTCCGCCGGGCCGCCCCAAAGGGGGCGTGCGCCGCCTCAGAGGCGAGCAGTGAATAGTCAACGTGGGGGTCAACAACCATCAGTGGTTTTCCTTGGCGTGGTTGATCGAGTATTTGGGAATCTCTATGGTCACATCCCGGGTTGTCAGTATGGCCTGGCAGCTCAGGCGTGACTGCGGCTCCAGGCCCCAGGCGCGGTCAAGCAGGTCTTCCTCTTCTTCTTCGGCCTCATTGAGCGAAGAAAAACCATCGCGCACGATGATATGGCAGGTCGTGCAGGCACAGCTCATGTCGCAGGCGTGCTCGATGTTGATATGGTTTTCCAGCAAGGCCTCGCAGATCGAGGTGCCCACGGGGGCAGTGATCTCGGTGCCTGCGGGGCAATACTCGGGGTGGGGCAGGATTTTGATGACAGGCATGGCGTGTATTGAATGTTAGAGGGTCTGGACGTTTTTACCGGCCAGCGCCTGGCGGATGCCGCGGTTCATGCGCTGAGCAGCAAAGGCCTCCGTACCCTTGGCCAGGGCCTGCGTGGCGTCTTCCAGCGTGGCGGCGCTATCGGCCACCGAAACTGTTTGGCGCAAGGCGTTCATGAGAGCGTCAATGCTGTCGCGCTCGCTCGGAGACAGGATATCGCCATCCGCGTCGAGTGCACTTTGCGTGGCGATCAGCATGCGGTCGGCATCGACACGGGCTTCTACCAAGGCGCGCGCCTGCATGTCCTGCGCGGCCGTGGAGAAGCCCTCCTGCAGCATGCGGGCGATCTGTTCGTCACTCAGCCCATAGCTGGGCTTGACGTCGATATGCGCTTCCACACCGCTGATTTGCTCGCGCGCACCCACGCTGAGCAGGCCATCGGCATCGACGGTAAAAGTGACGCGGATGCGCGCGGCGCCCGCCGCCATGGGGGGAATGCCCCGCAACTCAAAGCGTGCCAGGCTGCGGCAATCCTGCACCAGGTCGCGTTCGCCTTGCACTACATGGATGGCCAGGGCGGTCTGGCCATCTTTATAGGTGGTGAAATCCTGGGCCTTGGCGGTGGGAATCGTCTCGTTGCGCGCAACGATGCGCTCCACCAACCCGCCCATGGTCTCCACACCCAGTGAGAGCGGGATCACGTCCAGCAGCAGCAAATCACCCGTGGTGTTGTTACCCGCCAGCTGGTTGGCCTGGATGGCGGCGCCCAGGGCGACCACTTCGTCAGGGTCCAGGTTGGTCAGAGGTTCACGGCCGAAAAAATCTCCAACGGCACGTTGCACCTGCGGCATACGTGTGGAGCCACCCACCATGACCACGCCCTGCACGTCATCGCGGGTCAGCTGGGCATCGCGCAGCGCCCTGCGCACGGCGGCAAGCGAGCGCGCCGTGAGCGCAGCCGTAGCTGCCTCGAAATCATTGCGATTGACATTAAAATGGACTCTAACGCCCGTCAACAGGGCGCTATAAGCTACATTTTCAGTAGCAGTCAACGCCTCTTTGCAGGCCCGTGCAGCCAATTGTGCCGCCGTCTTGTCGGCCGGGGTGTGCACCTGCACACCACACTGCGCCAATACCCAGTCGGCCAACGCCGTGTCGTAGTCATCTCCCCCCAGGGCCGAGTCACCACCTGTGGCCAGCACCTCAAAAACCCCTTGCGTCAGCCGCAAGATGGAAATGTCAAAGGTTCCGCCGCCCAGGTCATAAACGGCATAAACGCCTTCGCTGGCGTTGTCCAGGCCATAGGCAATCGCGGCAGCCGTGGGCTCATTGATAAGGCGCAGGAGGTTGATACCCGCCAGTTGCGCGGCATCCTTGGTGGCCTGGCGCTGGGCATCGTCAAAGTAGGCCGGCACGGTGATCACGGCGCCATACAGGTCGTCATCGAAAGTGTCTTCGGCCCGCTGGCGCAGGCTGGCCAGGATCTCGGCGCTGACCTCTACCGGCGATTTGGTGCCATCGGCCGTGGCAATGCTGACCATGCCGCCACCCTGCCCTGCGGCCACCAGCTCATAAGGCAACTTGTCGACCTGGGCAATATCGGCCAGGCCCCGCCCCATCAGACGCTTTGCGGAGGCAATGGTGTTACCGGCATCACCCTGCTGCGCTGCCACGGCAGCATACCCAATCTGGCGGCCCCCGCCCTGCAGGTAACGCACGACCGAAGGCAGCAGCACCCGGCCTTCGCCATCGGGCAGGCATTCAGCCACGCCGTTGCGCACAGCGGCCACCAGCGAATGGGTGGTGCCCAGGTCAATACCCACAGCAATGCGTCGCTGGTGGGGTGCGGGGGACTGGCCGGGTTCGGAAATCTGCAACAGCGCCATGGGTTCCTGTCTTTTCTGGGGGATGCGCCTGCACGCTCGGCGGCACGAAAAATCGATAGGTCTGGGCGCTATTGTCCCAGTTGCTCCTGCTTGCGCTCGATGTCGAGCGCAAAACGCGCAATGAACATGAGGGCTCTGACCTGGCGGGCTGCAGCAGCATAGTCCTGCTGCTGGTCGATGAAATCGGCGCAGCGCTCCAGGGTGGTGCGCCGAGCCTGGTGCACCTGGGCTTCCAGCGCATCGACTTCGGCCAGATTTTCTGCATCTTCGAGCGCTTCGCGCCATTCCATTTGCTGCACCAAAAAATCAGCGGGCATGGCGGTGTTGTCCTCAGCGCGGATCGGCGCACCGTTCAACTCACACAGGTAGGCCGCCCGGCGCAGCGGGTCCTTGATGCGCTGATACGCCTCGTTGATGCGCACCGACCATTGCATGGCCTGGCGTTGTACTGCGGCATTGCTGGCGGTATGGCGGTCGGGGTGGGCTTCACGCTGCAGTTCTTTCCAGCGTGCATCGAGCGCACTGCGCTCCTGGGCAAAACGCCTTGGCACACCAAACAACTCAAAATCGTCGGATTGAAGGTTCATATCAGCAAAAAAACCGCCAACACGGTGCGCGATGGCGGTTTTACAGTTCAGCGGGCCAGGGTCAGACGCGGAAGCTCTCTCCACATCCGCAGCGGTCACGTTCGTTCGGGTTGCTGAAGCGAAAGCCTTCATTCAGCCCCTCACGCACGAAGTCCAGCTCCGTGCCGTCGATATAGGCCAGGCTCTTGGGATCGATCAGCACCTTCACGCCGTGGTTCTCGAAAATGATGTCTTCTGGCTCAGCGTCGTCCACGTATTCGAGCTTGTACGCCAGGCCCGAGCAACCGCTGGTCTTGACACCCAGACGCACTCCCAGGCCCTTGCCACGCCGCGACAGGTAACGGCTGACATGCCGGGCTGCCGCTTCGGTCAGGGTAATTGCCATGGCTTCAGGCGGCAACAGCGGTGCCGTGTTTGGTTTTGTAGTCCTGCACCGCCGCCTTGATGGCGTCTTCTGCAAGGATGGAGCAGTGAATCTTGACCGGCGGCAACGCCAGTTCCTGGGCAATTTCGCTGTTCTTGAGGGCCGCCGCCTGGTCCAGCGTCTTGCCCTTGACCCATTCGGTCACCAGCGATGACGAAGCGATAGCCGAGCCACAGCCATAGGTCTTGAAGCGTGCATCCTCAATGACACCCGTTTCGGGGTTGACCTTGATCTGCAGCTTCATCACGTCGCCGCAGGCCGGGGCGCCGACCATGCCAGTGCCCACGGAATCATCGCCCTTGTCAAACGAACCCACATTGCGCGGATTCTCGTAATGGTCGATCACTTTTTCTGAGTAAGCCATGGTGTTTACCTCCTCGATTCAAATAACGGGTGCTGCGGGCAATGCCTGCAGGCTCAGTGCGCGGCCCACTGGATTGTGCTCAGGTCCACGCCATCCTTGTACATGTCCCACAGGGGGCTGAGGTCGCGCAGCCGGGCTACGTTTTCACGGATCGTGCCGATGGCGTAGTCGATTTCCTCGGCCGTAGTGAAGCGGCCAATCGTCATGCGCAAGCTGCTGTGCGCCAGCTCGTCGCTGCGGCCCAGGGCACGCAGCACATAGCTGGGTTCCAGGCTGGCCGAAGTGCAGGCTGAACCCGACGACACCGCCAGGCCCTTGATCCCCATGATGAGCGACTCGCCCTCTACATAGTTGAAGCTGATGTTCAGGTTGTGCGGCACGCGCTGCGCCATGTCACCGTTGATGAACACCTGCTCCATATCGGTCAGGCCATCGAGCAAACGCTTTTGCAGGCTGTGCGCCTTGGCAAGGTCTTGCGCCATTTCCTCACGGGCGATGCGGAACGCCTCGCCCATGCCCACAATCTGGTGCGTGGGCAGCGTACCCGAGCGCATACCGCGCTCATGACCGCCGCCGTGCATCTGGGCTTCGAGGCGAATGCGCGGCTTGCGGCGCACATACAGAGCGCCAATGCCCTTGGGGCCATAGGTTTTGTGTGAGGCCAGACTCATCAGGTCGACCGGCAACGTGGCCAGGTCGATAGGCAGCTTGCCCGTGGCTTGCGCTGCATCCACATGGAAGATGATGCCCTTTTCACGGCACATCGCGCCAATGGCCGGAATGTCCTGGATCACGCCGATCTCGTTGTTCACGAACATCACGCTGATCAAGATGGTGTCGGGGCGAATCGCCGCCTTGAGCGCGTCGAAGTCCAGCAAGCCGTTTTCCTGCACGTTCAGGTAGGTGACCTCAAAACCCTGGCGCTCCAGCTCGCGCATCACGTCCAGCACAGCCTTGTGCTCGGTCTTGACCGTGATGAGGTGCTTGCCCTTGCCCTTGTAGAAATGGGCGGCGCCCTTGATGGCCAGGTTGTTCGATTCCGTGGCGCCGCTGGTCCAGACGATTTCGCGCGGGTCTGCGCCGATCAACTCAGCGACCTGGACGCGGGCCTTTTCCACGGCCTCTTCGGCTTCCCAGCCCCAGGCGTGGCTACGGGATGCAGGATTGCCAAAATGCTCGCGCAGCCAGGGAATCATGGCGTCCACGACGCGCGGATCCACTGGCGTGGTGGCGCCGTAGTCGAGATAAATCGGAAAGTGGGGAGTCATGTCCATAGCTGGCTCGGTCAGGTCTTCGGGCTGGCAATTGCAGTGCACAGGCGGGTAGCTTGCCGGAAACGCGCACCGCGCGCCGGTCGGCACGCAGCCACCCGCTTCTCTATCAGGGTCTTCAGGATTTGGCGAACACGTTGCCCAGGGCAAACACTGAATTGGGTGCATTCACGCGGATCGGTTTGATCACAGGCGTGGTGGAGATGGCACGGCGGGTCATCGGCTTGTCTTCGATCGTCAAGCCTTTGGCCAACTGCTCGTCCACCAGTTTTTGCAACGTGACGGAGTCCAGAAACTCAACCACGCGCTGGTTCAAGGTGGCCCAGAGGTCGTGCGTCATGCAACGACCGGCTTCGCCCATGCAGTTTTCCTTGCCGCCGCATTGCGTGGCATCGATGGGCTCATCAACCGACACAATGATGTCGGCAATGGTGATGTCACCGGCTTTGCGCGCCAGCGTGTAACCGCCGCCAGGGCCGCGGGTGGATTCCACCAGCTCATGGCGGCGCAGTTTGCCAAACAGCTGCTCCAGGTACGACAGCGAAATGCGCTGGCGCTGGCTGATGGCAGCCAGGGTGACTGGTCCATTGCCTTGGCGCAAGGCCAGATCGATCATCGCGGTGACCGCAAAACGGCCTTTGGTAGTGAGACGCATCGCAAGCTCCTTTATCTGGCTTGTTGGTTCGTGAAACGCCTGAATGGTTCATGACCTATCAGGACACCGTCTCCACCCGTCCCGCAACAAGTCAGTGGCTGCGGGTCTTCATCGTGGTTTTTTGTTTTCGGCTAAGGGCATTCTAGCACAATCCATATCAAATTTGTCGGGTAAAAAAACCAGATGGTCGCAATTGCGCCATGCAAGTTGCAAAAACCTTGTATTCCTAGCCTGCCAGAGGGGCATTGTCGCTACCATGGGCACCAAAGGCCATGTCTTTGAGGCGTGCCAACTGGTCGCGTACGCGGGCAGCCTGTTCAAACTCCAGGTTGCGGGCATGTTCCAGCATCAGCTTCTCCAGCCGCTTGATCTCACGGGCCAGGTCTTTTTCCGACATATCCTCCGCCCGTGCGCGCTGCAGTGCCTCTTGCTCCAGGCGTTGGGCGTCCTTGCCCGCCTTCTCGCTGTAGACGCCATCAATCAGGTCTCTTACCTGCTTGACAATGCTGCGCGGCGTAATGCCATTCGCGGTATTGAATGCGACCTGCCGGGCGCGCCTGCGCTCGGTCTCGCCGATGGCGCGTGCCATGGAATCGGTCACACGGTCGGCATACAGAATGGCCTTGCCCGAAACATTGCGTGCCGCCCGGCCAATGGTCTGGATCAGGCTGCGCTCGGAGCGCAAAAAACCTTCCTTGTCCGCATCCAGAATGGCCACCAGCGACACTTCGGGAATATCCAGGCCCTCGCGCAGCAGGTTGATACCCACCAGCACATCGAAGGCGCCCAGCCGCAGGTCGCGGATGATCTCCACGCGCTCCACAGTGTCCACATCGCTGTGCAGATAGCGCACCTTGACGCCGTTGTCGGTCAGGTAGTCGGTGAGCTGCTCAGCCATGCGCTTGGTCAGCGTGGTGATCAGCACGCGCTCACCCAGGTCGGCGCGGATGCGGATTTCCTGCAGCACATCGTCCACCTGGTGGGTGGCGGGCCGCACTTCCACCAAGGGATCGACCAGGCCCGTGGGCCGTACCACCTGTTCGACCACCTGGCTCGCGTGCTGCTTTTCGTAGTCGGCCGGAGTGGCAGACACGAACACCACCTGGCGCATGCGGGCTTCGAATTCCTCGAACTTGAGTGGCCGGTTATCGAGCGCACTGGGGAGCCGGAAGCCATATTCCACCAACGTGGTCTTGCGCGAGCGGTCGCCGTTGTACATGGCGTTGAGCTGGCCGATCATCTGGTGGCTCTCGTCCAGAAACATCAATGCATCGCGCGGCAAATAGTCGGTCAGCGTGCTGGGCGGGTCGCCCGCCGCCGTGCCTGCCAGGTGGCGCGAGTAGTTTTCGATGCCTTTGCAATGGCCCACCTCGCTGAGCATTTCCAGGTCAAAGCGCGTGCGCTGTTCCAGGCGCTGCGCTTCGACCAGCTTGCCGTCGGCCAGCAGTTGCTTGAGGCGCTCCGACAGTTCGGCCTTGATGGCTTCGACCGCCAGCAGCACCTGGTCGCGCGGCGTGACGTAGTGGCTGCTGGGGTACACGGTAAAGCGCGGAATGTTCTGGCGCACCCGGCCGGTGAGCGGATCGAACAGTTGCAGACTCTCGATCTCGTCGTCAAACAGCTCAATGCGCAGGGCCAGCTCCGAATGCTCGGCCGGAAACACATCAATGGTGTCGCCCCGCACGCGAAAATTGCCGCGCGAAAAGTCCATGTCATTGCGCTGGTACTGCATGCGCACCAACTGCGCAATCGCATCACGCTGGCCCAGTTTGTCGCCCGCACGCAGCGTCATGACCATGCGGTGGTAGCTCTCGGGGTTGCCAATGCCGTAAATGGCCGACACCGTGGCCACGATCACCACATCGCGCCGCTCCAGCAGGCTTTTGGTGCACGACAGGCGCATCTGCTCGATGTGCTCATTGATGGCGCTGTCCTTTTCGATGAACAGATCGCGCTGGGGCACGTAGGCCTCGGGCTGGTAGTAGTCGTAGTAGCTGACGAAGTATTCCACCGCGTTCTTCGGAAAGAACTCACGGAACTCGCTGTAGAGCTGCGCCGCCAGCGTCTTGTTGGGCGCAAACACAATGGCAGCCCGGCCCAGGCGCGCAATCACGTTGGCCATGGTGAAGGTTTTGCCCGAGCCAGTCACACCCAGCAGGGTCTGGAACACCTCTCCCGCGTTCACTCCCTCCACCAACAGGTCGATGGCGGTGGGCTGGTCGCCCGCAGGGGGGTATGGCTGGTACAGCTCGAAGGGCGAGCCGGGGAACTGGACGAACTGCCCCTTGACGGGTTCGATGGCGGTTTCTTGCATGGACATGGTGCGGCACGGCCTGCGCGGGCCGCTAAAATCAAAGAGTGAACCCAAAAGCCTAACGCAGCTTGGGTTTGCCCGCCACCTACACCCTCCAAGGACGATCCATGTCTCTGTTCTCCGCCGTCGAAATGGCCCCCCGCGACCCCATCCTGGGTCTCAACGAGCAATTCAACGCTGACACTAACCCCCACAAGGTCAACCTGGGCGTGGGCGTGTACTTCGATGACAACGGCAAGCTGCCGCTGCTAGCCTGCGTGCAGGCGGCTGAAAAAACCATGATGGAAAAGCCCACGCCGCGCGGCTACCTGCCCATCGACGGCATCGCCGCCTACGACAACGCCGTCAAGGGCCTGGTCTTTGGTGTCGACTCCGAGCCTGTGCAATCGGGCCGCGTGGCCACGGTGCAAGCCATTGGCGGTACCGGCGGCCTGAAAATCGGCGCCGACTTCCTGAAGAAAGTCAGCCCCGATGCCAAGGTGCTGATCTCTGACCCCAGCTGGGAAAACCACCGCGCCTTGTTCACCAATGCAGGTTTCACCGTGGATACCTACGCCTACTACGACGCTGAGAAGCGCGGCGTCAACTTCGACGGCATGCTGGCCAGCCTGAACGCCGCCGCGCCCGGCACCATCGTGGTGCTGCACGCCTGCTGCCACAACCCCACCGGCTACGACATCACGCCCGCGCAGTGGGACCAGGTCATCGCCGTCGTCAAGGCCAAAAACCTCACCGCCTTCCTCGACATGGCCTACCAGGGCTTTGGCCACGGCATCCAGGAAGACGGCGCCGTCATCCAGAAATTCGTCGCGTCTGGCCTGAGCTTCTTTGTCTCCACCTCGTTCTCCAAGAGCTTCAGCCTGTACGGCGAGCGCGTGGGCGGCCTCTCTGTCCTGTGCGCTGACAAGGAAGAAGCCAGCCGCGTGCTGAGCCAGCTCAAGATCGTCATCCGCACCAACTACAGCAACCCGCCCACGCACGGCGGCGCCGTGGTGGCCGCTGTGCTGAACAATCCCGAACTGCGCGCCCTGTGGGAAAAAGAGCTGGGCGAAATGCGCGTGCGCATCAAGGCCATGCGCCAGAAGCTGGTCGATGGCCTCAAGGCTGCCGGTGTGCAAAAGGACATGTCCTTCATCACCCAGCAGATCGGCATGTTCAGCTACTCCGGCCTGTCGAAAGACCAAATGGTGCGCCTGCGCAGCGAGTTCGGCGTGTACGGCACCGACACCGGCCGCATGTGCGTGGCCGCGCTCAACAGCAAGAACATCGACTACGTCTGCGCGTCGATTGCCAAGGTGATGTGATGCTTTCGGGGGTGCGCAGCACCCTTGGAATTGCCAGCCGCCTACGGGCGGTTTTTTACTGACAATTTTGATAGTTTTTGGCCTCTAGCGCTTTACCAGTAATCGCAAACAGCTATATTTTTCATAGTAATTTTGTCGATAGAGCGATGCTACCTGCACAAAGGCCCACACACTGAATGAACGACAACACATGACCAAGCAAGGCTCCATCGTTCGCTGGGACGCCACGCGCGCCTTTGGCTTCATTCGCAGCGGCGATTGCGCAGGCGATGTGTTCTTTCACGTACGCGACTACCGCGGCGCCACACCCCCGCGCGAAGGCCTTGCCGTGGTGTTTGAAGAAATCCACGTCGGCGGCAAAGGCCCGCGCGCCATGGCGGTGCGCACGGCGGCCAGCCCGCAGGGCGCCGAAGACGCACGCAGCAGCGACAGCAAGCGCACCCAACGCCCGGCACCCGCAAAGCGCTCGGCACCTACCCCCCGCGCAAACCAACGCCAGGGCAAAGCGCACTCACCCGCCACCGGCGCATCCTTGGCCTATGGCCTGATGCTGGTATGGGCCGCTTTGCTGGCCTGGGGCGTGTGGACGCAGCGGCTGCCGCTGTGGACGCTCGCAGCCCTGGCGGCGCTGAACGTCGTCACGCTGTGGATGTACGCGGCCGACAAGAACGCTGCACGTGCAGGCCGTTGGCGCATTCCTGAGTCAAATTTGCACCTGTTGTCTCTGCTCGGCGGCTGGCCCGCTGCCTGGCTGGCCCAGCAAAACATGCGGCACAAAACCAGCAAGGCGGAATTTCGTGCGGTGTACTGGCTCACCATCGTGCTGCATTGCGGCTCGCTGGTGTTCTGGCTCTATCGTGACTTGCTCTAGGGATGTTCTGCACGAATTGCGCTGAAAGCGCAGCAATAGCCGACATCATGTTCGTTTGCCCCCGGAGGCAGGCAGGGTCCAACCCGGCTTCGATCATGGTCACACCGACACCAGGACGTCGCTTTGCGATTCGGCCAGAACGTACCTGGTGACGCTGCCCAGCAGCAGATCCTCCAGCACGCTCTCACCGTGCTTGCCCACCACGATCAGATCGCAATCCTGCTCCTGTTCTTGCTCGATGATGTGCAAGGTCGGATTGCCATGTAGGACGATCTGGTGGGTTTCGTAGGGCAACAGCCCGGCTTTCTCGCACAGTGCGTGGAGTTTCTGGATGGCTTCCTGTCTGGCAACGACCCGATAGTCGTTGATGGTGTCCTCATCCACGCTGGCGTAGCGCAACTTCCCCTCGAAAGGAGCCTCAAAGGTATGCAGCAGCACGATGCCAGCCTGTGGGGCAATGCTGCGTGCATGCCGGATCGCGCGCAGCGATGAAGGCGAAAAATCGACGGGCACAAGGAGCCGACGATAGGATTCGTGCGGGGGCTGCTTGACCACCAGAACAGGACATTTCGTCGTGCTCAACATCCGTAGCGCCGTCGTTCCCAGCAAATGGTGCCGAATGATGCTTTCCCCTTTGGCTCCGCAAACCAGCAGACCGGCATCCTGGCTATCGACCTGCCTGGCCAGTTCCGCCAACACAGGGCCGACCACCGCATGCGTGCCCGCAACCACACCGTAGCGTTGCTGGAGTGAAGCTGCCAGATCGTGGAGCCGTTGCCGCGCAGCATCGAGCACCCGCCGCTCCATCTCCTCTGGCGATGTGTCCATCAACTGCCGCAGCCGCTCCAGAGGCGCCAGATTCGCCACATGCAGCAGATCGAGCAGCGCAGCCGTATCCTTGCTCACGAGGGCGGCGCGTTCAGTCGCGTGGCGAGCGTGGGCCGACAAATCAGTGGCGGCGAGAATACGTGTGAGCGATGTCATGGATTTTTCTCCGGGGCGGTTTCATTTTCGAGCACGGGTTTGTAGTCCCAATCGCGCACATCCTGCAGCATGCTATCGATATCGTCGGTCGGAATCGACAGCATCCGCAACGCGGTCGCTCCCAAGCGCAAGCTGGCTTCAATCGCCTCCGGATAGGCGTGGGTGGCTCCGGCGTCAATGAGTCGTGAGCTCGATTCGAGGTCTTGCGCCCGCGCGATGACGGCAACATGGGGGCAGCTGCTGCGCAAAACCCCCACGGTGCGCAACGCGTTGGCGTGATCATCCAGCGTGATGACAACCAGGGCGGCCCGCTCCACATGAACCGCTGCCAGCAGCTCTGCATCGGTGATATCGCCATACAGCACCGGGTAACCATCGGCCCGCCCTTGCATCACCCGCTTCGGGTCGGTGTCGAAGGCCACAAACGGCACATTGCTGGCATGCAACAACACGGCAATGGTGTGACCGACACGACCATAGCCACCTATCACCACTTGCGGTTCAGGAGCATCCGACAAGGGGTGCGCAAGGCCCTGGTCTGCATCGCGGCGGACGCCCACCAGCCGGGAGGCGATGGCATGGTTGAAGCGGATGAGAAAGGCCCCCGCAATCATCGAGAACAGCACGGCGGTCAGCGCGATCTGCCCCACGTCGATGTCGATCACCTTGGCATCGAGGGCAATGGCCAGCAGGGCGAAACCGAATTCTCCGCCCACAGCCAGCAACAACGCCGTGCGCCACGCCATCAGAGTGTCAATGCCGCTCTTCTTCACCATCGCCGCGACCAGCAGGATCTTGCTCACCAACAGCAGCAAGGTGCCAAGCAAAGCCCAATGCCATATGCGAGGGATCGCCGCCGGGTCGAACAACATGCCGATACCGATAAAAAAGAGGCCGAGCAGCACGTCTCGGAAAGGGCGGATGCTCGATTCAACCTGGTGACGAAACTCTGTCTCGCCCAGCATCATGCCGGCCAGAAACGCACCGAACGCCAGCGACATGCCGAGGCTGAAGGTCGTCCAGGCGGCGAGCAATGCCACTAGCAATACGGCCAGCGTAAACACCTCTGCTGAGCGGCGCCGCGTGACGAAGCGAAACAGCGGGCGCAGCAACCAGCGACCAACATAAAACACGAGGGAAAACGCCAGCAGGGCTTTGACCATTGCCCAACCCAGCTCGAGAGCCAGGATATCGGCCCCCACCGCCATGCCCAGCACAGGAATGACGACCAGAAAAGGCACCGCAGTGACGTCCTGGAACACCGACATTGCCAGCCCGAGTCGGCCGTGGGGTGAGTTCTCTTCCTTTTGTTCTGCCAACTGGCTGCCGATGATGGTGGAGGAGGACTGGGCAAACACCGCTCCGATGACGAATGCCACAGCGGCAGGCAGTCCCGCCAACCAAGCGGTGACACCGACCAAGGTCGTCGTGAAGACCACCTGCCCCGTGCCAAGCCCAAGCACCTGATCGCGAAGGGCGTGCAACTGCGGCAAAGAGAAATTCAGCCCGATCGTGAACAGCAGAAAGACCACGCCAAACTCCGCCATGGTCTTGAACTCCGGTACATCGACAATCGGTCCGACCGTGTGCGGACCGAGAATGACCCCGACCAGCAAGTAGCCCAGGCTGGTGGGAATGTGCAGGTGCTGAAAAATGAGCACCACGGCGACCGCAACGCCCAGCAGCAGCAGGATGTGTGACAGATGAACCATTGCGCGACTTGACCTTTCCCCTGTTTCGTACCGATCTTGGGGCACAGCGTACGCGGCCCATATCTGCAAGCACCAGACACCGCCGTTGGCTCACACCTACAGCCTCCCAACAGAGTTCATTCTGTGAGGGATGGCGTCATTCATCAAGAGAATGTCCAGCGAACCAGCCGTTCGGCAAGGTCTCCACCATGCCTACGGCGCTGCCAGCATGCCGTGCCCGTTCAGCGCGGCTTCTTCTTTGGCCCGGGTCGTGCGCTTCCGGTGACCCGGGGCAGCAGGCCGGTGTGCTGGCTCAAAATTTGCCCTGGCTTGGGCTGGTTCTTCGCCATCACCATCGAAGGAATGGTCAATAACTTCTCGTTCTTCTGGCTGCCGCAACTGCCGGCCATGGGCTGGTAGGTGGGAATCAAATGGCGCATACCTTTGCCGTTCTGACCGAACCGGCGTAGGCTTCAACCAGCCAACCCAAAGCGTTGGCGCATGGCACCCATCAGGGCTTCTTCACCGATATCCTTGCGGGTTTGCATCAGCGCCTTGGCGTCCTCGCCAATCACATAGCGCAGCTGCTCGCTGCCATCGGTCGCCGCGTCGTACAGCGCCTGGGCCAGTTGCTCAGGGGTAGAGGCATTGCTGGTGCCTCGATTGGCCGCAAACACGCCCATGACCTTGCCAATGGATTGCGCATAAGGGCCGCCGTCGCCCTCAAACGTGCGCACCAGCGAGCGGCCCGAAAAGTCGGTCGCCACCGCGCCGGGGGCAAACACTTTCACCCGTATGCCCAAGGGCCCTAGTTCGTGGCTGAGCGACTCTGAAAAACCCACCACGGCGAACTTGGACGCCGCATAGAGCGAGTACAGCGGCATTGCCACCAGGCCCGTGAGCGAGGCCACGTTGATGATGACGCCGCTGGCGCGCTCGCGCATGTGCGGCAGCACGGCGCGCGTCACCGCAAAGACGCCAAAAACGTTGGTCTGGAACTGGCGCTCGATGACCTCTTGCGTGGCGGTCTCGAACGGGCCGAACAGGCCGTAGCCGGCGTTGTTGATAAGTACGTCGATCTGCCCGAAACGCTCCGCAGCCTGCGCCACTGCCGCGTCGACTGACTTCTGGTCTGTCACATCAAGCGCAAAGGTCGCCACCTTGCCCGCGCCGTCCTCGAAGTGGGCGCTAGCGGGGTTGCGCAGCGTCGCGGCGACGTTCCAGCCCTGCGCGGCAAAGTGCTGCACCGCAGCCGCACCGATGCCCGAGGAACAACCTGTGATCAAAACTGTGTGATTCATGGATGAATCTCCAATTGGATGCGAAGGGATCGCATCACGGGAGCGAGTATGCGCGTGTCGGGCGTGAGGTGCACGTCGGCATCCTTCGCCAATCTCGACCATTGGCATCCAACGACGCAGGCATTTTTGGTTTGCGCACTGCTTCACAGTGACTTTTGACCGGCATGGCCCAAGTGGATTGGGTTTGGCAGTACTGACCCTTGCGAATTCATGCTGATTCGCTCTTGTCTTCTATGAGCGTAGAAAGTGATTTGGTGCGCAGCATTGCCGACCTGGCCACCACGGCCTGTTGGTGGAGGTGGGCAAGCACGACGATGCCGACTCGCTCAGGGCCAAGCTGCAAGCAGCAGGCGCGGTGGCAGCGTTCTATTGCCGAACTTTGGTCATTGAAGACCTGATTGAGCAGCCGCTGAGCGACACCAATCAATCGGTGAAGGTGGGCACGCACACCGCAGCGCCGCAACCGGACAACCAGTGAACAGCCCCGCGCTCCAGCGCCCCGTTCACACCATCAAAAACAATAGCTTTTAGCGCTTACCAGACGGGCGATAGCTCGGCTTTTTGCCTGCAGTTCCCGCACGCGGCGGCAGGCCCGTGTGCTGGCTCAGAATCTGTCCCGGCTTGGGCTGGTTTTTCTCCATCACCATCGACGGAATCGTCAGGAACTTCTCGTTCTTCTGGCTACCGCACGCACCCGCCAAAGGCTGGAAGGTGGGAATCAAATGGTGCTTGCCGTTGCCAATCAGGTCGGCGCGGCCCATGGCTTTGAGCGCGTCGCGCAGCAGCGGCCAGTTCTTCGGGTCGTGGTAGCGCAAAAAGGCTTTGTGCAGGCGGCGGCGTTTTTCGCCGCGCACCACGTCCACCTTTTCGCCCCGTTCATCGCGGTGCACGCCCTTGAGGGTGTTGATGCCGGTGTGGTACATCGCCGTGGCGCTGGCCATGGTGCTGGGGTAGAAGGTTTGCACCTGGTCGGCGCGGAAGCTGTGTTTCTTGAGCCAGATGGCCAGGTTCATCATGTCTTCGTCGCTGGTGCCGGGATGGGCGGCGATGAAGTAGGGGATGAGGAACTGCTTCTTGCCCGCCTCGGCCGAGTATTTCTCAAACAGCTGCTTGAATTTGTCGTAGTTGCCGATCGTCGGCTTCATCATCTTGGTGAGCGGGCCAGCCTCGGTGTGCTCGGGCGCGATCTTCAGGTAGCCGCCCACGTGGTGCTGCACCAGTTCTTTCACGTACTCGGGCGATTGGTTGGCCAGGTCGTAGCGCAAGCCGGAGCTGATGAGGATTTTCTTGATGCCCTTGATCGCCCGGCCGCGCTTGTAGATGGAAATCAGCGGGTTGTGGTCGGTCGTCAGGTTCGTGCAGATGCCGGGATAGACGCAGCTGGGCTTGCGGCACGCGGCCTCGATCTCGGGCGTGCGGCAGCCCAGGCGGTACATGTTGGCCGTGGGGCCGCCCAGGTCGGAGATGGTGCCGGTAAAGCCCTGCACCTTGTCGCGCACGTCCTCGATCTCGCGCAGGATGGAATCCTCAGAGCGGCTCTGGATGATGCGGCCCTCGTGCTCGGTGATGGAGCAGAAGGTGCAGCCGCCAAAGCAGCCGCGCATGATGTTGATGGAGAAGCGGATCACTTCCCACGCGGGGATTTTGGTTTCGCCATCGTGGCGGCCCTGCGCGTCGGCGTAGCTGGGGTGCGGGCTGCGGGCGTAGGGCAGGTCGAAGATGTGGTCCATCTCGGCCGTGGTGAGCGGGATGGGCGGCGGGTTGAGCCACACGTCGCGCGCGGTGGTGCCCTCGCCATGCGCCTGCACCAGCGCGCGGGCATTGCCAGGGTTGGTCTCCAGGTGCATCACGCGGTTGGCGTGGGCGTAGAGCACCGGGTCGCTCTTGACCTGCTCGTAGCTGGGAATGCGAATGACCGTGCGGTCTTGCGGCGGCGCCTTGCGTTTGGCTGCAAGCGCCGGATTGGGCACGAAGTTGAGCGCATGCGTAGTCGCGCTTTTTTCAGATTGTTTTTGGCCGTCAGCGCTTATCTGCTCTGCGCCAGCAGCTATCGAAATCGTAGTATCTTGCGAGCTGCAGGTACCGCCCTGCTCGGCCGCCTGCTCGCTGGTGGTTTGGTAGGGGTTGATGTGGTCTTCTACGCGGCCGGGCTGGTCGACGTCGGTGGAATCGATTTCAAACCAGCCGCCTGGCGTGCTGCGGCGCACAAAAGCCGTGCCGCGCACGTCGGTGATCTCCTGCACCGGCTCGCGCGCCGCCAGACGGTGCGCCACTTCGACCAGGGCGCGCTCGGCGTTGCCGTAGAGCAGCAGGTCACACTTGGCGTCCACCACGATGGAGCGGCGCACCTTGTCGCTCCAGTAATCGTAGTGGGCAATGCGGCGCAGGCTGCCTTCGATGCCGCCGAGCACGATGGGCACGTCCTTGTACGCCTCGCGGCAGCGCTGGCTGTAGACGATGGCGGCGCGGTCGGGGCGGCGGTTGCCTTCGGCGCCGGGGGTGTAGGCGTCGTCGCTGCGGATCTTGCGGTCGGCCGTGTAGCGGTTGATCATGGAATCCATGTTCCCCGCCGTCACGCCCCAGAACAGATTGGGCTTGCCCAGCGCCTTGAAGGGCTCGGCGCTTTGCCAGTCGGGCTGGGCAATGATGCCGACGCGAAAGCCCTGCGCTTCGAGCGTGCGGCCGATCACGGCCATACCAAAGCTCGGGTGGTCGATGTAGGCGTCGCCGGTGACGAGCACGATGTCGCAGCTGTCCCAGCCGAGTTGGTCCATCTCGGCGCGGCTCATGGGCAGGAACGGGGCCGTGCCAAAGCGCTTGGCCCAGTACGGGCGGTAGCTGGTCAGCGGCTTGGCGGCACGCGCAAAAAAGGACACATCAACGGGGGAATTCATGGGGGTGCGGCCTTGGGCAACCAGGCGACCATTTTGGGGCAACCTTTGATTTTACGGCGGCTGCCTCTTTTTGTCGCAACCTGCAGGTTTGCCCCCATACGGCGCAGGTGTTGCCTGCGCCTGGGCTGTCACCATTCGCCCAGGTCACGCACCCGCTGGGCCAAGTCGATCTCGTCCGCGTCTTCCACCACCTCGGGTGGCGCCAGGCGGGGGCGGGACACCACAGACACGGGACTGTCGTGCCGCACGGCAGGCACAGCGCGCGCAGCAAACCGGCCAAACACATGGCTGGCCAAGGCATTGTGCAAAGGGGCGTTGGGCGGCAGGGCAAACATGGCAGTTCCTTCAAGGGCGGGGTACGGACAGCGTAGGGCGCCGGGTATCAGTCCAGTGTAGGAAAGCAACCCCTCCTTGCGTGTGACAGAACGCACATCCACACCCCGCCTGCTCTCTCTATGGCGGCCAGCGTGACGGAAATCACACACCCTCGACGCCAGGCTTCTCCGTTCTGTGTGCGCAAGGCAACAGTCATGCGCTGGCCCGAGACGCCCGGTACTGCCCTGGCCCCTGCCCCTGCCACTGTTTGAAGGCGTGGTGGAAGGCCGGCGCATCCTGGTAGCCCAGCAGGTAGCCCACCTCGGCAATGGGCATGGCCGAAGTGGCGAGGTAGTGGCAAGCCAGCTCATGCCGCGTGGCGTCCAGCAGCGCCTGGTAGGCCACGCCCGCATCCATCAGGCGGCGCTGCAGGGTGCGGGTGGACAAGTGCAGGTCTTGCGCCACATCGGCCAGTTTGACCATGCCCTGCCCCAATCGACCCGAGATGCACTGGCGCACCTGCGCCACGATGCCGCCCTCGCGCGGGTGGCGGGCCTGCAGCAGTTCGTCGGCGTGGGTTTGCAGCAGCGGCAGCAAGGTTTTGTTGGCCTGCGGAATCGGCCAGTCCAGCACCGCTGCCGGAAAGATTGCGCGGTGGGCCTGCGCGTCCCAGCGCACGCTGGCACCACTGGCGCGTGCAATGGCGGCGGCAGTTTCGGCATCGGTGTGGTGCATGAATTCCAGCGTAAACCCGGTCACAGGCTGGCCCACCAGCCACTGTGCGCAGGTCTGTATGCCGGAAAACACCGACTCGACCAGCGCTCCGGCGGCCGCGTGGCCTGGGCAATCGTTGCGCCAGGCATAAACCACCTGGTCGCCCTGGCGCTCAAAGGACGAACGCCCCAGATCGTGCACCAGCGATTCGAAGCGCAGCACCTGCTGCAGCGCCTCGCCCAGTGTCGGGCAAGCCAGCAGCAGGATGCCGTTAACGCCGTAGGTGGTGGGTTTGACGCTTTGGCCCAGACGCCAGCCAAACCCCGGACCCGCATGCGCCACCGCCTGCTGCAACAGGGCCCTGTAGGCCGCCGCTGTTATGTCGGTCTCACCCAGGCCACCGGGGCCGAGCACTTGTTCCAGCACTGCCTGTGGCAGCCCCTCCGCACGGGCGGCATCCCACAAGGTATGGGCATAGGGCGCCACCACGCGGGGCGCACTTGGCGCGATCGAACAATCAATTGGCGGCATTGCGAAGTGGCAAACGGGCGGCGCAGGACTACATTGGCGGACCTGGGGAAGCATTGCGCCCCTTTTGCAACGGAGTATGTCATGCGACGCTGGAACGGCTGGGGCGACGACGCCACCTCGATGAGTCTGGGAGAAGGCGCACGCGCCATGATCGCCGCGCGCCTGGGCCCGGGTCTGCCGGGGCAGGATGCGCAGCGCGAAGACCTGCTGGCGCGCATCCCGCCGCCCCGCCTGCCCGCGCACCCCCTCATTTCGCGCGAGCCTTCGGAGCGCCTCGCCATGGCGCTCGGCGAGAGTTATGCCGACTGGATCCGGAAACGCTTTGGCGCGCTGCCCCCAGTGCCCGATGGCGTGGCGTATCCCGAGTCGGGCGAGCAGGTGCGCGAACTGCTGGACCTGGCCCAGGCGAACCGCTGGATGGTCATCCCGTTTGCTGGCGGCACCAGCGTGGCCGGACACCTCGATTGCCCTGTGAGCGATGGCCCCATCCTCTCGGTCAACCTCACCCGCATGAACCGGCTGCTACACCTGGACAAGAGCAGCCAGCTTGCCACTTTTGGCGCGGGCACGCCGGGGCCGTTGGTGGAGGCACAACTGCGCGCGCACGGCTACACGCTGGGGCATTTTCCACAGTCGTTTGAATACTCCACCGTGGGCGGCTGGGTGGTGACGCGATCGAGCGGCCAGCAGTCGCTGCGCTACGGGCGCATCGAGCAGCTGTTTGCCGGGGGCCGCATGGAAACACCCGTGGGCCCGCTGACGATGCCCACCCTGCCCGCCGCCAGCGCCGGGCCAGACCTGCGCGAGCTGGTGCTGGGCTCTGAAGGGCGCTTTGGCATCCTCACCGAGGCCACGGTGCGCGTCACGCCGCTGCCGGAGCACGAGAGCTTTCACGCCCTCTTCCTGCCCGACTGGGACCGCGCCGAAGCCGCCGTGCGCGCGCTGGTGCAGCGCAAGCTCCCGCTGTCCATGCTGCGGCTGTCCAACGGCATCGAGACCGAAACCAACCTCACGCTGGCCGGGCACGAGCGGCTGGTAGGTGCGATGGAAAAGTACTTGGCCTGGCGCGGTTGCAGCGCAGGCAAATGCATGCTGATGCTAGGTGTGAGCGCGGACACGCGCACCGCCCGCCACGCCCTGCGCGAGGCCCGGCGCCTGCTGGCGCCATACGGCGCTGTGTACATCGGCCCCGCCATGGGCAGCAAATGGGCGGCCAACCGCTTCAAAGGGCCGTACCTGCGCAACACCCTGTGGGACCTGGGCTACGCGGCCGACACCATCGAGACGGCGGTGGACTGGCCCCAGGTCAAACCGCTGATGCTCGCCATGGAGCAGGCCGCGCGCGACGTGTTCGACAGTTTCGGCCAGCGCGTGCACGCCTTCACCCACCTCTCGCACCTCTACCCGCAGGGCAGCAGCATTTATTCGCAGTACGTGTGGCCGATTGCGCCGGGCGGCTTTGCACCCAACTTCGAGCGCTGGCAAGCGCTCAAGGCCGCGGTGGGGGACGCCATTGCCGCGCACGGCGGCACGGTGAGCCACCAGCATGGCGTGGGGCGCGACCACGCGGTGCACCTGGTGGATGAAAAAGGCCCGCTGGGCATGGCGACGCTGGCCGGGCTGTGCCGCCACTTTGACCCGCACGGCATCATGAACCCCGGCAAGCTGCTGCAGGACGGCGGGCCATGGGCGAACTGAATCCACAAGCGCAACGGGCCGCCGCGCTCGCGCGCCTGTCCGCGCAGCCCTGGGATCTGGTCGTCATTGGCGGCGGGATCAGCGGTGCTGGTGTGGCGCAGCAGGCCGCGCGGCGCGGCTGGAGCGTGCTGCTGCTCGAACAGCGCGACTTTGCCTGGGGTACGTCGAGCCGCTCATCCAAGCTGGTGCACGGCGGCCTGCGCTACCTCAAGGAAGGCGACATCAAAACCACCCTGCACTCGGTGCGCGAACGCCAGCGCCTGCTGCGCGAAGCCCCGGGCCTGGTGGAACCGCAAAGCTTTCTGTTTGCCGACTGCGCGGGCCGCAAGCCTGGGCGCTGGCTGATGCAGGCAGGGTTAACGGTGTACGACTGGATGGCCGGAAATCAAGGTGTGGGGAGCAGCCACTTTTACGCCGACCTCGCCGCCACCCAGGCCTTGGCGCCGGGCCTGGCACCGCCCGGTCTGCGCGGCGCGCTGGTGTTTCAGGACGCCAAGACCGACGACGCCCGCCTGGTCTGGCGCGTGCTGCTCGAAGCGCAGCGCGACGGCGCCACACTGCTCAACTACATGGCGGTTGAACGCCTGCAAGCGGCCAACGGCCAGGTCACCGGCGTGGTGACCAAAGACGCCCTCACCGGCCACACCCACACCGTGCAAGCCCGCACCGTCGTCAACGCCACCGGCGCCTGGGCCGACCGGCTGCGTGCCGGTGTGGGCGCCGCGCCGCTGCTGCGCCCGCTGCGCGGCAGCCACCTGGTGCTACCGTTCTGGCGCCTGCCGGTAGCGCAAAGCATTAGCTTCATGCACCCCAAAGACGGCCGCCCGGTGTTCTTCTACCCATGGGAAGGCGCCACGCTGGTGGGCACCACCGACCTGGACCACCCCCTGGATCTGGATGTGGAGGCCAGAATCACTGCGGCCGAAGTGGCCTATTTGCTGGACGCCGTGAACGACCAGTTCCCTGCGGCGCAGGTCACGCCATCCGACATCAGCGCCTGCTACGCCGGCGTGCGCCCTGTGATTGACGACGGCCAGCAGGATGCGTCCAAGGCCACGCGCGACCATGTGGTGCGGGACGAATCGGGCCTCGTCACGCTGGCGGGCGGCAAGCTCACCACCTTCCGCCTGATGGCCCAGGACGCGCTGGCGCTGGCAGCGCCGCATGCAGGCAAGGCGTTTGCCACAAATGACGCTGCACTGTTCACCCCCGCACCCCCGCTGAACCCGCACTGGAGTCCCGCCGTGCGCCAGCGCCTCACAGCGCGCTACGGCGCGTACGCGGCTGACTGGAGTGCCGATGCCCCCGACGACGATTTGCACACCGTCCCCGGCACCCAGACCCTGTGGCTGGAGCTGTCCATCGCCGCCCGGCGCGAATCCGTGCAGCACCTGGACGACCTGCTGCTGCGCCGCACGCGGCTCGGGCTGCTGCTGCCGCATGGGGGGCTTGCCCACCTGCCACGCATCCAGGCCCTGTGCACGCCGCACCTGGCGTGGGAAGCGGCACGCTGGGCCGACGAGGCCGAACGCTACCGCGCCCTGATCGCTGCGCACTACCAGCCGCCGGGCGCGGCGCAGGCATTGGGGTCGGATCACGATTTCGCGCAGCGAAACTCGTGCTCAGACCCCAATCCCGGAACCGTGGGCGCAGTCTCCGCTCGCCCGCGCCACCGCTTCCAAGACAATTCAATAATTGGGTAAAAACGGCCTCCAACGCTTATCCATAAAGCGCGAGCAGCTATCAAAACAGAAGAATACCGGAGACACCATGCCCGCCCCCTACCTGCTCGCCATCGACAACGGCACGCAAAGCGTGCGCGCCCTGCTGTTCGACCTGCATGGCAACCTGGTGGACAAATCGCAGGTAGCGATCACCTACCAGTCGCCCGAACCCGGCTGGATGGAAGCGGACGCCGACGTATTCTGGCAAGCCCTGTGCCAGGCCTGCGAGCAACTGTGGCAAACCACCAGCGTCAACAAGAGCGACATCGCTGGCCTCGTCATCACCACGCAACGCGGCACCACCCTAGCGCTGGACGAGCACGGCCAGCCCTTGCGCCCCGCCATGATCTGGCTCGACCAGCGGCGCGCCGAGCACACCCCGCGCCTGGCCTGGTGGTGGGAAGCGGCCTTTCGCGCCATTGGCATGCGCGATACCGTGCGCCACTTCCAGAAAGAAGCCGAGGCCAACTGGATTGCCCAGCACCAGCCCGACATCTGGGCGCGCACCCGCACCTATTTGCTGCTCTCGGGCTACCTCAACTACCGCTTCACCGGGCGCCTGGTCGATTCGATTGCCTCGCAGGTGGGCTACGTGCCCTTCGACTACAAAAAAGGCCACTGGGCGCCGCCGCACGACTGGAAATGGCAGGCCCTGCCCATCACACCCGACATGCTGCCCGAGCTGGTGGCTGCGGGCACCGTCATCGGCGAAGTGAGCCAACAGGCCGCGCAGGACACTGGCATCCCCGCCGGATTGAAGGTGCTGGCAGGCGCGGCAGACAAAGCCTGCGAGGTGCTGGGCGCCGGGTGCCTCACGCCCGAGATTGCCTGCCTCTCGTACGGCACCGCCGCCACCATCAACACCACCACGCCGCGCTACCTGGAGGCCACGCCTTTCATCCCGCCCTACCAGGCCGCCGTGCCGGGCCACTACAACACCGAGGTGCAGATCACGCGGGGTTTTTGGATGGTCAACTGGTTCAAGGAGCAGTTCGGCCTGTATGAGCAGCAACAAGCCATGGCCGAGGGCGTGACGCCCGAGAGCCTGTTCGACGCCCTGGTCGGCCGCGTACCGCCCGGCGCCCAGGGACTCATGCTGCAGCCCTTCTGGAACCCCGGCATCAAGGTGCCCGGCCCCGAAGCCAAGGGCGCGGTGATTGGCTTTGGCGACGTGCACACCCGCGCCCACCTGTACCGCGCCATCCTCGAAGGCCTGGCCTACGCGCTGCGAGAAGCCAAGGAGCGCATTGAAAAGCGCGGCGGCGCACCGATCACGCTGGTGCGCGTCTCGGGCGGTGGCTCGCAAAGCAATGCGGCCATGCAGATCACCGCCAACATCTTCAACCTGCCCTGCGAGCGCCCGCATTTGTACGAGACCAGTGGCCTGGGCGCCGCCATGATTGCCGCCGTGGGCCTGGGCCTGCACGCCGACTACGCCGCCGCCGTGGCCGCCATGGCGCACATGGGCGACCGGTTCGAGCCCGAGCCAGTACACGCGCGCACCTACGAGCAGCTCTACCGGCGGGTGTACTGCCGCATGTACCAACGCCTGCAACCGCTGTACCGCGACATCCGCGCCATCACCGGCTACCCTTCCCAAGACTGAACCACACCACCGGAACCCCGCCATGAAACGCCTCTTCCTCGCCGCCCTGCTGGCCCTGGGCACCACAGGCAGCGCACTGGCCTGGAGCAACCACGCCCTGGCCAGCTACCGCGCTTTCGAGGGCATGCCCGAGGTGGCGCAGGCCACCCCGGTCGTGGCCGAACCGCTCGAATCGTTTCTGGCCGCACAGGCCCAGCCCATCGCGGCGCTGCTGGCCCAGCAAGACACCTGGGCACAAAAGCACATTGCGCACTACCCACCGCTGCCCGCACCGCTGCGCTTTGATGCGCAGGTGGCGCAGCAAGGCCCGCAGGCGCTGCGCAAGGCATTTTTGACGGCATTGCGCGTGTCACCCGAAAGCCGCCTGGCCCTGTACGTGCAGCCCGACCCCTGGAGCACGGCGCCACAGGCCGAGCCCCTGGCGCACAACACCGTCAGCGCCCTGCCCGAGCGCGACAAAGACGGCGGCGGCCACCACTTCGTGCGCCTGCGCCCAGGCGAAGCCGTGGCGCCGCTGGCGGTGCTGGCCTCGGCCAGCGACGAGCCCGACTACGGCATGGACCTCAACCTGTGGGAGGACAACCCCTCGCCCTGGGGCCCGCGCTATGGTTTTGGCAAAATTCCGTTCGGCAACCCCAACCTCGCGTTCTCCACCCAGGCGCCCTTCCACATGGGCTTCTTCCACGAGTCGCCCGTCATCTACATGGCGGCGGGTTTCCTCAAGCGCACCTACCCACTGCTGCGCATCCAGCAATACCGGGGCCTGTCCGAACTGGCCTTTCGCAACGGCCACCCCTATTGGGGCTGGCGCTTTGCCGGGCTGGCGCTGCACTACGTGCAAGACCTGACCCAGCCCTACCATGCCAGCCTGGCGCCGGGCTTCTCGGCGGCGCGGCTCATCGGCATCAACCTGCTGTCCCTGCTGGGCATGCCGGGCGCCAAGAACGACATGGTCATCCTGCTGTCCAACCGCCACTTCGTGCTGGAGCGCTACGAGAGCCAGATGATCCAGGCTGCCGCCCAGACCCGCCAGGCCAGCAGTGTGGAAAAGGCCCTGCACGACACCGGCACCGATGCGGGCTACCCCGCGTGGTCCGACCTGTACACCCGGGACACCGTGGCCCGCCAGGCACACGACCTGGGCGTTACCGTGACCGACCAGATGCTCGCTACCGTGCCCGTGGGCTATGTCAACGACCCCAGTTTCGACTTTGGCCTGCACGCCAAAGACATCGACCTGATGGCCGAGGTGGCGCGCCAGGGCGAAGCCCCCAAGGCCGCGCTGGAATCCACCATCGCCACCTTGATGCGCAATGTCGGCGCACACAGCCGCAACCTGGTGCGGGGCATCCTGACAAACACCACGCCGCATTGACCACAAACACGCGACATTTTTCCGTTCATGTCAGTGTTTCTTCAGCATCGCCGTGACCCGCTTGAGAATGCCGATCGGGGAATCAAGCGCCCGCCCACAGAACACTAAATAGAGAATTCTCGTCACGAATGGGGCAGCCATCGACTGATATGATCGATGGTTAGCGTTTGTCGAAAACGCAATCGTTCGCGTTTCTCTCTGCTGGTCGCTCTTTAGCATCCGGCGGCGATGGTGCGAACCCCATCGCATGTATTGAACCCTCCCGATGAACTGCCCGCGCCACCTCAACATCATCGCTCGCCTCATGTTGGCCTGGCTGATGGTGTCCATGGGTGTCGCCACCGCATCGCCTTTTGTCCAGCCCAAGACAATGCAGGTGATCTGTTCCCAGGCAGGGCATTTCACAATGGTTGCGCTGGGCGATGACACCGTCGTAAGCTCCGCTCATGCAAGTCTGGACTGCCCCACCTGTCTGGCCGTCAGTCCTCCTGCTACTTCGTCACCGCCCAAGTGTGCGCAACCCCAGCTCTGCGGGTATGCGCTGCCACACTATGAATCCTGGCACACACCCCGCTTGGTGGGTGCCCAAATGCCGGCTCGCGGCCCCCCGCCCGCGCCTCTGGCTTGAGATCGTTTTCCACCGCGTAGTGCACGCGCTGTGGAGCACTGAAGCCCCCCCTTCCCTTTCCGCTTGAACCGCGCCGGTTCTGGCATCGCGCCTGTGCACGATAGCCCCGAACCCTTGCTGACGCTGCCCTGCAGCGCGTCGTGGTGCACCCGGATCTGCCCTCGCAAAAGAATGGCCTGCACGCATGCATGCGGCTTCGCCTCGAACACTCTCTGACCCACCATGTCCATTCAAGTCCCTTTCCCTCGCAGTGCCCTGGCGCAGCTCACCTGGCTGGCTCCTTTGCTGCTCGTGCACCAGCCCGCACAAAGCCAGGCCACATCTCCACTGCCGGAGGTCACCGTCACGGCCAGCGAGGCTCCCCGCCTGGAAAAACCCGCATCTACAGGCTCTAACCTTGACCTGACACCACTGCAAACCCCTGCCAGCCTCGACATCATCAGCCGCGAGCAGCTGGAAGCGCGCGGAGACGCCTCGCTCATCGACGCCATCACCCGCGCCACCGGCATCACCAGCATGGGCCACCCCGGCAACAGCGGCAGCGCCCTGTCAGCCCGTGGTTTTACCGACTCCACTTCAGTCATGCGCCTGTATGACGGTACGCGCCAATATGGCAACGTCTCTGTCAGTTTCCCGTTTGACACCTGGTCGGTTGATCACATCGAAGTGCTTCGGGGCCCTGCCTCGGTGATCCACGGCGACGGCGGTATTGGCGGTGTCATCAATGTTGTGCCCAAGAAACCCACCCGTGGGCCGGTTCAAAGCGAAATCCAGGCCACCGTCGGCACCCGCGACAAACAGGCCCTGGCCTATGGAAGTGGCGGAGCCATCAACAATATGCTCTCGTACCGCCTTGACGTCAGTGGCGACCGCTCGGGCGGCTGGGTCGATCTCGGCGACACCCACAACGCCAGCATCTCAGGGGCTATGCAGCTCGATGTATCGCCCGATTTGCAGTTCAAACTCAGCCACGCACAGGGCAAGCAAAATCCGATGCGCTATGCCGGCATGCCCTCGATCAATGGAGAGCATCCCGAAGCTCTGCGCGGAAGGAACTACAACGTCGAAGACAGCCAGATCGAGTACCACGACAAATGGACCGAATTGGCGGCCCAGTGGACGCCCAACAGCAACACGCTGGTTCGAAGCAAGTTCTACCACCTCACCAGCTACCGCTATTGGCGCAACGCCGAGGCCTTTACCTACAACACCAGCACCGGCTTGATTGACCGTGCCGACAACACCGAGATCGCGCACAACCAGTCCCAAACTGGCAACACGACCGACGTCGCGTTCACAGGCATGTTATTCGGCCTGCCCAATCGCACATCGGTCGGCTTTGACATCAATACCAGCCAGTTCCAGCACACGAACAATACCTACACGGGGACAACGACACCCGTCGACCCCTACAACCCGACACCGGGGTACTACAACAGCTCCGTGCCCTTCATTCCGCGCTACCGCAACAGCGCCGACCAATACGCATTCTTCGCCGAAGACCGGCTGGAGCTGAACGACAAGCTGTCCATCGTCGGTGGCCTACGTTACGACCGGGTCAGCATTCAGCGTGACAACCTGGTTGCCAGCACCCAGGATTTCGACAAAACCTACTCCAGCGTCGGTGGTCGCTTGGGAGCCGTTTACCTGGTGCAGCCCGACACTTCGGTGTATGCACAGTTTTCGCGGGCAGCCGACCCGGCGCGGGCTTTGATGTTCCTCTCTGCCGCCAACAGCGCTTTTGATTTCACCACCGGCCGTCAGTTCGAGATTGGCATCAAACAATCGATCCTGGACAAGAAGGGCGACTGGTCACTGTCCCTGTACCAGATCAAGAAAAGTAACCTGACGACCCGGGACAGTACCAACCCGTCGTTGTGGGTTCAGGTTGGCCAGCAGTCCACCCAGGGCATCGAAGGCACGCTGTCGCTGCCAATCGCCAACAAACTTCAGTTTGACGCCAACGCAACGCTGTTGAAAGCGCGGTATGACGACTTCACGGAATCCGTAGGCGGAGTGGCCACCTCACGCAACGGCAAGGTGCCCACCAACGTGCCCGAACGTGTTGCCAATGCATGGCTGGGCTGGAAGGTTTTGCCAAACTGGACTCTCTCCGCTGGCATGCGTTACGTGGGCGAGCGCTACGCCAACACCGCCAACACGATCGCGCTGCCTTCCTACACCACCACGGACCTTGCAGTTCAATGGCGCGTTGGGCCTGCTACCACGCTCACCCTGCGCGGCTTCAACGTCTTTGACAAGTACTACTTCACAACGGCTTACTACAGCGGTACGCAATGGCTCGTTGGCGAGCGGCGCCGCGCCGAGCTGACCTTGAACCACCGGTTCTAAGGACGCGCGAGTTATGTCGCACGGCGTACACGCCAAGCGCTTCATCTACCTGTTTCACCGCTGGAGCGGCATCGGCTTTTGCCTGCTGATGCTGCTCTGGCTGGTGAGCGGCGTGGTGATGCTCTATGTTGGCTACCCCAAGCTGCTGCCGCAGGAGCGGCTGAGGGCATTGCCCCCGCTGAGCGCGCCCGGTTGTTGCGTTTCCGCAGAAGCAGCGCTGGCGCGCAGCCGTGCACCAGAACAGGTGCAGGAGCTGGTTCTCACCCGCATTGGCGAGCATTGGCGCTACCGGTTGCGCGAGGGCGATGGAACATTACAACTCGTCGACGCGATGACAGGCCAAGCACTGCCGCCTGCGGATGACGCCACTGCCCTTGCAAGCGCCCGCGCCTTCCTGCCCGGCGCCTCGGCAGAACTGCAAGGACAGGTGGACGATGACCGCTGGACCCACGGGCGCAGCCTGGATCCGCACCGGCCATTGTTCATGGTGCAAATGGGCGATGCGCAGAACACGCTGCTTTACGTGTCCTCGCGTACCGGCGAAGTCGTTCTCGATGCACCACAGGCACAAAGGTACTGGAACTTCGTGGGCGCGTGGCTGCATTGGCTCTACATGTTCCGTGACGGTTCGTCGGACCCCTTCTGGACCTGGTTGTTGATCGCTCTCTCTGTCCTCGGCACCCTCAGCGCCATTGCAGGCGCGTGCACTGGCCTGTGGCGCTGGCGTTTCCGCGGGCGATACAAATCCGGCCACCGAACGCCGTACCGCAACCTGCCCATGCGCTGGCACCATGTGGCCGGCTTGACCTTTGGAACAATGCTGATCCTCTGGATGTTCAGCGGCATCATGTCCATGAACCCTGTGGGCATCTTCAACCCTGGACACGGCCGCCCCGACATCGTCGCCTATCGCCAAGGTACGCCTGGTGCAGTACACGCCACGCTACCCCCCAGCGAAGCCCTTGACATGCTGCAGCAAGCCGGCTTTACGGCCAGCGAACTGGAATGGAAAGTCCTTGCAGGCGCCGCCTATCTGCAGGCGCACAGCGCCGACGGCAAAAGCCGTCTCGTCGTGCAGCACAACAACGGCTGGGCCGTGCAGGAAAGCTGGCCAGACGGTGTGCTGGCGCAGGCGGCATCCCGTCTGCACAGCGCTTCCATCGAGTCGGTAGAGTTTTTGCAAGATTACGATGCGTATTACTACGCGCGACACGGTGCCTCGATGTATGCAGGAAATGAACGGCCACTGCCGATACTCAAGCTCACGTTCAGCGATATCGGCCGCACGCAGACCTACATTGACCCGCGCACCGGCGACGTGGTTCACAGCATGGATCGCGCCCAGCGCACCGGCCGATGGCTCTTCAATCTGCTGCACAGTTGGGATCTGCCAGTTTTCCTGCGCGCAGCCTTGGCACGGGACATTGTCATCATTCTGCTCACCCTTGGAGCATTTGCCATCGCTGCGACAGGCTGCGTGATCGCCGTCCGCAGGCTGCAAACATTCCGACGGCAGCATGAACGCAAGAAACCTGTGGAGGCCCAGGGTCTGCAATAGCGTTAGCAAGTGAGTTTCTCCCCCCGATCGCGTGGCCATGGCGTTATGAACCCAGCAAAACCGCCCTTGCTGAATCAGCGCTTCGCTGTCGAAATCCACTCCTGAAAGCACTCTGAGTAGGGCGCAGGGTAAGCTCTACCGCTCCATGCCTTACACCCTTGCAGCCCCCGTCCACAGCGAACTCATCATCAAGAAAAGCCGCTTCATCGGTTGCGTGCAGCCCATGCCGGACCGGGCCAGCGCCCAGGCCCATGTCGATGCGCTCTGGAAGGAACACCCCGGCGCCACCCACATCTGCTGGGCGCTGCTGGCGGGCGGGCAATCGGCTGCGGTGGACGACGGCGAACCCGGCGGCACCGCAGGCCGCCCCATGCTTGATGTGCTGCGCCACCAGGACCTTGAAGGCGTGCAAGCCACCGTGGTGCGCTACTTTGGCGGCGTCAAGCTGGGGGCGGGCGGCCTGGTGCGTGCGTACACCGACGCCGTCGCCCAGGCCCTGCTGGGCGCGCACAAGGTCGCACTGCAGCGCGTCGCGCATTTGCACTGCAGCCTGCCCTACGCGCTCGAAGGCGCGGTGCGGCGCGAACTGGCCGCTGCCGGGGCCTGCCTGGAGAGCGCCGCGCATGCCAGCGATGTGCGCCTGCACTTCACGCTGCCCGAACCCGCCGCCCCGGCACTGGTGCAGCGCCTGGCCGACCTCTCGCATGGCGCCATCACCTGCAGCAACGTACCCGATGGGGATGAGACGCTGGATTGAATAGCGCAAACACTACTGTTTCGATAGCTATAAAAAGCCATCCTCAAAGCGGTAACGGCCTTTTTTCCTGATTGAGAACATATCTCAAAAGGTTTTCACTCCCTATCCCCTTGCGGGAGAGGGGGCCCAATCCGGGCACCGCTATTTATACAGAGGCTGATGTCTCCGTCTGAGGTAGGTCGCTCATCAGGCTTTTTTCCCTGGTGTTTTGGCTGCATGGGCCTACACCACACAATGCAGGCCCATGGCAGCATGGTGTAACCCCCGCAACCCCCAGGAGCCCACCATGCCAAAGTCCTTCGACGTCATCATCCTCGGCGCCGGTACTGCAGGCCTTGCCGCACTGAGCGAGGTCAAAAAGCACACAGACAACTTCCTCATCGTCAACGACGGGCCGTACGGAACCACCTGCGCACGTGTGGGCTGCATGCCCTCCAAGCTGCTCATCGAAGCCGCCAACGCCTACCACCGCCGTGGCAGCTTCGACACCTTTGGCATCCGGGGGGCAAGCGCCCTGTCGATCGACTTCCCGGCCGTGATGCAGCGCGTGCGGGCGATGCGGGACGATTTTGTCGCCAGCACCCTCGCATTGACCGACACCCTGGGCAAGCGCAGTGTGGCGGGCCGTGCCCGCCTGCGGGGGCCCGACTGTGTGGAGGTCAACGGCGAACGCCTCACGGCACGCGCCATCATCATCGCCACCGGCTCACACCCCTTCATCCCCAAGCCGTGGCAGGCCTTTGCAGACCGCGTGCTGACAACCGATACGCTGTTTGAGCAAAGCCGCATCGGCCCCAGGCTGGGCGTGGTGGGGCTGGGGCCGCTGGGCGCGGAACTGGTGCAGGCGCTCGCACGGCTGGGCATCGAGGTCAGCGCCTTTGCCAGCAAAGACATGCTGGCCGGCCTGAGCGATCCCGACATCAATGCCGTGCTGCGCACCGCGCTGGCGGCCGACATGCCACTGCACACGGGCGCCCAGGCGCAGCTGGAGGCGGTGGACGGCGGCATTGCCATCACCAGCGGCGACACCCGCGTGGTGGTGAACCAAGTACTGGCAGCCGTCGGCCGCAGGCCCAACGTGCAGGGGCTGGGCCTGGAGACACTCGGCGTGCCGCTTGACGAACACGGCATGCCCGCGTTTCACCCCGGCAGCACGCAGGTGGGCGACCTGCGCGTTTTCATCGCCGGGGACGTCAATGGCGACCGCCCCTTGCTGCACGAAGCCGCTGACGAAGGCCACATTGCCGGTATGAACGCACTGGCCGAAGAAGTGCGCTGCTACAAGCGCCGCACCCCCCTGTCCATCGTCTTCACCGACCCCGAAGTGGCCGTGGTGGGCGCCAGCGCCGCCCATCTGGCGCACCCCTCTTTTGTAGTGGGCTCCGCCAGCTTCGCTAACCAGGGGCGCGCCCGGGCGGGCCAGCGCAACGAAGGGCGCATCGCCTTGTACGCCGATGGCACGGACGGCAAGCTCCTGGGCGCCGAGCTGTGTGCACCGGCGGGCGAACACCTGGCCCATCTGCTGGGGCTGGCGGTGTCGCAAGGCCTGGGTGTGCAAGACCTTCTGGCCATGCCCATCTACCACCCCGTGCTCGAAGAAGGCCTGCGCACCGCGCTGCGCGACGTATCCCGCAAGCTCCCTGGGCCGCGTGTATCCGACCTTGCACACTGCGCGCCGATGGGCTCGGCCGCGCTGGAGTAAGGCCGGTCGCAACGCCGTCCATTCAAGAAATCACCCTGCGAGCCGATAAAGCCTTATTACCGGAGTTTTCTGCCATGGACGTCGCCCTTTCCAACGCCATCATCAACACCGCCACCAACATGGCCAGCGCCAAAACGTCGGACGCGGTGAACATCACCATGCTGAAAAAGGCGCTGGACATGCAACAAGCCACAGCCACCACCATGATCGACGCCATGGTGCAGACCACGCCCCAGCCCCCGCTGGCCACCTCGGGCACGCTGGGCACGCAGGTCAATACCTTTGCCTGAAAAATCCCACGACTGCGGGCACAGCGCCCGCTAAGGACGTCCTGCATCACTCTACGCGAGTGGGTGTAGTGCGGGTCGGAATGAAAACGTGCAAATTCACTCCCCTCACCCATCGGTGACTCCGTGGGCTTCGTTCGGCCCGATGAGGTACTGGCGCGCCTGAAGCTGCAAGCGGATGACACGGTGTTTCTTGTTGAATCCCCCTAAGGCCTGCTCCTTACGCCCTTCAACCCGACTTCAAAAGAGGAAATCACGGCACGTGGGTGATGCAGCGGCGGCGCCCTGCCCCCCCGCTATCATCCCGGGCATGGGAGCCCACAACACCGCCACAGGCGCCAGCGCACCGGTTGACGGCGCCGCCGCGCAAGACTTCATTGCCCGCTGGAGCGGCACCACCGCCAGCGAACTGGCCACCGCACAAAGCTTTGTCATCGACCTGTGCGCGCTGCTGGGCATGGCCAAGCCCCACCCCACGCCCGAGCAGGACTACATGTTCGAGCGCCCCGTCACCTTCACCCATGGCGACGGCAGCACCAGCGCGGGACGCATCGACTGCTACCGGCGCAGCCACTTTGTGCTGGAGGCCAAAAAGCTCAAGGCCAGTAGCCACACCAAAGGTTTTGACGACGGCCTGCTGCGCGCCCGCAGCCAGGGCGAGGGATATGCCCGCACCCTGCCCGCCCACGAGGGTCGCCCGCCCTTCGTGCTGGTGGTCGATGTCGGCACCGTGATCGAGGTGTACGCCGAGTTCAGCAAAACGGGCGGCACCTACACCCCCTACCCCGACCCGCGCAGCCACCGCCTGCAGCTGGCCGACCTGGCCCGCCCCGAGGTGCAAGACCGCCTGCGCCGCATCTGGCAAGACCCCGACAGCCTGAACCCCGCACGCATCAGCGCGCAGGTCACGCGCGACGTGTCTGCACTGCTGGCGCGACTGGCCAAGTCGCTCGAATCGCCTGTCGCCCAGAACAGAACAGAACAGAACAGAACAGAACAGAACAGAACAGAACAGAACAGAACAGAACAGAAATTATACCACAAATACAGCGAAAACCCAATACCAGCAAGCGTTAATAGCTCCTGGAATAATAGCATCCTACCTCACCCGCTGCCTCTTCAGCATGTTTGCGGAGGATGTGGAACTGCTGCCCAAAGGTGCCTTCCTCGGCCTGCTGCAAACCCATCGCAACGACCCCGCCACGCTGCAGCAGATGCTGCGTATTCTGTGGGCCGACATGGACCGGGGTGGCTTTTCTGCTGCGCTGGCCAAACCCGTGCTGCACTTCAACGGCAAACTGTTCAAAGGCGCGGGGCAAGACGGATACAGCCTGCTGCTCACCCCCGCGCAGATAGACCTGCTCATCCAGGCCGCCCAAGCCAACTGGCGCGAGGTAGAGCCCGCCATCTTCGGCACCCTGCTCGAACGCGCGCTCGACCCCGCCGAGCGCCACGCCCTGGGCGCGCACTACACGCCCCGCGCTTATGTCGAGCGCCTGGTGCTGCCCACCGTCATCGAGCCCCTGCGCGCAGACTGGGCCAACGCCCAGGCCGCCGCCCTGGTGCTGGCGCACGAGGCCGCCGCGCTGCAAGGCAAAGCGATGGAAGCCAAGCTGGCTGAGGCCCGCGCCGAAGTCAAAAAATTCCACCACCAGCTGTGCACCACCCGCGTGCTCGACCCGGCCTGCGGCAGCGCCAACTTCTTGTACGTGACACTGGAACACTTGAAGCGCCTGGAGGGCGAAGTCGTCAATCAGCTCGAAGCCCTCGGCCACACGCAAGACCAGCTCGGCTTTGAAGGCGAAACCGTCACCCTGCAGCAACTGCGCGGCATCGAGCTGAACGAACGTGCCGCCGCCCTGGCCGAGCTGGTGCTGTGGATCGGCTACCTGCAGTGGCACATCCGCACCCATGGCAACGCCGCCGTGGCCGAGCCCGTGGTGCACAACTACGGCAACATCGAATGCCGCGACGCCGTGCTGGCCTGGGACGCGCAAGAGCTGGCGTATGACGACGCCGGCCAGCTGCTCAGCCGCTGGGACGGCACCACGTTCAAGACCCACCCTGTAACGGGCGAACTAGTGCCCGACGAAGCCGCCCAGGTGCCGCAATGGCGCTACGTGGGCGCCCGGCAGGCGCAGTGGCCGCAGGCGGATTTCATTGTGGGGAATCCGCCGTTCATTGGCGCCGCCAGCATGCGCGCTGCCTTGGGCGACGGCTACGTGCAAGCCCTGCGCGGCGCCTGGCCCGAGGTGCCAGAGAGCGCGGACTTTGTGATGTTCTGGTGGCACCATGCGGCCGACGAAGTGGCGGCGGGCCGCACGCGGCGCATGGGGCTGATTACCACCAACAGCCTGCGCCAGACCTTTAACCGGCGTGTGGTGCAGGCGGCGCTGAGCAAAGGCTGTCATCTGTACATGGCGATTCCCGACCACCCGTGGGTGGACGGCGCCAACGGCGCCGCCGTGCGCATTGCCATGACGGTGCTGGCGCTTGGCGCCAACGAAGGCCGCCTACACAACGTAGCAGTGGAGCAAACGGGAGACTTTGGTGAAGTGGCGGTAACGCTGCACGAGCGCCGCGGGCTGATCCACGCGGATTTAAGCGTGGGCGCAAATGTGGCGGCAGTTGTGCACCTGCAAGCCAACGGAAAAATCTCCAGCAGAGGTGTCATGCTCTTTGGAGCGGGTTTTATCGTTTCACCCGAACAGGCAACGTCATGGGGTAGTCCGACACTGGTGCGCCCATACCGCAACGGACGAGACTTAACCGACAGACCGCGCGAAGCGATGGTGATCGACGCATTTGGTCTCAATACAGATGAACTGCGCAGGCAATACCCAGCCGTTTATCAATGGCTGTTGGAACGCGTCAAACCTGAACGCGATACCAACCGAGACGCCCAGATCAAGACCAACTGGTGGCTACATGGCCGCACACGAGGCGAAATACGTTTGGCTCTCGTTGGCCTTCCCCGCTACATTGCCACGGTCGAAACTTCCAAACACCGCACTTTCCAGTTCCTCGACGCCAGCATCCTGCCGGACAACATGCTGATCGCCATCGCCGTGAATGACGCGACTGTCCTCGGCGTCTTGTCTAGCCAATTGCATATCGAATGGGCCCTAGCAACCGGCGGAACGCTGGAAGATCGCCCGCGCTACAACAAATCCCGCTGCTTCGAAACCTTCCCCTTCCCCGACGAAGACACCGGCCTGACCCCGCCGCTGCGCGAGCGCATCGCCACACTCGCCGAGCAGATCGACGCCCACCGCAAGCGCGTGCTCGCCCCCGAATCCGGCAACACCGGCCTCACCCTCACCGGCCTCTACAACGTGCTGGCCGCCTTGCGCGAAGGCCGCGCGCTCACGGCCAAAGAGAAAACCCAGCACACCCAGGGCCTGGTGGGCGTGCTGCGCGAGCTGCACGACGAGCTCGATGCCGCCGTGCTGGCGGCCTACGGCTTGCCCGCCATGGCCAGCACCGACGACATCCTGGCCCACCTGGTGCAGCTCAACACCCAGCGCGCGCAGGAGGAAGCCCAGGGCCGCGTGCGCTGGCTGCGGCCGGACTTTCAAAATCCGCAAAATTCAGTGCAAAAACAGAAGCTGCTTGCGCAAGATGATCAAGCGCCAGAGGCTGATTTTGATAGTGAAAAATCGCTATTAAAACCAGAGCAAACCAAACCCGCCCAGCACCCCTGGCCCGCCCCCCTGCCCGAGCAGGTGCGCGCCGTGGCCGACGCACTGGCCGCCAGCCCCATCCCGCTCACATTGAGCGCCATCGAAGCCCGCTTCAAAGGCCGTGGCCCCTGGAAGAAGGGCCTGCCCACGCTGCTGCAAACGCTCGAAGCTCTGGGCCGGGCGCAGGCGGTGGCGACGGGGGGCGAAGTAGCCTGGCGCGGCTAAAGCCCTCGGGCCGGGGTGGCGCCGGTGCAGAGCAAGGGCATGGCGGCCCGGCCCCGGCCTATGGGGTGTGAAATTGTTACCATGTCCGCATGACTTCCACGCCCCCGAAGCCTGCCGATGCAGCCCAGATTCAGGCCGCACTCACCGACCCCCAGCGTCTGGCAGCGGTGCGCGACACCGGTCTGCTGGACACCCCGCCTGAAGAGAGTTTTGACCGGCTGACCCGCCTGGCGGCCCGGCTCACCGGGGCGCCCGTGGCCTTTGTGTCGCTGCTGGATGCCGACCGCGATTTTTACAAAAGTGCTTTTGGGCTGAGCGAGCCCTTGCGCACTACGCGGGAGCTGACGGGGCGCACGTTTTGCCACTACTCCCTGACGTCGAACGAGGCACTGGTTTTGGAAGACGTGACGCAAGCGGCCGTTTTCCGGGACATCCCCACGGTGCAATCCCTGGGGGTCAGGGCCTACGTCGGCATTCCTCTGCGCACCGACGACGGGCATGTACTGGGGAGTTTTTGCGCGGTGGATTTCAAGCCCAAGCAGTGGACCGAACAGGATGTGGAGGTCCTCGTCGAACTGGCGCACTCTGCCCTGCGCGAAATCCGGCTGCGCAAGGCCTTGCAGGACGCCGATGCGCTCAACCAGCAGTTGCTGGCACAGTTGCAAAAGGTCGATGAACTGAACCGGGCGCTGAGCGAGCTGGCAACCACCGACGCCTTGACCGGCTTGCGCAATCGGCGGGCGTTTGATCACTGCCTTCAACTGGAATGGGCTATTGTGGAGCGCAGGACCACGCCCCTGAGCCTGCTGGTGCTGGACGTGGACCATTTCAAGCGTATCAACGACACCTACGGCCACGACGCCGGAGACAAGGTGCTGCTGGCGATCGCCCAGGTGCTCAGCGGCTGTGCCCGGGTCATCGATATCGTTGCCCGCGTGGGCGGCGAGGAGTTCGCCGTCATCCTGCCGAACACGGATGCTGTGGGCGCCCTGGGCGTCGCCCAGCGCATGCGCAACGCCGTGGCACGGGCGAACTGGCTGGGCCACCCGACGACCATCAGCATTGGCGCGGCGACGCTGCAGGACCAGGAAGACGCTGGCGGCCTCTACGCCCGGGCCGACGCCGCGCTGTACGCAGCGAAAACAGCCGGGCGAAACCGGGTGGTCAGCGCGCAGGGCTGAAGCGCCCCATTCCCCTCAGCCTCTCAGACCGGCGCTCCAAACAGCATCCCCACGCCCGCCGTGATGGCCATGGCCAGGGCGCCCCAGAAGGTGACACGCCAGGCGCCCACCAGCACACCCGCGCCACCCGTGCGCGCAGCTACGCCCCCGAGCAGGGCCAGAAACACCAGTGCAGTAACCGCCACCCAAGCCAGCAGGCTGCTGGCGGGCGCCACAACGGCTACCAGCAGGGGCAAGGCGGCGCCACCGGCAAAACTGGCGGCAGACGTGAGCGCAGCCTGCACCGGACGGGCTGCCATGGCATTGGATATTTCGAGCTCGTCGCGTGCATGGGCGCCCAGCGCGTCGTGCGCCATGAGCTGCTGGGCGACCTGCTGCGCCAACTCGGGGGCCAGGCCCCGGCGCTCGTAGATACCGACCAGCTCGTGTTCTTCGGCCAGCGGGTCTGCGGCCAGTTCGAGGCGCTCGCGCTCCAAGTCGGCTTTTTCGGTGTCGGCCTGCGAGTGCACCGACACATATTCCCCCGCCGCCATCGACATGGCCCCGGCCACCAGTCCGGCCACTGCCGTCATCACGATGGCGGACGGGCTGGCCTGCGCCGCCGCCACACCCACCACCAGGCTAGCGGTGGACACAATGCCATCGTTGGCGCCCAGCACCGCGGCGCGCAGCCAGCCGATGCGGTCGGTGCGGTGGCGTTCACGGTGCAGGCGGCGTGGAGCAGCTGACATGGCAATCCCCGTAGGTGAACGATGGGCTGAGTATGAACCCCGGGGCCCGTTGTGCGGACACATACCCGACCCTATCGTCCGGGCGTTGGTGTGTGTTGGGTTGCGCCGCCGGGCGCACAGCCCGACACCCGCCTTTGGGAAAAGCATTCTGCTGAAAAAGAGAGCGTTATTGCTCCGGCCCGTTGATGTCTCAAATACCGTTCAGGCTGCGGTTTTCGAAACCCTTCGACAGACTCAGGGCGAACGGTTCAGACTTCATGGGGGCGGGTCAATTGCGGATTTGTCGGCCGCATCCGATGTGCACGAGCCACGGGACACGCATACCACTCCGGGCCAAACGGCGGCGGACTGGCTGAACGGCCGTTTGTGCGGCATGAGCGGCGCTCTCACCCGGCCTTTGGGGGCTGACGCACCCTGCTTTTACGATACCCTCTCAGTCCACGGGCGCGGCGGTGCCTGCCTTTTTCAGAAAGTGACGACATGGCAAAAATCCTGGAAGTGAAATACGAAAACCTGGCCAATGCCGTGGTCTGCGAAGTGCACTATGAAACCCAGGCCGACCTGTGCTGGTACGAGGTGGCCTACGCCCAGCAGGCCGAGGGCGATGCCAAGTGGTTTTTCGTGCAGCATGAGGCGCAGGCCAGCTTCAAGATTTTTAGAACCAAGTACGAGACGCAGGCTGATCTGAAAATCTTCAAGGTCAAGTACCCCGACAAGGCGGGCTGGCGCAACACCAGCCACAAGCTGCGCGGTCAGCTGGAAAAATAAGGCACTAGCCGCCCACGCAGGTCTGCTGCTGCTCACCCAACCCGGTGCCGCCCAGCCGCACCACATCGCCAGGCTTGAGGAACCAGGGCGCCGGTTTTTGCCCCAGGCCTACGCCAGCGGGGGTGCCGGTCAGCACGATGTCGCCAGGCTCGAGCGTCATGAACTGGCTGATGTACGACACCACCGTGGGCACACCAAAGATGAAGTTGCGCGTGCTGCTGTTTTGCACGCGCTGGCCATTGACCTCCAGCCACAGGTCGATGGCATGCGGGTCGGCCACCGCATTGGCCGTGGCCAGCCAGGGGCCGATGGGGGCAAAGCCGTCGTAGCTCTTGCCTTTGTCCCACTGGCCGCCGCGCTCGATCTGGTAGGCGCGCTCGGACACATCGTTGCCCAGCACGTAGCCTGCCACATGCTGCAGTGCGTCGGCCTCAGTCACATGGCGGGCGCGGGTGCCGATGACGATGCCCAGCTCCACCTCCCAGTCGGTCTTTTGCGAACCCGGCGGGATGTGCAAGGGGTCATTCGGGCCGCTCAAGGCCGTGATGGCTTTCATGAACAACACGGGCTCGGCCGGTGGCTGCATGCCCGCCTCCAGCGCGTGGTCGCGGTAGTTCAGGCCCACGCACACGATCTTGCCCACCCCACCCACGGGGCAGCCCAGGCGCGGTTGACCTGGCACGGCGGGCAGGCGCGCCGCGTCAATGGCGGCCAGGGCCGCCAGGGTGCGGGGCGCAAGCTGCGCAGGGCCGATGTCGGCCAGCAGCATCGAAAGGTCGCGCAGCACACCCTGGGCATCGACCAGACCTGGGCGCTCTTCACCAGGCGCACCGTAACGGATGAGTTTCATGGAAAGGCTTTCGTGGAGGACACAACGGGCAGTGTGCCATGGGCGTACGATGGTGGCCGTTGCAGGCCCAATAGCTATTGTTATGATAGCTGTCAGCGCTTGATGGATAAGCGCTAGGGTCACTTTTTATTCAATTTTTTATGCACTCTGCCCCCCTCCTCCCCGGCGCCGCGCCCGTGGCGCCCGGCCCGCGCAACGTGGCGGATCTGTTCTGGTCTTTTACCTGGCTGGCCCTGCAAGGTTTTGGCGGCGTGGTGGCGGTGGTGCAGCGCGAACTGGTCGAGAAAAAGCGCTGGATGACGAACGAGGAGTTCCTGGAAGACTGGGCCGTGGCCCAGGTGATGCCGGGGCCCAACGTGGTGAACCTGTCCATCATGATTGGCGACCGCCATTTTGGCCTGCGCGGGGCCTTTGCGGCGCTGGCGGGCATGCTGTCGTTGCCGCTGGTGCTGGCATTGGGGGCGGCCATGGTGTACGCGCAGTGGGCCAGCCACCCCGCCATGGCGGGCGCCTTGCGCGGCATGGGTGCGGTGGCGGCGGGACTGATTGCAGGCATGGGCCTGAAGCTGGCCGCCGCGCTGCGCACCCACCCGCTGGGGCCCTGGGTGTGCGCGGCCATTGCGGGGGCCACGTTTGCTGCCATGGTGTGGCTGCGCATGCCGCTGTACTGGGTGCTGCTGCTGGTGGGCGGCACCGCCTGCGTACTCACCTGGCGCAAGCTCGCACCATGACGCACGCCATCGTTTTACAGCCCCTCGACTGGCTGCACCTGTTTCTGTACTACCTGTCGATCTCGCTGCTGGCTGTGGGCGGAGCCATTGCCACGGCGCCCGACATGCACCGTTTTCTGGTGGAGCGCAATGCCTGGCTGACCGACATGCAGTTCAGCGCCAGCATCGCCATTTCACAAGCAGCGCCAGGCCCCAACGTGCTGTTTATTGCCCTGCTGGGCTGGCATGTAGGGCTGAACGCAGGCGGGTGGGGCTATGGCCTGCTGGGGGCGGCGCTGTGCATGCTGGGCATCATGCTGCCCAGCGCCACGCTGACGTGGCTGGCCACACGCTGGGCACACCGCAACCGCCAGCGGCGCGCGGTGCGCGCCTTCAAACAGGGCATGGCGCCCCTGGTCATTGGGCTGCTGATGGCCACCACCTGGGTGCTGGGCCGTGCGCAGGGCCAGCCTGCCACCGACTGGCCGCTGTGGTTGCTGACCGCTGCCACCGCGGTGCTGGTCTGGCGCACCCGGCTGCACCTGTTGTGGCTGCTGGGCGCGGGCGCCGTGCTGGGGGCCATCGGCTGGGTATGAGGCTCCGCCAGCGTCCATGCATCAAATAGTTACGTCACCCTGCTTCCCTCTTGCGCGCCTTGGACAGGATGGCGATTTGATCCAGCGCAGTCGGGGCCGGATTTTTGGCCCGGCGCACCTGAAACCCCCGTATTCTTTTCGGCGGCAAACACATCCGGTCACAGGCCACGAGAACACTGCGCCGGTTCGTCATCGCACCCGAGGAAGCGCAGATGGAAGCACAAGCAAGCATTCTGGTCGTGGACGACTCCCCGGAGAACCTGCAGATCATCTCGGCGGTGCTCAAGCAGGACTACAAAGTCAAGGTGGCCATCAACGGAGAGCGGGCCCTGGCGCTGGCCACATCGGCCGAGCCGCCCGACCTGATTTTGCTGGACGTCATGATGCCCGGCATGGATGGCTACGAGGTGTGTGCCCGGCTCAAGCAGAACCCGGCCACGGCGCGTATCCCGGTGCTGTTCGTATCGTCGCGCGACGACGAAGAGGACGAGGCCCGGGGCCTGTCGCTGGGCGCCATCGACTACATCGTCAAGCCCATTCGACCGTCCATCGTGCAGGCCCGGGTGCGCAACCATATCGAGCTCAAGCGCAACCGTGACCTGCTGGAGCGCCTGACCACGCAAGACCATCTCACAGGCATCAGCAACCGGCGCCGTTTTGACGATGGCCTGGTACTGGAGTGGCAGCGCGCCGCACGCGAGCAGACACCGGTGTCGCTGATTGCCATTGACATTGACCATTTCAAGGCCTTCAACGATCACTATGGCCATCCGGGAGGCGACGAATGCCTGATCCAGGTGGCCCGCACCCTGGCCGCATGCGTGACGCGGCCCACCGACCTGGTGGCGCGCTGCGGCGGCGAAGAGTTTGGCTGTTTGCTGCCGTCCACCGACAGCACCGGCGCCCACCGCCTGGCAGAGCAGATGCGTGCAGCGATTGAAGCGCAGCGCCTGGAGCACGCCCAGTCACCCACACACCGCCATGTCACCATCAGCCTGGGCGTGGCCACTGCCGTGCCCCGGGCCGACGAGCCCGCCCAGGCCCTGGTGGACCTGGCGGACGCGGCGCTGTACGAAGCCAAAGGCGCGGGGCGCAACCGCTTTGTGGCGCACACCCGTTAAGCGTTACTGCATCAAAGACAGCGCCGCTTCGAAGTCAAACCCGTCAATGGCGGCGGCGATGGCTTGGTGCGCGTGCGGACAGGCAACCTGCAGCAGCCCGCCGTGCCGGGCGACCAGATCCAGCGAGCTGGCATCACCGGCCACCAGCAGGGCCTGTAATTCCTGCCGAAACACCTGTATCTGCTGCACGTCCGGGGCTATGGGCGCAGCCACTGACACATCCTTGACTGCGGCATCCAGGCGGTCCAGCCCCGCAATGACTGGAGCCAAGGCCGCGTCCACCGCCTCCAGCAGGGCTGCAATGCGCGCAGGCGCCTCGTCTTTTCTGCAGGCACTCTCGAGCGCAGCTGCAGCGGCCTGCACACTGCGTGCACCAATGCTGCCGGCCACCGACTTGAGGGTGTGGGCCAAGCGCTCGGGTGCCGTGGCATCCCCCTGGCCTTGCACTGCCCGAAAGCCAGCGGCAAACCCCGCCTGACCTGCGCGGAATTTGCCCAGCAGTGAGCGGTACAGCACCTCGTTGTGCAGGGTGGTTGCCAAACCGGCGCGGGTGTCGATACCGGGCAGGTGCGGCAACCCTGGTGCGGCAGGCGGCAGCGACGATGACAACGGCAGCGACGCCGCTGCCGCGGTAGCACCCGGCACGGCGCAGCGCGCGCCCACCCAGCGGGTAATGGTGCGGAACATGCTGCCCACATCCAGCGGCTTGGCGATGTAGTCGTTCATTCCCCGGGCCAGGGCGCGTTCGCGGTCGCCTGCCATCGCGTTGGCGGTCATGGCAATGATGGGCAGGGTCTTCAGCGCCGGGTTGTCGCGGATACGTTGCGTGGCCTCGTAGCCGTCCATCACGGGCATCTGGCAGTCCATCAGCACGCAGTCGAAACGCGCATCGCGGGCCAGCGCATCCAGCGCTTCCTGGCCGTTGGTGGCCAGCTCCACATCCATGCCAGCATGGCGCAGCAGCTCCAGCGCCAGCTCCTGGTTCAGCTCGTTGTCTTCCACCAGCAGCACGCGAGCGCCTGCCAGCTGTTGCATGGCAGCCTGTGCGTCTTGCCCAATCAGGCCTGACTGGTGCTCGGTCACCGCTTTGTGGTCCAGGGTACGGCCAATGGCGTCCAGCAACTGGCTGGCCATGACTGGTTTGGTGAGCACCGAGCGCAGCGCCACGCCGCGCCGTTCGGCTTCGCCCAGGGCCTCTTCGCGGCCATAGGCCGTGACCATGATGGCGGCCGGCACCTGGAGCAGATCGTGCGCGTTCAGGTGTTGCAAGGTTTCGATGCCGTCCATCTGCGGCATCTTCCAGTCGATCAGCACCAGGCTGTAGGGTCGGTGCTGCTGCTCGGCGCTGGCCACGGCCGCCAGGGCCGCTGCGCCGTCCATGGCTGTATCCACCTGCAGACCCAGGCTGAGGGCTATGCTGGCGGTGATTTCACGGGCACAGGCGTTGTCGTCCACGACCAAGACCCGCATGGCTTGCAATGTCTCGCGCGCAAGGCGAGGCAGCACCGCGTTATTTTCCTGGCGGCCGAATCGGGCTGTGAAGTGGAATTCCGAGCCTTGGCCCGGTGCACTCTCGACCCAGATGCTTCCGCCCATCTGCTCGACCAGATTGCGCGAGATGGCCAAACCCAGGCCCGTGCCGCCGTAGCGGCGGGTGGTGGAGCTGTCGGCCTGGCTGAAAGGTCGGAACAATTTGGCGCGTTCTTCAGGCGTCATGCCAATGCCGGTATCGCGCACCCGGAAGTGCAATTCCACGCCCTGTTCGTCCTCGGCGGTTTTTTCAATGCCGATCACCACCTCACCCTGCTCGGTGAACTTGACGGCGTTGTTGCCCAGGTTGACCAGGATTTGCCCCAAGCGCAGCGGGTCACCCACCAGGCCTGCAGGAATGTCCGGGGCCACATGGAAGAGCAGCTCCAGCCCCTTGTCTTCGGTCTTGAGGCCAATCAGGTTGGCCAAATGGTCCATCACCTCATCGAGCTGGAACGCGGTTTGCTCGATCACCATCTTCCCGGCCTCGATCTTGGAAAAATCGAGCACATCGTTGATCAGGCCGAGCAGGCCCACGGCGGACCGGTGCGCTTTTTCCACATAGTTGCGCTGGCGGGCGTCCAGCGGGGTTTGCAGCGCCAGGTGCGACATGCCGATGATGGCGTTCATGGGGGTGCGGATTTCATGGCTCATGTTGGCCAGAAAATCGCTCTTGGCGCGGGTGGCTTCTTCGGCCACGCGGCGCGCCTCGGCCATGGCATGTTCGGCAGCCTTGCGCTCGGCAATATCCTCAAACACCCAGATGGTGACGTGGCTGTGGTCTGTCGACTGCAAGGCACGCCCGGAGACCTGGGCAACGAAGGGGCGGCCATCCTGGCGCACAAACTCCCATTCCACGTTCACATCCTTGCCCGTGGCCAGCAAGGGGCCGACCATAGCGCCAAAGCGTGCGTAGTCGTCCTGTGAGTGGTACATCATGTGGCCTGGCTGGCCCACCATGTCCTCGGGCACGTAGCCCAGGTGTTCACACATGCGCTGGTTGACGCGCAGGATCACGCCGTTGGCGGTGTAGATGATGCCGTTGGGGGCGTTGTCAAAGATCGTTTGCTGCTCGTCCAGCAATTTGCGGTTGTGGGCCTCGCTCGCGCGCAGGCTGGCCTCGGCCATTTTCTGGTCAGTGATGTCCTGGTTGATACCGACCAGTCGGCGCGGGCGCCCGTCCGGCCCGCGCAGAGCGGCGTCGCCCGTGTCCTGAATCCAACGCCATTGCCCAGAGTGGGTGCGCATGCGAAAGGTGGCACGGTGCTCTTGCACTTGGTTCCCCAGAAAGCGCTGCAACCGTTGCTGCACGTCGGGCAGGTCGTCAGGATGAATCAGGTCGCTCCAGCACGCCAGGTGATCGGGGTAGCGGGCCAGAAGTTCTTCTTTGCCGTACCCGAGCATCTCGGCCCAGATGTCGTTCACCGTCACCTCACCGATACGCCCCTGGTCGTCGATGGTGCAGTCGTACAGGCCCAGATGGGCGGCGCGCAAGGCAAGGTTCAGGCGCTCCTCGCTGCGCGCGATGCGCTGCTCCACGATCTGGCGCTCGGTGATGTCATAGAGCCAGGAAACCAGGTAACGCCCATCAGAGAAATCCAGCAACATGGATGACAGCAGCACGGTGATGGGGGAGCCATCGGCGCGCACCAGATCGGCCTGGTAGGCCTTCACACTGCCGTCGCGGCGCAGTTGCTCCATGAACGTATCGCGGTCTGCCGGGTTGCGCCAGGAACGGTAGGTGTTGTACGACGGTATGTCCTCAGAGAGCACCCCCATCATTTCGGCATGCTGGCGGTTGGCAAACACCAGTTGCCCTTCCGGCGTGCCAATGACCACGCCTACGGGGCTGTTCTCCAGAATGCGGAGCAGGCGGTCCTCGTTCTCCTGGCGGTCGCGTTCGAGTTTCTTGCGTTCGGTGATGTCTTCGTAAATCCAAACGGCCGAGCGTTCGTAGCCCGCAATGCTGATGCCCTGACCCGACACCATGGCCACGAAGAATGTGCCATCGCTGCGCCGAAACTCCCACTCGGTGCGCACCACCTTGCCGGCGCTGAGCAGCGGCCCCGCCATGGCCGCAAAGGACTGGTAGTTGTCCTCGCTAGAAAACAGTGCCTGCGCTACCGGCTTGCCCAGCAAATCCTCGCGCGCCATCTGCAGACTCTCGCACAAGCGCTTGTTGACCCGCAGCACGATGCCATCGGCGGAATAACAAATGCCATTGGGGGTGTTTTCAAAAATCACCTGCTGCTCTTGCAGCAGTTTGCGGATCTCAGCCTGCTGGCGGTCGATCTCCTGCCGCACACGGCGCTTCTCCGACACATCATCCACCGTGAAGCGCAGCAAAATACGGCCGCCGCAATCGAAGGCCATGAGATTGACCTCGGCATCGAAAATTTCACCATTCGCGCGCTGCGCACGCCAGAGAAAATTGGCAATACCATGCTCAAAGATGGAACGCGTGATTTCCTCGCCCGCTGTCTGGGTGTCGGTACCGTCGTATTGCGTTGGTGCCGAAAAATCCAGCGGCATCTTGCCCAGCACCTCATCGCGCGATGAGAAACCGTAGATGCGCACCGCCGCCTGGTTGCAATCTACGATGCCAATGGCCGGGTCGATGATGACGATGGGCACGGGCGATTCTTGATAGACCCGCTTGTTATAGGCCGCGCCGCGCACCAGCGTGGCACGCGCCTCTTTGAGCGCGTTGTCGCTGCCCTCCAGCGCAGCCCTCAAGGCCTGGTTCTCGCGCTCCAGGCGCTCAATGCTCTTTTGCAGCGCTTCCTGCGTACCGGCTGTGTGCTCCATGGCCCCTCCAGTGACGAGCACAAGGGAGCAGCCAGGAAACGGCCCGTCTACCCTGACCCGCAGTCAGCAGGCAGTATCAACAACAGGCCCCTGCGGCGTCAACGCTGCGCGCAGCGGCAGCGGGGGCTGTTTGCGCTAGCGCAAGGTTCAGCTCAGGCGGCGGCCTTTTTCAGCGTAAATGGCGAGGTAGATCGAGTCGGTGCCCACATAAGGCGCCTTGTTGCCAAAGCCCACGCTGAAGTCACCAAAGGACAGGCTGCGCACGCTGGCCAGCCCTGTGCGCAAGCGCTCGCGGGTCAGGTCCTTGCCCGCATTCTTCAAGCCTTCAATCATCACCTGCGCATTGATCCAGCCTTCCAGCGCGCTGGCACTGCTCAGATAAGCAGGCGCGGCGCCCGTGTTCTTCATGGTGCTCTGGAACTTGCGTACCAGCACCGATTTTTGCGAGTTGGCGTCTGGAAACACCTGCACCAGCGCCATGCCGCGCGTAGCCGCGCCCAGTTTGGGCATTTCAGACGAAATCACCGTGACCGACAGGCCGGCCATGGGCACACCGGCGGCGCGTGCACGGAATGCGAGCATGAAGGCGGTGTTGGCCGTTCCCGTAGTGGCCAGCAAGACGGCGCTGGGGCTTCCAGCAGCGACCTGATCAGCCAATTCCACGGCATTCTTGCCATCCACGGCCAGGGCGAATTCACCAGCACGTTCAACCTGTGCGGCTTCCAGCGCCTTGGTCATGTCCGAGAGCACCTCCTTGCCAAACGGGTTGTCCAGATACACCACGGCAATGCGCTTGAGACCCATATCGCCAACCTGCTGGACCAGGCGCTGGGTTTCATCGCGGTAGCTGGGACGTACGAAGAACACATGCCGTTGCTCTGCCGTGCGCAGCGATGGCGCGCCGGTGACTGGCCCCACGGTAGGTATGCCCTTGCCTTCGATCAGCGGCAAGATGGCCGCGGTGTTGGCGGTACCCAACGGCGAGATGAGCGCAAACGCCGACTGGGCTGCCAGCATCGCGGTAACGTTCTGCAGGGTGCGTGCAGCCACGTAGCCGTCATCCTTCACCTCCAGCTGGATTTCACGCCCGAAAACACCACCGGCCTGGTTCAGTTCGGCAAACGCAGCTTTCATGCCGGCGACTTGCTCGATACCCGCCTGCCCCAGCGGGCCCGTGAGCGCGATGGAGCACCCCAGCGTGACATGCCGCGCCGACAAGGCTTCTTCGGCGGCCAGCGCAGGGAGGGCCCAGGTAGGCAGGCTGGTGGCGGCGACGGCTTGCGTGGTGCGCAGGAGAAATTGGCGGCGACTCATGGATAACGAACCTTGAAAGATGCAAAGGGGCTGCATATTAATGACCACCCCCTCCCCTGTCCAGCCACTCAGGGACAGGGTGTGCAGAAATCACACACCGAGCAATGCAGGCAAGACCACGGCAGCGGGGCCGCGCACCACGGCATGCGCCACATCGTCCAGTGCACTGTCGGCGGTGTTCACCACCACCACCCGGGCGCCTGCGGCGCGGGCGCTGTGCGCCAGGCCTGCGGCCGGGTACACCGCACCGGCAGTCCCGACCACGAGCATCAGGTCGCACATGCGGGCCGCAGCCTGCGCAGCGTCCAGCACAGCCAGGGGCAAGGGCTCGCCAAACCACACCACATCCGGCCGAACCAGGTTGCCGCAGGCACCACAGTACGGCGGGCGCGCATCGACCGTGTTCTCCAGGTCGCAATGGGGGCACGGCAGATCGAGCCAGCGGTTGCGCTGCAGCTCTCCGTGCAGGCACAGCACCTGGGGGCTGTCCGCGCGCTGGTGCAATCCGTCCACGTTTTGCGTCATCAAGGTCATGCGCTCCGGGTGGTGCAGGGCGAAGTCCGCCAGTGCCCGGTGCGCGGCATTGGGCTGCACCTGCGCAACCAGGCCGCGGCGAAACTGGTACCAGTCCCACACCCGCTGCGGGTGGGACCGAAAACCCTCAGGGGTGGCCATGTCTTGGGCGCGAAACTGTGCCCAGAAGCCTGTTTGCGCATCGCGGAACGTGGGTACGCCCGATTCGGCGCTCACACCAGCGCCGGTGAGCACGGCGATGTGTCGGGCCTGGCGCACCCCGGCGATGGCAGATTCGAGCGCTTGCGCCCCCGCCGCGGGTTCAGACGGCACGCTGGCGCAGGGCTTCGTACAGACACACGCCGCTGGCCACGGACACGTTCAGGCTCTCGACCGCCCCCTTCATGGGAATGCTGACGAGCGCGTCGCAGGTCTTGCGCGTGAGCTGGCGCATACCGTCGCCCTCGGCACCCAGCACCAGCGCGACCGGGCCCTTCAGCTCTGCCTGGTAGATGGTTTGCGGGGCATCGTCGCTGGTACCGATGATCCAGATGTTGCGCTCCTTGAGCTCGTTCAGCGTGCGCGCCAAATTGGTCACCATGAAATACGGCACGGTTTCTGCGGCACCACTGGCCACCTTGGCTACCGTGGCGTTCACGCCCACGGCATGGTCCTTGGGGGCAATCACCGCATGGGCACCTGCGCCATCGGCCACGCGCAGGCAGGCGCCCAGGTTGTGCGGGTCGGTCACGCCGTCGAGCACCAGCAGCAAAGGCTGCTCAACGCCTGCGGCTTCCAGGTCTTCCAGCAGTTCGTCGAGCGAGGTGGCCTGCGGCAGGGGCTGCACCCGCGCAGCCACGCCCTGGTGGCCATGGCTACCGGCCAGCTTGGCAATGCGCAGGCTGTCGGCCTCGATCATCCGGGCGCCCGCTTCCCTGGCGCGGTCCAGGAACTGGCGCATGCGCGCATCGCGGCGCGTGGCCTCGTAATAAATTTCAATGATGGATTGCGGCGCGGTTTTCAGGCGCACGCCCACGGCATGGAAGCCGAAGAGGACTTTGGGGCTGGACATGGCGCAATTATCCGCTGCACACGAATGCTATATAATTTATAGCTGCTATCGCTTATCCATAAAGCGCTAGAGGCCAAAAATACCCAAAATTCAGGCCATCGCCACACGCCCGGCTTCTATCGTGATGCAGCGCTCGCAACGCTGTGCAATGCCCCGGTCGTGCGTGACCAGCACCAGCGTGGTGCCTTGCTCGCGGTTGAGGTCGAACATGAGCTGCATGATGGTCTCGCCAGTGGCGAAATCAAGGCTTCCCGTGGGCTCGTCGGCCAGCAGCACCGCCGGCTGCACCACGAAGGCCCGCGCCAGCGCCACACGCTGCTGCTCGCCGCCTGAGAGTACCTTGGGGTAGTGGCCCAGGCGCTGGCCCAGGCCAACGTGTTCCAGCATCTCGGTCGCACGCTTGCGCGCATCGCGCCGGCCTGCCAGCTCCAGTGGAAGCATCACGTTTTCCAGCGCGGTCAAGTTGCCCATGAGCTGAAAGCTCTGGAACACGAAACCAATCTTCTGCGCCCGCAAGGCGGCACGGTCGTCCTCGCCCAGAGCGAACAGGTCCTGCCCATCCAGGCGCACCGTGCCGCGCGTGGGGGTATCGAGCCCGGCGATGATGGACAGCAGCGTGCTCTTGCCCGAGCCCGACGCTCCAACGATGGCCACGGTTTCCCTGTGCGCCAGCCGGAAATCAATGTCGCGCAGAATGTCGAGCGTACCCGTGGAGTCGCTGACCGACTTGAACACATGCTCAACAGCAATGACGGGGTGCGCAGGTGGCGTGGAAGAATCAGACATGAATGATGAAAGGTGTTCGAACGTGAGAACAGATCGGCTTCGGCGCCACTTTATCCTGGGCTTGGCAGCCAGCACACTGGCGGGGCTTTGCCTGGGAACGGCGCAGGCGTCTGCCAAGGGCAGTGGGCCCACGATCCTGGTGCTGGGCGACTCCCTCAGCGCGGAGTACGGCCTGGCCCGTGGTACGGGCTGGGTGGCCTTGCTGGAGAAACGCCTGGCCGACGAAAAGGTGGCCGCCACCGTGGTCAACGCCAGCGTCAGCGGCGATACCACGTCGGGCGGCCGGGCGCGCCTGCCCGCGCTGCTGGACAAGCACAAGCCTGCCGTGGTGGTGATCGAACTGGGTGGCAACGACGCATTGCGCGGCTTGCCTATGAAGAACACGCAGGACAATCTCTCCGCCATGGCACAGGCAGCGCAAAAGGCCGGTGCCAAGGTGCTGCTGGTGGGCATGCAGGTACCGCCCAACTACGGTAGCGACTATGCGCGGCGCTTTGCCGCTGCTTTTGGAGAGGTGGCGCGCCAGCACCAAACGGCGCTGGTGCCTTTTTTGCTGGAAGGTGTGGCCAACGGGCCAGACGCTACGGCCCTGTTCCAGCCCGACCGTATTCACCCCAATGCCCAGGCACATCCGATCATGCTCGGGAACGTGTGGCCCGCACTGCGCAAGTTGCTGCGCTGAACAAGGGCCTTGGGCAGGGTGGGCGTTTATCAGGACGGGGCGTTCTCGCCACCAGGGGCGGCGGGCTGGCCGGGATGGTTCTCGGCGACTCCATCGGAAGGGGCACCGTTGGTGTCATAGCGGGGGCCTGACGCCTTAGCGCGCAGTTTTTCTTCTTTTTTCTTCTTTTTTGCCAGCTCACGCTGGCGTTTTTCGTATCCGTAATTGGGGGTTGCCAAGGTGATTGCTCTCTCTAAAGTGGAGTCCCACTGTAACAGCTTGCCCTGTGAAGAGCCTTCATGACCCCACAGCCACAGGCACCGCCACGGCTGCACGATAGGCATGCCAGCTGGCATGACCCAACAAGGGACCGACCAGCAGCAGCCCTGCGCCCCAGAAAACCATGGACGCCACCACCAGCAACGTGATCAATGCCCCCCAGAGCAGCATGACTCCGGTGTTTTCCACCACCACCCGCATGCTGGTGATGCCTGCGGTGAGTGCATCGGTGTCACGGTCCAGGATCATGGGGATGGACACCACGCTGACGGAGAACACGATGGCCGCAAAAACGCCACCCACCACGGTGTAAACAGCGACGAAGCTCCAGTTCTGCAGATTGAAAATGGCTTGCACCACGCCCGTGGTGGAGGGCATGCCAGTGTTGAAGAACACAGCAAACACCACCAGGGACGCCCGGCCCCAAAGCAGTTCCAGCACGATGAGCACCAGCACCAGCATGCCCATGCTGCCCATGTGTTTGTCCCAGCAGGTAATGGACTGGCCCAGCTCAGGCTCCAAGCCTGCCTCGCGGCGGCGGCTGGTGTCGTACAGGCCCATGGCCAAAAAAGGCCCCAACAGCAAGCAGCCGCTGGCCATCGACATGACATATTCAGGCCGCGACCGGAACACCCAGCCCAACAGCAGTGCCATGCCCCAAAAGCAGGCGCCATAGAACAAGGCAATACCCGGGGCGCAACGCATGTCCTGCCAGCCGCGCTGCAGCCAGCGCCAAGGGTCGGCCCAACGCAACGCCTGCAAGACAATAGGTTGGGTGTCGCGGTCAGAGGCAGTGTGGGTCGTCATGGCATCCAGGGGTTGTTCACCCAATGTATGCCCTCATTGCTGCTTCTTGATCTATCTCAACCGATACCCTACTCTTTCAGTCTGTTGATGGAAGGCACATGCAGCCTCAACCAAAGGCACGCTGCATGGCCTGCTCCACATCGGCTTGCAAGTCCTGCACGGCTTCCAGCCCCATGGAAAACCGCACCAAGGTGCCCGGCCGCAGGTGCGGCGAGGGCTGGCTGCGCATGCTGCCCAGCTCGTAGGGAACCACCAGGCTCATAGGGCCGCCCCAGCTGTACCCCAGCTTGAAATACTCCAGGCCATCACAGAAGACATCCACCTGGGCTTGGGAATACCGCGCATCGATGACCACGCTGAACAGGCCAGCAGCCAGGCCTTCGCCATCCCGGGTTGCACCGCACAGGGCTTTCCAATGGGCATGGCCCGGCGAATCGGGCAATGCGGGGTGCAGCACCTGGGCCACAGGGGTCTGCTGCTGCATCCACCGAGCCAGGGTGCGCGCGGCCTGGTCGTGGGCGCGGTAGCGCAGGCCAATGCTCGGCAGCGCGCGCAGTATGGCCTCGGCGTCGTTAGCCCCCACGCCCAGCCCCAAGTGCATGTGGGTGCGCTGGATCTGATGGTGTAAGGCAGGGTCTCTTGTAATAACGCTACCCATGAGCACATCCCCACCGCCGCTGGGGTACTTGGTGAGGGCGTGCACGGACACATCCACCGCCAGGCTGCCACTGCCATCACCCAACAGGTCGAAGGGTGAAAACGCCAGGCCCGCGCCCCAGGTATTGTCCAGCGCGGTGGGCACCCCGTTGGCGCGGCAAATGCGCACCTGCTCGCACAGGTCCGGAAATTCAAGCGTCACCGAGCCGGGTGCCTCCAGCCAGACCAGACGGGTCGCAGGCGTGATCTTGGCAGCCAGATCGGCAGTATCCAGTGCATCGTAGAACACCTGGCGCACCCCAAACTGGGCCAAAGTGGTCGAACCCATGGCCTTGTTCGGCCCGTAAGCGTTATCGGGAACCAGCACTTCATCGCCCGCCCTGAGCAGCGCCAGGGCGACATTGCCAATCGCCGCCAGTCCGCTGGGCACCAGCACACAGTGCAAACCACCTTCGAGCGTGCACAAGCGTTCTTCCAGGGTGAAGGTGGTAGGAGTGCCATGCAGCCCATAGGTATAGCCGCTCTTGTCTTTCCACTCGCGCGTGCGCAGTGCGGCAACGCTGGGGAATATGACAGTGGATGCCTTGAAAACGCCGGGCTGCGGCGCCGCAAAGCCCACAGGGGGCTGGTAAGAATGGTGAACAATGCGGGTGGACAGGTCGGGCGCGGTATCTTTCATGGCGCCATGGTAGCGCGCAGCCACCCGCGCTTGTTCACACCGTCAAATGGTTGATGACGGAGGTGACACCCTTCACCTCCCGCGCAATGGCGGCGGCACGTTCGCGTGCAGCATCCGAAGGCGCGGTGCCGTTGAGAGTGACCACGCCACTGCGGGTGTCCACGTCGATCTTCAGCGCACTGAGGTCGGAGTCCTTGGCCAGGCCGGCTTTCACCTGTGCCGTAATGCCTGCATCGCTGGCCAGTGTGGCGGCCGAACTGGCGGCATCACGTGCCATGGCGCCCGCCTCCTGCGCTGCGGCCTCCATTTTGTCGCCCGCTTTTTCCAGTCCTTTTTCAGCCGATTGCATGGCTTTTTCACCTTGGACCTTGGCGTCCTGGGCGGCTTGCTCAGCTTTCACCTTGGCATCCTGGGCCGCCTGCTCGGTCTTTTCGACAGCGTTGTCAATCTTCTGGCCGAGCGTAGCGTCTTGGGGCTTGTCGCAAGCGACCAGTCCAAAGGCCAGTGCGGAGACAGCCACCACAGTGGCGATACGTTGGGCTGCTCGATAGGAAAAATGCTCGTTGTTCATGAAGAGACTCCTCTCAAAAATGGGATGACTGGAACTTTAGAGTCCCGACCCCGCCTGCCGGGTCAGACAGGACGGATCACAGCGTAGGACAAAGGCTCATCATCGGCACGACAATGGCGGCATGCTGCCCGTCACCATGACCCGCTGGTTTCCCTTTCTGGCCTGGCCTCGGCCCGATCGCGAGCTTCTCAAGGGCGAATTCTGGGCAGGCCTGACCGTTGGCCTGATGCTCGTGCCCCAGGGCGTGGCCTACGCCGCACTGGCCGGCATGCCACTGGTCACGGGCATTTATGCCTCGCTCCTACCGGGCCTGGTGGCGGTGCTCTGGGGCTCGTCCACCCGGCTGGGTGTAGGCCCCACGGCCCTGACGAGCCTGCTCATCGGCACGTCTCTCAGCGGCCTGGCGGTGCCTGGCAGCGCGCAATGGGTGTCTCTTGCGGTGTGGATTGCGCTGCTGTCGGGCGCACTCCAGCTCGTACTGGGCCTGGTGCGGTTTGGCTGGCTGCTCAATCTGGTCACATCCCCCGTGCTCAGCGGTTTCACACAGGCAGCCGCCTTGCTGATTCTGGCCTCGCAACTGCCGGGCCTGCTGGGGCTACATGTATCACTGACCGAACTGGTCGACAGCCCCAGCCTGCAGCATTTCGATGTGGCGGGCGCAGCCATGGGCCTGGGCAGCATTGCGGTGCTCTGGCTGGCACGCAAGCGTTGGCCCAGATTTCCGGCCGTGATCGTAGTCATGGGTGGCGCTGCACTCATCAGCAAGGCCATAGGCTACGCCGAAGGTGGCGGCGCCGTGGTGGGGGTTCTGCCCTCCGGCCTGCCTCACCCCTTCTGGCCGGGCGCCTTGCCTTGGTCCACGCTGGGCGCACTCATCATGCCGGTGCTGGTGATCACCCTGGTCAGTTTTCTGGAAACGGCCTCTAGCGCAAAGGTAGACCACCAGAGCAGCGGAACACGCTGGAATGAAAACCAGGATCTGATGGCCCATGGCCTGGCCAAGATCAGTTCAGGCCTGTGCGGCGCCTTTGCCACCAGCGCCTCGTTTTCGCGTTCGGCCATCAACCTGTATGCCGGAGCCCGCACCGGCTGGGCCTCGGTGTTCTCCTGTGTCGTGGTGCTTGTCGCCTTGCTGTGGTTGACCCCTGCGCTGCACCATGTGCCGCAATCGGTGTTGGCCGCCGTCGTAGTAATGGCTATTACGGGCCTGATCAAACCCGCGACGCTGCATAAACTGTGGCGTATATCGCGGGTCGAGGCCTCCATCAGCGCTACGACCTTCGCCATCACCCTGGCCACAGCCCCTTATTTGTATTGGGGCGTACTGGTGGGCCTGTTGATGAACCTCAGCCACTATCTTTACCAACGCCTGCACCCCCGCATCATTGAAGTCGGCCTGCACCCCGACGGCAGTCTGCGCGACCGGCAGCTGTGGCAGCTCGCCCCGCTGGCCCCCGATTTGCTGGCCCTGCGCATGGACGCGGAACTGGACTTTGCATCGGCCAGCGCACTAGAGCGCTCAATGGCCGACCGAATGGCGGCCCGCCCGGGCCTGACCGATGTCTGCCTGTTTGCCCAGCCAATCAACCGCGTCGACGTGACCGGCGTGGAAACTTTCGCCCGGCTGCAGGCACTGGTCTTGCGCGAAGGTTGCACGCTGCACATCAGCGGGCTCAAACTGCCGATCGAGCAGGTACTGGAGCGCGCAGGGGTTTTAACCCCCGGACCCAAGCTGCGCATGTACCGCACCGATGCGGATGCCCTGCGAGCACTACGCCAGCTACAACCACCCGATGCACAGGTACACTCGGACTGAATTGACCCTTGTAACACGTGGCCAAAATCGCTCCCCTTCTCTCTGTTGACCTGCGCGACCTGCGCCTGGATACAGCTGCCGCTTTGCTCGGCCGTGGGGAGATTCCTCCGACGGGCACCACGCCGGCGCAGTACCTGCAAAGAATGATTGACGGGCTGTGCGACCTTTCCCTGCGCGACCCACTCACTGGCCTGGCCAATCGACGCCAGTTCCAGGCCGTACTCGAGCGGGAAATCGATCGCGTCACCCGATCGGGCGAAGCCGCATTGCTGCTGATGCTCGACATCGACCATTTCAAGCATGTGAATGACACCTACGGCCACCTGGCCGGTGACAAGGTGCTGCAGGCCGTGGCGAACACGTTGACACAATGCGTGCGGCCCATGGACACCCTGGCCCGGTATGGTGGCGAAGAATTTGCTGTGGTGTTGCCCGCCTGCCAGGCAGCCTTTGGCAAAGCGGTGGCCGAGCGCATCCGCCGCACCATCGCTACGACGCCCGTGCGCATCGACTCCAACACCGAGTTGAGCATCACCATCAGCGTGGGCGGGGCTTATGCCTTGCAATGGATTCGCTCGACCACTCCGCTTTGGACGGATCGGGCCGACCACCTGCTCTACCGGGCCAAGGCCGAAGGACGCAACCGCGTGTGCATCGAAGAACAGCCTGACAGCACTGTCACCGCAGAGGAAAAGGGCATGCTTTTTGGCCCTCTTTACACTCCATCTGGATGGGGCGACCTGAACTCCCTGAACCTCAATGACAGCGCCCACTGAAAGCAAGAAAATGAGCGACGCGCCGTCCCCCTCCACCACAGCGCCTGTCCCCGGCACACCGGCGACACCGCCCCCGGGCGCACGCATCATTGCCATCACCAGTGGCAAGGGTGGCGTGGGCAAGACCTTTGTTTCGGCCAATTTGGCTGCGGCACTTACCCGCCGTGGCCTGCGCGTGCTGGTGCTTGATGCCGACCTGGGCCTGGCCAACCTCGACGTGGTGCTCAACCTGCACCCGAAAATCACGCTACATGACGTGTTCATCGGCAAGTCGAGCCTGGACGACGCCGTGATCGCAGCGCCCGGCGGTTTTTCCGTGGTATTGGCAGGCTCGGGCATGGTCGAATATTCGCGCCTGACGCCCGAGGTGCGCAATCAGTTCCTCAGCGTGATCCAGACGCTGGCGCCTCGCTTCGATGTGATCCTGCTCGACACGGGCGCCGGCATCTCCGATGTGGTGCTGTTCTCGGTGTCGCTGGCCTCCGAGGTATTGGTAGTAGCCACCCCCGAGCCCACCTCGCTCACAGATGCCTACGCCGCCATCAAGGTGCTGGCCATGCAACAGCAACGCCAACATATCCGCATGGTGGTCAACCAGACGGCCCGCCCGGGCGACGGGCGCGCCATCACCAGCCAGCTGCAACAGGTCCTCGAACGCTTTGTCACGACCAATTCAGGTCGCCCACTGCGCCTGATCCACATGGGTGATATCCCGGCCGATAACGCCGTGCGCGACGCTGTGATGCGCCGCCAGCTACTGCTGCTGCAGGTTCCGGGCTGTCCGGCCGCCATGGCCATCTCCCAACTGGCGGGCAAGATCGAAGAAACCCTGCTGACCCGTGCGGCCTGAATCAGGGCAGCAAGTCAAACACCAGCACCTCGGCACCGGCGCCCTGGTCCAACCTCAGCGCGCTCTCCTGCTCCAGCAGGGCGGCATCACCCGCTGCCAAGGCTTGGCCATTGACCTGCAATGCGCCGCGCACCAGATGCACATAGCATTTGCGCTGCGGATCCAGTGCCATCTCGACCGCCTCACCCGCGTCAAAATACCCAGCATAGAGCGCTGCATCGGCGTGGATGCGCACAGATCTCTGCGCCCCATCGGACGAGGCCACCAGACGCAAGCGCCCCTGCCTTTGCTCTGCAGGAAAGGCTTTTTGCTCATAGCCGGGCGCAATCCCGTTTTGGTCGGGAAGAATCCATATCTGCAGAAAATGTGTGGTCTCACCCGGCGCATGGTTGAACTCGCTGTGCGTTACCCCCGTGCCTGCACTCATGCGCTGCACCTCGCCCGGAGCAATGGCCACCACGTTGCCCATGCTGTCCTTGTGGGCCAGGGAACCCGATAGCACATAGCTGATGATCTCCATGTCGCGGTGGCCGTGCGTGCCAAAGCCAGCGCCCGGGGCGATACGGTCCTCGTTGATGACGCGCAAGTTGCCAAACCCCATGTGGCGGGGGTCGTGGTAACCGGCAAACGAGAAACTATGGTACGACTGGAGCCAACCATGGTCGGCATAGCCCCGGTCCTGTGATTTGCGAATAGTCATCATGGTGTAGCTCCTTTTTGGGTGGCTTAATCGACCCCCCACTGTAGAAGCGACGACCGCACCTGCGGGCCTGCTGGATTGATGGAACAATTCAAATCATTTGAACCCTATGCGCTCCGCCCACGATGCTCTAACGCCCGAGAACCTGTCCATGCTGCAGGTGATTGCCGAGGTCGGCAGCTTTGCCGCAGCCGCACGGCAACTGGGGCTGGTTCCCAGCGCACTGACCTACCGCGTGCGCCAGATCGAAGACGCCCTGGATGTGCTGCTGTTCGACCGCAGCGCCCGCCAGGCGCGCCCTACCGAGGCCGGCACAGAACTGTTGCGCGAAGGCGAGCGCCTTCTGCGTGACGTGGAGGCGGTGGCCCACCGCGTGCGCCGCGTTGCCACCGGCTGGGAATCGCAGCTGACGCTTTCAATCGATGGCGCGATGTCACCCCACACCATGCTCGAACTGGTGGACGCCTTCTATGCCCTTTCACCCCCCACGCATCTCAAGCTGCGCGAAGAAATCATGACGGGGACACTGGAAGCACTCACCTCGGGCCAAGCAGACCTGGCCATCGGCATCGCGGAGGGCGGCAACACCGTAGCAGGCCTCCAGCAGGCACCACTGGGCGATCTGTTGTTTGTTTACGTGGTGGCGCCACACCACCCGCTGGCCAACGCCCCAGAACCCATCACCGATGCCACCCTGCGCGAGCACCGTGCCGTGGCCGTGGCCGATTCAGCACAGCGCGGCGGCATGACCATGGGCCTGCTCGGTGGGCAGGACGTGCTGACCGTGGACAGCATGCAAGCCAAGATACAGGTGCAACTGCGGGGGCTGGGCGGCGGTTTTTTGCCTGAGCCCATGGTGCGGCCGTATGTCGAAGCGGGCCGACTGGTGGTACGCAAGGTCGCACGGCCCGAGCGCAGCGTGCGCCTGCACTATGCCTGGGGCGGCCCGGGTTTTACCGTACCCGGCCGGGCACTGCAATGGTGGTTGAACCAGCTAAAAAGCCCTGCGACACGGCGTGCGCTGCTGGAAAACCACCACCATTTTTGATGCGCAAGCCCGCGCGAGGCGTGTAGAGTGGGTGCGTTGCACAACCCACCTGACTGACACCTGCCCGAAAGGCCCGAACATGCCCCCTCCCAAGCCCTCCCGCGCCACCCGTTTCCGAGTACCGCGCGCTGCACAAAATCCTCGTCGCATCGCCGTGATCGGCGCTGGCATGGCCGGAATAGCATGCGCACGCACCCTCATGCAGGCGGGGCACCAGGTGACTGTTTTCGAAAAAAGCGACCGCGCCGGCGGCCGCACCAGCACCTTCGAAACCCCCTACGGCAGCTTTGACGCCGGAGCGCAGTACTTTACGGTGCGCGACGCCCGATTTACCCAGGCCCTGGACACGGTGCCCGGCCTGTGCCGCCCCTGGAGTGCCAACACCGTGCGC
>NZ_BAAGQN010000004.1:144954-147363 GCF_054783455.1 Simplicispira piscis
ATGGGCAGCCTGGTGGCCGCTTGGGCGCAACCTTTGCAGCAGGCAGGCCGCCTGCAAACCCACACCCGCGTGGTGCGCATCGAGCCTGATCGCATGGCCCCGGGCAACTGGCAGCTCTGCACGGAAGAAACCGACGGTGCCCAGCACGTCGTCGCCGGTTTTGATGCCGTTCTCATCGCCCAACCTGCAACCCCAGCCCGCGCCCTGCTGGACGCCAGCGGCACCGGCAGCGCACTCTCACAGGCCATGGCCCACGTATCCCAGGCCCCCTGCTGGACACTGATGGCGGCCTTTCCGCAAGCCGTGCGCCCGGGCCTGACCACGCTGGGACCGCAATGGAATGCCGCCCGCAGCACCCACCACCGCATCGCGTGGTTGGCACGCGAGTCGTCCAAGCCAGGCCGTAACAGCATTGAGCGCTGGACGGTGCAGGCCAGCCCGGCATGGTCGGCAGAGCACCTCGAGGATGATCCCGATCGCGTGCAGGCCAAGTTGCTCAAGGCGTTTTCTGAGGTCACCGGCATCCGTGCCGCACCCGCGCATGCCGAAGTGCACCGCTGGCGTTACGCGCAGACCACCAAGCCCCTGGGCCAGAGCCACCTCTGGGACGAAGCCACAGGTCTTGGCGCCTGTGGCGACTGGTGCCTGGGCCACCGGCTCGAAGATGCCTTCATTTCCGGACTGGAACTGGCACTCGCCATTGCATGAGCGCAGGGGGTTACGTTGGCCGGTTTGCGCCATCGCCTACGGGCCCGCTGCATGCAGGCTCGCTGGTGGCTGCGCTGGCCAGTTGGCTGGATGCGCGCGCATGGAACGGCGGCCAGGGCGGCCGCTGGCTGGTACGTATCGAAGATGTGGACACACCCCGTTGCCTGCCTGGCGCAGGCGAACACATTCTTGCCCAGCTGGCGACCTGCGGCCTGGTGCCCGACGAACCACCGCTGTGGCAATCCCGCCGGGGCGCCCTGTACCAGCAGGCGCTGGATCAGCTTTTAGCTTGCGGACTGGCCTACCCCTGCGCTTGCACACGCAAGGACATTGAAATGGTCCATGAAGCCGCAGGCCACACACGCCAGCGCCACATTGAGCGCCCCTACCCCGGCACCTGCCGCAACGGCCTGCAGGGGCGCGCTGCCCGGTCGTGGCGTTTTGCCACCACCGACTTTATGAAAAAACAGAATTCAACGCCCGCCTGTCAAGCGCAGTCAGCTACATTTTCGATAGCAAATAATACGCTGCACTGGACAGACCGCCGCTTGGGTTCGCAGCAGCAGGACGTACCATGCAGCGTGGGCGACTTCGTGCTACGCCGCGCCGATGGCCTGTGGGCCTACCAACTGGCCGTGGTGGTGGACGACGCCGCGCAAGCCATCACCCATGTCGTGCGCGGCGAAGACCTTGCCGACAACACGCCCCGGCAGATCCTTTTGCAGCAGGCGCTGCAACAGCCAACACCGCTGTACCTGCACACCCCGCTCGTGCGGGGTGCTGATGGCGAAAAGCTCTCCAAGCAGCATGGCGCCGCGCCGCTGGTGCTGGACAACCCGCTCCAGGCGCTGCAAGCGGCCGCCACTGTGCTGAATCTCCCCACATTGGTGCATCCTGACAACACAAGCCTGAACGATGTCTTGTCCCAGTGGGTCAAGGCATGGATGCCTCTCTACAATTGATCTCTGTGACCGCAACGCATTCCACCGCTCCCGCCGCTCCGTGCAGCAATGCTGCAACGCCGGACGATCGCTCTCCGCCCGCTGGCAACGCGCCCGTCGGCGTAGCCTACCCCAAGACCATCAAGAGCTTTGTGCGCCGGGCCGGGCGCACTACCACCGGCCAGGCCAAAGCCTTCGAAGACCTGGGGCCGCGCTTCGTCGTACCGTACACCGCCGCTGTGCTAGACGCCACAGCCTTATTTGGTCGCAGTGCCCCGCTGGTGCTGGAGATCGGCTTCGGCATGGGCGAAGCCACGGCGCATATCGCCCGTGTACGGCCAGAGGACAACTTCCTGTGCTGCGAAGTGCACGAACCCGGTGTTGGCGCCTTGCTCAAACGCATCGGCGAGCAGGGCCAGACGAACATACGCATCGTGCAACACGACGCCGTAGAGGTGCTGGACCACATGCTGGCCCCTGCAAGCCTGGACGGCGTGCACATCTTCTTTCCCGACCCTTGGCACAAAAAGAAACACAACAAGCGGCGCCTCATCCAGCAGCCTCTGATCGCCAAACTGGCGGCACGACTCAAGCCCGGCGGCTACATCCATTGCGCCACCGACTGGCAGCCTTATGCCGAGCAGATGCTGCAAGTGCTCGGCGCAGAACCCTTGCTGGCCAACACCGCCGAGGGTTATGCACCGCAACCCGAATATCGTCCGCTGACCAAGTTCGAAAATCGCGGCCTGCGCCTGGGACA
>NZ_BAAGQN010000004.1:147445-159032 GCF_054783455.1 Simplicispira piscis
GTTGAAATGACCGGCCACCGCGATCACTTGCGGCTGGCGGTGTCGGTGCTGTCCACGCTGCAGTCGCTCAGCTCCGTCGTGCAGGTACGTTCACTGGAAGTTTTTACCGTCAACGACGCCTACTTCGTGCGCCCCATCACCTGGATGGACAAAGGCCAATGGGTTTCTGCCGAAAGCGAAGCAGCCCAAGACCCCTTGCGCCAGCCCATCACGGAAATACCCGCTTTGCTGGAATGCATCCAGGCGCGCAGCGCCAGTGCTGCCGCAACCCTGGGCCGGGGGCGCTATTGCCTATGGCTGCCCGTCTGGATGCATGACAAGGTGACAACCTGTCTCGAAGTCATCCAGTCGCGCCCCTTTTCGGCCCAAAAACTCGATGTGATCACCAGCGTCTTTCACGTCTACAAAAACTACCAGAGCCTGCTGGACTACAGCGAGCGCGATGCGCTGACCGGCCTGTTCAACCGCAAGACTTTCGACGAGCAGTTCTCACGCTTCACATCCAACGACCCTGGGGAGCGGCCCCAGGCCATCGCCAGCATGGAGGAAGACGCCGACGCCCCCCCGGACACCATGCAGCAATGGCTGGCTGTGGTGGACATTGACCATTTCAAAATGGTCAATGACCGATTCGGACACCTGTATGGCGATGAAGTGCTGATCCTGGTCGCCAACATTCTGCGCTCCTCGTTCCGCAGCCATGACCGCATTTTCCGCTTTGGCGGCGAGGAGTTCGTGGTGCTGTTGCGATCGACCAGCCTGTCAACAGCGCACAAGGTTTTCAACCGATTCCGCAAGAACGTCGAAGACTACTATTTTCCGCAGGTGGGGCAGGTCACCGTCAGCGTGGGTTTTGTCTCTACCGACAAAGGCTCGCCCGTGGAAATCCTGGGCCAGGCTGACCAAGCCTTGTATTTCGCCAAGGAAAACGGGCGCAACCAGGTGCGCTACTACGACGACCTCGTGGCCGAGGGGCATTTCCAATCCAAGGTCAGCAACGACGACGTGGAGCTTTTCTAAGGCGATGACTGAATAAGTCACCGGATGGTGCGCGCCGTGCATCGGGATGGGATGCAAGGCGCAGTCATAGCCGCAGCTATGGCGAGGATTTGCAACGCCGCAGACCGCCCGAGGTACGAATGCGCAGCGCGTGAGGGACTTGTTCAGCATCGCCCTAAGCCCAGGCAACCGCACAAAGTGCGGTGCATGCAAGCGCCTCCCGGCGCAAACAAAAAATCAGATCTTCTGAGCCACCCAATCAGCCACCGAGGCCAGCGCTGCGGGTAGTTGCGCCGCATTGGTACCGCCGGCCATAGCCATGTCGGGCTTGCCGCCGCCCTTGCCGCCCACCTGCAGGGCCACAAAGTTGACCAGTTCACCGGCCTTGATGCGGCCCACGCTGTCGGCGGTCACTCCGGCAGCGATCTGCACCTTGTCGCCATCGACGGCAGCCAGCACGATGGCAGCCGTCTTGAGCTTGTCCTTGAGCTTGTCCATGGTGTCACGCAAGGTCTTGGCGTCAGCGCCCGGCAGGGCTGCAGCCAGCACCTTGATGCCTTTGATATCGACCGCCTGGCCCAGCAGCTCGTCACCCTGGCTGGAGGCCAGCTTGCCCTTGAGCGCGGCCACTTCCTTCTCCAGCGCGCGCGCGTGCTCCAGCGCCTGGCTGATGCGGCCCGTGAGTTCGGCCACGGGCGACTTCAGCACGCCTGCGGCCTGGTTTACCGTGTCTTCCAGGTTTTGCAGATAGGACAGTGCGTTGACCCCGGTCACGGCTTCAATGCGGCGCACACCCGCAGCGACACCGCCCTCACCCACCACCTTGAACAGGCCAATGTCGCCCGTGCGCTGCACGTGCGTACCGCCGCACAGCTCGCGGCTGGTGCCAATGTCGAGCACACGCACGGAATCGCCGTATTTTTCGCCAAACAGCATCATGGCGCCGGTCTTCTGGGCCGATTCGATGTCCATCACGCGGGCCTGCGTGGCGACGTTGGCGAGTATTTCCTCGTTTACGCGGCGCTCGATCTCGCGCACCTCGGCATCGGTCACGGGAGCGTTGTGCGCAAAGTCAAAGCGCGTACGCTCAGAATTGACCAGGCTGCCCTTTTGCTGCACATGGCTGCCCAGCACTTCGCGCAGCGCCTTGTGCATGAGGTGGGTGACCGAGTGGTTGCGCATGGTGGCGGCGCGCACGGCCTGGTTCACCTGGGCCTGCACAGTGTCACCCACGTTCAGCGTGCCCTCTTCCAGCGTGCCATGGTGGCCGAACACGTCGGCCTTGATCTTGAGCGTGTCGCCCACCGCAAAGCGGGCTGAGCCGCTGGTGATCACACCTTCGTCACCCACCTGGCCGCCGCTCTCGGCATAGAACGGGGTCGTGTCGAGCACCACCACACCGCTTTGACCTACTTTTAGAGCTGCAGCGCTTACCCCATCGACGTAAATAGCTACAATTTTTGCAGTCTCTGCCAGATGCTCATAGCCGGTGAAGCGATTGACGTCGCCCGTATACTCCAGCGCCTTGTCTATCTTGAACTTGCCGGCAGCGCGGGCCTGGGCCTTCTGTTTTTCCATGGCGGCCTTGAAACCAGCCTCGTCCACCTCGACGTCGCGTTCGCGGCACACGTCGTTGGTCAAGTCGAGCGGGAAGCCGTAGGTGTCGTGCAGTTTGAAGGCCACGTCACCAGGCAGTACTGTGGCGCCGCCGCCCAGAGTGGCGTCCAGAATCTCCATGCCGTTGGCCAGCGTCTCGAAGAAGCGCTCTTCCTCGGCTTTGAGTACCTCGGTGATGCGTTGCTCCTGGGCACGCAACGAGGGATAGGCGTCGCCCATCACACGCACCAGGTCGGCCACCAGCTTGTGGAAGAACGGCGTTTTCTGGCCCAGCTTGTAGCCATGGCGGATGGCGCGGCGAATAATGCGGCGCTGCACATAGCCACGTCCTTCGCTGCCGGGGATCACGCCGTCGCTCACCAGGAAGGCCGTGGCGCGGATGTGGTCGGCAATCACGCGCAGGCTCTTGTTGTCCAGATCGCTCACGCCGGTTTCACGGCCAGCAGCCTTGATGAGCTGGTCGAACAGGTCGATCTCGTAGTTGCTGTGCACATGCTGCAGGATCGCGGCAAGGCGCTCCAGGCCCATGCCGGTGTCCACGCAGGGCGCGGGCAGTGGCGTCACCGAGCCGTCTTCCGCCATGTTGAACTGCATGAACACGTTGTTCCAGATCTCGATGAAGCGGTCACCATCTTCCTCGGGGCTGCCCGGCGGGCCGCCGGGGATGTGGTCGCCGTGGTCGTAGAAAATTTCGCTGCACGGGCCGCAAGGGCCGGTGTCGGCCATCATCCAGAAGTTGTCGGACTTGTAGCGCCCGCCCTTGTTGTCGCCAATACGGATCACACGCTCAGGCGGCAGGCCGATTTCCTTGGTCCAGATATCGTAGGCCTCATCGTCCTCCATATACACCGTGGCCAGCAGGCGATCCGCCGGCAATTTGTAGACCTCGGTCAGCAGCTCCCAGGCCCACTTGAGCGACTCGCGCTTGAAGTAGTCGCCAAAACTCCAGTTGCCCAGCATCTCGAAGAAGGTGTGGTGGCGCGCGGTGTAGCCCACGTTCTCCAAATCGTTGTGCTTACCGCCCGCGCGCAAACAGGCCTGCACCGACACCGCACGGTTGTAGGGCCGTTTGTCAGTGCCCAGAAACACGTCCTTGAACTGCACCATGCCCGAATTGGTGAACATCAGCGTCGGGTCATTGCCCGGCACCAGGGGGCTCGAAGCCACGACGGTGTGGCCCTTGGAGGCAAAAAAGTCCAGGAAAGTCTTGCGGATGTCGGCAACGGTGAAGCTGGGGGTCATGGTTTTCTTCTCGGAAGGGAGAGCGGCGGCGCTGAAAAAACAGGCGAACCGGTGATTTTAGGGGGTTTCAGCCCGCTGTCTGGCTGCGCAGGAATGCGAACACAGTTTCGTCCTGGCAGTGCGCCACATTGAAACGCAGCCAGGGGCTGGGCTGCAGATCCACGGTGAACAGATGCCCCGGCCCCAGCAGGATGTCCTGCTCGGCCGCCTTGTAGGCCAGTTCGCTGGAATTTTCGATGGCCGGGTGGCGCGCCCACTGCAGCATGCCGGCCTTGGGCTCGACGAACAGCTCGAAGCCCAGGTCCAGCAGGCTGGAGGCAACGCGCTGCTGTGCGACCGCCAGACGGTCGCGCAAAGCCTTGGTGTGCTTGCGCCAGCGGCCATCGAGCAAGGCACCATAGGCCAGGCGCTCGGTGAATTCCGAGGACGTCAGACCCGAGATCATCTTGAGCCGCGCCAGTTCTTCAAGCAGGTCGGGGTGTGCGGCCAGGTAGCCCACACGGATGTTGGGCGAGATGGTCTTCGAGAAGCTGCTGATATAGACCACGCGGCGCAACTGGTCCAGGCTGGCCAGCGTGGGGCGCGGTTCGGGGTCCAGATCAACGTAAATGTCGTTCTCCACCACCACGAAATCGTACTTTTCCGCCAGTTGCAGCAGGCGGTACAGGTGCGCCACCTGGGCCGTCGAGCCGGTGGGACTCTGCAGCCGGGGCTGGGTGAAGAACACCTTGGGGCGGTGTTCCTGGATACGCGCCTCCAGCAGGTCCAGGTCGTAGCCGTTGGCCGTGCGGGGCGCGCCCACCAGTCGTGCGCCCAGAAAGCGTAGCGCCGACAGCAGGTTGGCATAGCCCGGTTCATCCACCAGCACGGCATCGCCGGCGCGCACCAGCTGGCGTGCCACCAGGTCCATCGCCTGGCTCGACCCCTGGGTCAGCAGCACCTGCTCGGCCGTGACCACCACCTCGTGCTCGGCAAGCAGGTCGCGCACCAGTTGGCGCAGCGGCAGGTAGCCCTTGGGCTCGCCGTAGCCGCCCAGGTCCACTTCTTCGGCGGCCAGCGCGCGCAGGCCGCGGCGCACCCCTTCGGAGAAAAGCCAGTCGCCCGGCAGCCAGCCGCAGCCGGGCTTGAGGCGCAAAGCCCGGTTTTCAAAGATGCGCTGCATGTACCACATCGAGTCGAAGCTGTACTGGCCCGCCGGCCCGGGCGCCTCCAGCGCGGTGTCGGCCCGTCGGCGCACGAAGAAACCCGAGTGGGGCCGCGAGACAAAGTAGCCTTGGGCCACCAGCCGGTCATAGGCATCGACCACCGTGTACACGCTCACGCCATGGGCATGGGCAAACTGCCGTATCGACGGCAGTTTGGCTCCTGCACGCAACGTGCCGTCTTCGACCAGTTGCCGGAAGCCCTCCACAACCTGGAGGACCAGCGGCGTCGACGCTTGGGGATTCAAAGAAAACATGGGGTACCAGACATTGCGCCCGCAACCAAGGGTTTGTCTGTACAGGTAGTCTGAACAGCACAGTGCATTCCTGATTGCAAGGTATCTGTATATGTTAGCCGCGCAGGGGCGCTCCTACAGTGGCAGCAGGATCAGAAACCTCTGCCATCACCCCGGAAGGACCCCATGCAACGCGAACCCCATCTGAACAACGCCGCCCTGTTTGCCCGCCGCGAGGCAGCCATCCCGCGTGGTGTCGGCCACTCCCACCAGATCTTCATCGAGCGCGGCGAAAACGCCGAGATCTGGGACGTGGAAGGCCGCCGTTACATCGACTTCGCCGGGGGCATCGCGGTGCTCAACACCGGCCACCGCCATCCCGCGATTATCCAGGCCGTCAAGGACCAGCTCGACCACTACACCCACACCTGCTTCCAGGTGCTGGCATACGAGCCCTACGTCGAGCTGGCCGAGCGCCTGAACGCCAAGGCACCGGGCAACTTCGCCAAGAAGACGATGTTCCTGACCACCGGTGCGGAAGCCGTGGAAAACGCCGTGAAGATCGCCCGCGCCCACACCGGCCGCTCCGGCATCATCGCCTTCACCGGCGGCTACCACGGCCGCACCATGATGACCATGGGCATGACGGGCAAGGTCGTACCCTACAAGGCCGGCTTCGGCCCCTTCCCGGCCGAGATTTTCCATGCGCGCTTCCCCACCGAACTGCATGGCGTGAGCGTGCAGGACGCCGTCGGCTCGCTGGAAAGCATCTTCAAGAACGACATCGAGCCCAGCCGCGTGGCGGCCATCATCATCGAGCCGGTACAGGGCGAAGGCGGCTTCAACATCGCGCCGCCCGCGCTGCTGCAGCACCTGCGTGCCGTCTGCGACCAGCACGGCATTCTGCTGATCGCCGACGAAGTGCAGACCGGCGCCGGCCGTACCGGCAAGTGGTTCGCCGTCGAACACAGCGGCGTGGCCCCGGACCTCATCACCATGGCCAAGTCCATGGCCGGCGGCTTCCCGATTTCCGCCGTGGTCGGCCGCGCCGAGGTGATGGACGCCGCCGCACCCGGCGGCCTGGGCGGCACCTATGCCGGCAGCCCGCTGGCCTGCGCCGCTGCGCTGGCCGTGCTGGACGTGTTCGACAAGGAAAACCTGCTGCAGCGCGCCGAGGACGTGGGCCTGCGCCTGGTGGCCGGCCTGCAGGAACTGGCCCGCAAGCACCGTTGCATCGCCGAGGTGCGCGGCCTGGGCGCCATGGTGGCCATGGAACTGTGCCAGGACGGCAACCCGCACCAGCCCGACGCCGCCCTGGCCAAGGCCCTGTCGGCCGAAGCCACCAAGCGCGGTCTGATCCTGCTGACCTGCGGCACCTACGGCAACGTGATCCGCATCCTGGTGCCGCTGACGGCCAGCGATGCGCTGCTCGACGAAGGCCTGGCGATCATTGGTGCATCCCTGGAGGCCGCCGTCGCTGCCTGAGCACGACGGTTTGCCCTCTTGCGGGCCCACGGCCCGGCGCAGGATCGCCGCGCCGGGCCGTGGTCTTTCTGCCGGGGTATCACCGTACAAGCGCATACGGACGCCATTTTTCACGCCCTCCGTTTTGCGCTAATGGCGTAGTGCGTCGGCACTAAAATTGCTATTAAATACATAGCATTCAAGCTTAATCTTGTGGACCATCGTGGGGCATCGCTCTCAACCAAGGGTTTCTGTGTAGAGGCTTGCAGTACTGCACAGTGCGCACCCCACAGCGGCCTTCTGTATATGTCCGCATCCGCCTGAACGCCCTACAGTTCTCCCCATCGCATCCACAACCAGACACCCGCCCATGACCGCAAGCGACGCACTCGTCACATTCCGAGGGGTACAAAAAACCTACGACGGCACCAGCCTGGTGGTGCGTGACCTGAACCTGGACATCCAGCGCGGTGAGTTCCTCTCGCTGCTCGGCCCCTCGGGTTCGGGCAAAACCACTACGCTGATGATGCTGGCCGGGTTCGAGTCCCCTACGGCCGGTGAGATCAGTCTCAACGGCGTACCCATCACCCGCACCCCGCCGCACAAGCGCAATTTCGGCATGGTGTTCCAAAACTACGCCCTGTTCCCACACATGACGGTGGCCGAGAACATCGCCTACCCGCTGCGCGTGCGCAAGCTCCCCCAGGCCGAGCGCGAGGCCAAGGTGGCGCGCGCGCTGGAGATGGTGCAGATGGACACCATGGGCATGCGCTACCCGACGCAGATGTCGGGCGGGCAGCAGCAGCGCGTGGCGCTGGCGCGCGCGCTGGTGTTCGACCCGCAGCTCGTGCTGATGGACGAACCGCTGGGCGCGCTCGACAAGCAGCTGCGCGAGCACATGCAGCTTGAGCTCAAGGCGCTGCACCGCCGCCTGGGCGTGACGTTTGTGTACGTGACGCACGACCAGGCCGAGGCGCTGACCATGTCCGACCGCGTGGCGGTGTTCAACGACGGCCGCATCCAGCAGATCGACCGGGTGGACCGGCTTTACGAGACCCCGACCAACCGCTTCGTCGCCAATTTCGTGGGCGACAACGCGGTGCTCGAAGCCAAGGTGCATGCCACCGAGGGTGAAGAATGCGAAGTGGTGCTGCGCAACGGCGCCCGCCTGCACGGCCTGAACGTCAACCGCGCCACGGTGGGCGACGCGGTGCAGTGCAGCGTGCGCCCCGAGCGCATCCAGCTGGCCGATGGCACGAGTAGTAACACCCTAAGCGGCACCGTGATGGACGTGATCTATTTCGGCGACCACCTGCGCCTGCGCTGCAAGATGGCCAACGAGGCCGAAGTGATGGTCAAGCTCTCACTTCACCATGCCGCCGTGCCCACCCCCGGCCACACCGTGTACCTGCACGCACCGGCGCAGCACACGCGCGTGTACCTCTGACCCCTTTTCCCCACACCCTCAAGGAGACAAAAGCATGAAATCCACCCCCACCCTTCGCCCCCTGCTGCTCGTCGGCGCCCTGGCGCTGGCCCTGCCGGCCCTGGCGCAGCACAACCTCACGGTCGTGAACTTCGGCGGCGCCAATGGTGCCGCCCAGAAGAAGGCCTACTTCGAGGCCTACGAGAAGGCCTCGGGCGGCAAGATCACCCCGGTGGAATACAACGGTGAGCAGGCCCGCATCAAGGCCATGGTCGAGGCCAAGAAGGTTACCTGGGACGTGGTCGAGGTCGAGGGCCCGGACATCAGCCGCGGCTGCGACGAAGGCCTGTTCGAGCGCATGGACTGGAGCAAGCTCGGCAGCAAATCCGACTACCTGCCCGCCGCCGTCCATGAATGCGGCGTCGGCGCCTTCGTCTGGTCCACCGTGCTGGCCTACAACGGCGACAAGCTCAAGACTGCCCCCACCGGCTGGGCCGACTTCTGGGACGTGAAGAAATTCCCCGGCAAGCGCGGCCTGCGCAAGGGCGCGCGCTACAACCTCGAATTCGCGCTCATGGCCGACGGCGTGAAGGCCGCCGACGTGTACAAAGTGCTGGGCACCAAGGACGGCGCCGACCGCGCCTTCAAGAAGCTGACCGAGCTCAAGCCCCATATCCAGTGGTGGGAAGCCGGCGCGCTGCCCCCGCAGTTCCTGGTGGCGGGCGACGTGGCCATGACCAGCGCCTTCAGTGGCCGCATCGATGCCGCGCAGCGCGAGGGACAGAACCTCCAGATCACCTGGACCGGCGGCATCTATGACCTGGACTTCTGGGTCATACCCAAGGGCGGCGCCAACAAGGACGCAGCCATGAAGTTCATCGCCCTGGCCAGCTCACCCGACGCCCAGGCCGAATACGCGCGCCACATCTCCTACGGCCCGACGAACAACAAGGCCATGGCCAAAATCGACGCAAAGACCCAGGCCCTGCTGCCCACCTCGCCCGCGAACAGCAAGGATGCGCTGCGCTTTGACGTGGTCTTCTGGGCCGATCAGGGCGAATCTCTTGAAAAGCGCTTCGCCGCATGGGCCGCGCAATAAGTCTTGGCCAGCACCCTCCCGCATGAAGGCCTCCGCATGAATACCGCCACCATGGCCATTCCCCAGGACCAGGACGCGCCCCCCGATCTGGGGCGCCAGTTGCGCACCGCCGAGCGCAGGCGCCGCCTGCGCTCCATGGCGCTCACCCTGCCCTTGCTGGCCTTCCTGCTGGTGGTGTTCATGGTGCCCCTGGCGGGCCTGCTGATTCGGGCCGTGGAAAACCCCGAAGTGGCCGACACCCTGGTGCATACCGGCCCAGCGCTGAAAGGCTGGAACCACCAGAGCGCCCCGCCCGACGCGGCCTACGCCGCGCTGGTGCGGGACCTCTCGGCCCTGCAGGAAACCGCGCAGGCCGGCGCCCTGGCGCGGCGCCTCAACAGCGAAATCAGCGGCGCGCGCTCACTCATCATGGGCACCTACCGCGCCCTGCCGCTGGGCACGGGCCTGAACGACGCCGAGGTGCGCGAGCGCATGCTGGCGCTCGACCCACGCTGGGCCGAGGCGCCCTACTGGCTTGCCATCGCCAAGAATGCCTCGCGCTGGACGCCGGACTACCTACTGGCCGCCGTGGACCTACAGCGCACGCCGCAGGGAGACGTGGTGGCCGTGCCCTCCGAGGCGGCCGCCTTCCGGGACATTCTGGTGCGCACCTTCGAGATGAGCGCCACAGTGACGCTGCTGGCCATCCTGATTGGCTACCCGCTGTCCTACTGGCTCAGCACCTTGAGCGAGCGCCGCGCCAACCTGATGATGATCCTGGTGCTGGTGCCGTTCTGGACCTCGGTGCTGGTGCGCATCGCCGCCTGGATCGTGCTGCTGCAAAGCAACGGGCTGGTCAACCGCTTCCTGATGTCCCTGGGCCTCACCGAAACGCCCGTCCCGCTGCTGTTCAACCGGCTGGGCGTGGTGATTGCCATGGTGCACATCCTGCTGCCCTTCCTGATCCTGCCGCTCTACAGCGTCATGAAGTCCATCCCGCCCAACTACCTGCGCGCCGCCGTCTCGCTGGGCAGCACGCCGCTGGCAGCGTTCTTCCGCGTCTATGTGCCGCAAACCTACCCCGGCGTGGCCGCAGGCGGCCTGCTGGTGTTCATCACCGCCATCGGCTACTACGTCACCCCCGCCCTGCTGGGCGGCCCGAGCGACCAGATGCTGAGCTACTACGTGGCGCAGTACACCAACGTCGAGGTCAACTGGGGCATGGCGGCCGCGCTTGGCTCGGTGCTGCTGGTGACCACCCTGGTGCTCTATGCCATCTACCGCAAGTTCGGCAAGGCCGAATTGAGCATGGGCTGACCCCGGCACGGAACCCTTCCCATGAAAACCTCAACCTTCCCCGTACATTACCGCCTGGCCGACAAACTGGGCTGGCTGGCGCTGCGCGCCTTCTGCGTTGGCGTGCTGCTGTTCCTGCTGCTGCCGATCATCGTCATCGTGCCGCTGTCGTTCTCCAGCGGTTCCTTCCTGTCGTACCCGCTGCCGGGCTGGTCGCTGCAGTGGTATGAGGAACTGTTTGCCTCGGCCGAGTGGGCGCGCGCCACGCGCAACAGCTTCATCGTCGCGCCGCTGGCCACGGTGCTGGCCACCGCCTTGGGCACGCTCGCGGCCATGGGACTGGCGCGCACCCGCTTCGTGGGCAAGGGGCTCATCAGCGGCATGCTGATCTCGCCCATGGTGGTGCCCATCGTCGTGGTGGCTGTCAGCACCTACCTGTTCTTCGCGCGCATTGGGCTGTCGGAAACCTACCTCGGCCTGGTGCTGGTGCACGCCGCGCTGGGCGCGCCCTTCGTGGTGACCACGGTGCTGGCCACGCTGCAAGGCTTCAACCAGAACCTGGTCAAGGCCAGCCTGAGCCTGGGCGCCGGGCCGGTGCGCACCTTCTTCAAGATCACCCTGCCGGTCATCGCGCCGGGCGTGATCTCGGGTGCACTGTTCGCCTTTGCCGCCTCGTTCGACGAGGTGGTGGTCACGCTGTTCCTCGCCGGGCCCGAGCAGGTCACGCTGCCACGCCAGATGTTCACCGGCATCCGCGAAAACATATCACCTGTGATCGCTGCCGTGGCCACGCTGCTGACGCTATTCACCACGGCGCTGATGATGACACTCGAATGGCTGCGCGGACGGCGCAGGTAGTCCTTTGCGACACCCGCGCTCCGAATTTTGCGCTTCCCTTTTTACCTTTCCGACACGACCGAGCCTTGCCATGATCACCCCAAGCTCCCAGCTCTCGCTGCTCAAAGACCCCAGCCTGCTCAAGACCCAAGGCCTGATCAACGGCCAGTGGGTCGCTGGCAGCAGCCAC
>NZ_BAAGQN010000005.1:0-38032 GCF_054783455.1 Simplicispira piscis
GAAAAACCAGTATTGCTCGCCTGCCCAGCATCGTCAAGACCCTGCCTGAGACTCATTGCTAATCAAGCATTTTTGATAAATTACGGCATTTTTGCAGTCGGCGGCTATGCGCGGCCAGTCCGTCCGGTGCACGGCAGGAAGGGAGCGCTCCCCGGGGCATCCTTCCACAGTTCCACGCTGTGGAATTGGCGTGGCGCCGTGGGGCAGGGACTGGAAAATTTGGCGGCGACATGCAACACCCCCGTTTTGCCGATCCTGGTGAGCGTATCGGAGTGGGCCGCGCCGGGCTGTGGTGGCGCCGACGGGCCCCATGGGCAAGTTATGCGTCAAACGCATGGTTCTGTAACACACCGGCCTTAGACAGCGCCGTGCGCGAAGCATAAGCTTTGCGGCTTGACCTGATCCCACAAGGAAATTCACCATGTCGCCATCCGCCGGCACCCCTGCCGCTCCATCACACCCAGTGCCTTCGTACCTGCATGCCGACGATCTCGGCCCGTGGGGCAACTACCTCAAGCAGGTAGACCGCGTTTCGCCGTATCTGGGCAACCTCTCGCGCTGGGTCGAGACGCTCAAGCGCCCCAAGCGCATCCTGATCGTGGACGTGCCGATCGAGATGGACAACGGCACCATCGCCCACTTTGAAGGCTACCGGGTGCAGCACAACCTCTCGCGCGGGCCGGGCAAGGGCGGCGTGCGTTTTCACCAGGACGTGACGCTGTCCGAAGTGATGGCGCTGTCGGCCTGGATGTCGGTCAAAACGGCGGCCGTCAACGTGCCCTACGGCGGCGCCAAGGGCGGTATCCGCGTGAACCCCAAAACCCTCTCGCGGGGCGAGCTCGAGCGCATGACACGCCGCTACACCAGCGAGATTGGTCTCATCATCGGCCCGACCAAGGACATCCCTGCTCCAGACGTGAACACCAACGAGCAAATCATGGCCTGGATGATGGACACCTACTCCATGAACACCGGCGAGGCTGCCACCGGCGTGGTGACCGGCAAGCCGATCGACCTGGGCGGCTCGCTCGGCCGGCGCGAAGCCACGGGCCGCGGCGTGTTCACCGTGGGGCTGGAAGCAGCGCACCACACCGGCCTGAAAATCGAAGGCGCCCGCATTGCGGTACAGGGTTTTGGCAACGTGGGCGGTACGGCGGCCAGGCTGTTCTGTGATGTCGGAGCCAAATTGGTGGCGGTGCAGGACCACACCGGCACCATCGTCCATGAGGGCGGCATGGACGCTGGCGCGCTGCAAGAGCATGTGAAGAACACCGGCGGCGTCGCGGGCTTCCCCGGCACGGAAGTGATCGCCAACGAAGATTTCTGGGGGGTGCCCTGCGAGATCCTGATTCCGGCCGCGCTGGAGAGCCAGATCACGGCCGAGAACGCCCCGAAGATCCACGCCAAACTGGTCATCGAAGGTGCCAACGGCCCCACCACCCCCGAGGCCGACGACATCCTGCACGACAGCGGCGTGCTGGTGCTGCCCGACGTGATCGCCAACGCTGGCGGCGTGACGGTGAGCTACTTCGAGTGGGTGCAGGATTTCTCCAGCTTCTTCTGGACCGAGGACGAGATCAACGCCCGCCTGGTGCGCATCATGAAGGAGGCCTTTGCTGGCGTCTGGCAGACAGCGCAACAGCACAAGGTCAGCCTGCGCACGGCCACCTTCATCATCGCCTGCACGCGCATGCTCCACGCCCGCGAGATGCGCGGCCTGTACCCATAAAGGCAAAACCCAAGCAGCACCATCGTATTGAGGAGCCCGGCCTACCCGGCCAGACCTCCAGCGAGAGAGGCCCCAGGCGCACCATCAGCGCCTGGGGCTCTTTTTACGTCATCCCGACGTTCCCCGGTCCGGCATCCACCGCCCCCACGGGCGCGACCACCGCCATCGCCCGGCAGAACGGTTGCGCGCAGGCTGCACGCCCCACATAAGGGCAGCCGGGGTCCTTGCACAGGCCCGCCTCCCGTTCGCGGGCCAGGTCCTCGTCGCGCGGCAACTGTCCACTGGCCTGCAGCTGGGCCAATTGCAGCCACGGGTCCAGGCGGGCCAGCATCATGTCGCGGCCATACACGGCGGCCGCCAGCGGTGGCTGAAAGTCCAGCACCAGCAAGGCATTGGTGCGCGAAGCGCTCGATTCCAGCCCCTGCAGCACCAGCGCCAGCACGCCCGACTGCAAGCCCTGCGCCGTGCCGGTGTACGGCACTTGCAAAGCCCCTGGCGGCGCAAGCGCCGCCGCCAAGGCTGCGGGCGGCTGCCCAGCCTGCGCTGCCAGCCAAGGCACGGGCACCCGCAAGGTCACGGCCAGACCCAGCGGCCCCTCGGGCGTTTGCACGGTGCCCTGGCGCACCAGCCAGGTTTGCAATGCAGGCTGCATGGCATCGGCCTCCCCGCTCTCGAGTGCATGCGCCAGCGCCAGCGGCCAGGGCTGCGCCGCCACCACGCGCTGGGGCGTGGCCTGTGCCGTGAGCTGCTGCACCAAGGCCGCGACCATCTGCCGCAGCGGTACAGCCAGCCCCGTGGCGGGCCAGGCCCCGACCTCCGGCGCCGCCAGCGACGCGCCCGACAGCGCCGCCGCCGCGCCGCCCCTGGGCATGGGGGCTGCTGAACCGGCAAGAGGACTCGCTGCACGGGCATTGCCAAGCCCCTGGGCGGCATGGCGCGGATCAAAACCTGCACCCAGGGGCGCACGTGCTTGCGCAGAAATATGGGCCTGGTCGGCAGACTCTGGCAGCGGCGCGGGCGCTGGCGCTGCCACGGCTGCAGGCAAAGGAGGCGGGGGCAGGCCTGCTGGCGCAGCGGTTCCCGGCAGGGGGACGGGGGCGCCCGGCCCCTGCGGCCCCAGCAAGGCCGACTGGCGCTGCAAAGCAGCCTCAGCCAGCACCTGCGCCACAGGAAGTTGCGGGCCACGGGGGGAAACCATGTTCACAGTCATGCCAACGCCCAATGGGGGTGGCGTGCGGACATTCGCGCGCCTGCGCAGGATTCTGCGGCGTTTCCACCTGGCTGGCCAGGGCGGCGCCAGGCATTATCAAAAACAATAGCTATCAACGCTTATTAGATAAGCGCTAGAGCCACTTTTACCTCAAACCGTCTCGCGGTAAAACACACCACGCGCACGCGGTGCCGCACCGGCCACACTGGCGGCAATGGCACCGATGTGGCCGGGCGTGGTGCCGCAGCAACCGCCGACGATGTTGACCAGCCCCTCGGCGGCAAACTCGTGCACCAGGCGGCTCGTGACTTCGGGCGTTTCGTCGAAGCCGGTGTCGCTCATCGGGTTGGGCAGGCCGGCGTTGGGGTAGCAGCTGATGAAAGTGTCGGGCGCCACCTTGGCCAGCTCCTGGATATAGGGGCGCATCAGCGCCGCGCCCAGCGCGCAGTTCAGGCCCACGGCCAGCGGGCGCGCGTGGCGCACGCTGTGCCAGAAAGCCGTCACCGTCTGGCCCGAAAGGATGCGGCCCGAGGCGTCGGTGACGGTGCCGCTGATGATGAGGGGCAGGCGCTCGCCGGTTTTTTCGAACACCTCGTCGATGGCGAACAGCGCCGCTTTGGCGTTGAGCGTGTCGAAGATGGTCTCGACCAGGATCACGTCGGCACCGCCTTCAATCAAGGCTTCGGTCTGTTCGTAATAGGCTTGGCGCAACTGCTCGAAGGTGATGTTGCGCGCGCCCGGGTCGTTCACATCAGGGCTGATGCTGGCGGTCTTGGGCGTCGGGCCCAGCGCCCCGGCCACATAGCGCGGGTGATCCGGCGTGCTGAATTTGTCGCAAGCCGCACGCGCCAGCTGCGCCGAGCGCAGGTTCATCTCGCGCGCCAGGTCAGCCATCTTGTAGTCCTCTTGCGCAATCGTCGTCGCGCCGAAGGTGTTGGTCTCGATCAGGTCTGCACCAGCGGCCAGGTAGCGCTCGTGGATGTCGCGGATCACATCGGGCCGCGTCAGGCTGAGCAGCTCGTTGTTGCCTTTCACATCGCGCGCAAAGTCCTTGAAGCGGTCGCCCACGCTGCCCGGGCCGCTGTAGCCTTCGCCCCGGTACTGCGCTTCGCCCAGCTTGAAACGCTGGATCATGGTGCCCATGGCGCCGTCGAGGATGGCGATGCGCTTCTCAAGAAGGGCGGGGAGCTGCTGGGCGCGGGTGTAGGGTAAATCGTGCATGGGGCGATTGTAGGAAAGACGCCCTGCACGCGCGCTCGGCAGGGTTGTCGCCCCGATTTACGCCTTCGCGCCGTCCGCAAACACCAACACCGCCTCCAGCAGGCGCCGCAGATGCGGCTGCACCTGCGCGGCGCGTTCGGGCAGGTAGGCAAAGGGCAGCGCTTCCTGCATGTAGCTGCACTGCGTCATCTCCAGCTGCACGGCGTGGATGTTGCGTGCCGGGTCCCCATAGTGGCGCGTGATGTGGCCGCCCTTGAAACGGCCGTTGAGCACCGCGGTGTAGCCGGGCGCGCTTTGCGCGATGCGCAGCAGCTCCTGCGCCAGGGCCGGGTCGCAACTGGCGCCGTCCGCCGTGCCCAGGTTCAGGTCGGGCAGCTTGCCTTCGAAGAAGCGCGGCAGCACCGAGCGGATGGAGTGCGCGTCCCACAGCACGGCCACGCCGTGCGCCGTGCGGATGCGGTCGAGCTCGGTGCGCAGCTGGGCGTGGTAGGGCACCCAAATGGCGTCGCGGCGCGCGGCAACCTCATCGGCACCGGGCACGTCGCCACGCGGGTAGATGGGCGTCTCGTCAAAGCCGTCGATCGGGCACAGGCCGGTGACGTTCTGGCCGGGGTACAGGCTGGCGCCATCGGGCGGACGGTTCAGGTCGATGACGTAGCGCGAATGCGTGGCGGCCAGGATGGACGCGCCCATGTCCTTGGCAAAAGCGTACAGGCGTTCCAGGTGCCAATCGGTGTCGGGCACCTCGCGTGCCTCGGGGCCGAAACGCTCGGCCAGCAGGGGCGGCACATACACGCCGCCGTGCGGGATGGAAATAAGCAGGGGCGCAGTGCCCTGGTGGAACACAAAGGGCGCGGGGGCGCTTGGGCTGGCGGTCTGACGCATGGCGGGCTCCAGGTTCGGTCAATCTGCGGCGATGGTGGCCTGGCGCGCGGCCACAAAGGCGCGCGCGGCTTCGCCGTGCAAGGCGTGGCGGCCACCCACCACGCGGGGCACGCCGCCCACCCACAGGCTGTGCAGCGCACTCGTGCGCTGGCTGGCAAACACATGGGCAGCAAGCATACGCTCGGCGTCCAGCCCTGCCAGCGCCACATGCTGCGCATCCAGCGCCAGCATATCGGCTTGCTGGCCCACGGCCAACCCGGCCACGTTGCGGCCCGCGGCCTGCGCGCCACCCCGCACCGCCTGCTGCGCCATGGCGGTGGCCACCTGGGCATGCGCGTTGCTGGCCAACACGTTGCGCTGGCGCAGGCTCAGGCGCTGGCCGTATTCGAGCAGCATGAGTTCTTCCGCCGCGTTGACGCAGGCATGGCTGTCCGAGCCCACACCCCAGGCGCCGCCGTGCACCAGCCACTGCGGCATGTCGAAAATACCGTCCCCCAGATTGGCCTCTGTACTGGGGCAAATGCCCGCCACAGCGCCGGTGCGCGCGGCAGCGGCGTATTCCCCCTGCGTCATGTGGGTGGCGTGCACCAGGCACCAGCGCGCGTCCACAGGCGCATGGTCGAGCAGCCACTGCACGGGGCGCTGGCCGCTCCAGGCGATGCAGTCCTCCACTTCCTGTGTCTGCTCGGCGATGTGGATGTGGATGGGGGCGTGCGCATCCAGCGCCTTCATGCCCGCAACCGCTTCGCGCAGGCTGTCTGGCGCGACCGCGCGCAGCGAATGCGGGGCCAGGCCCAAAACAGCCGCTTGCGCTTGTGCAGCGGGCGCCAGGCGCTGCAATAACGAGAGCATGTTGTCGGTGCTGCGGATGAAGCGCGCCTGGTCCTTGCGGGCTGGCTGGCCGCCAAAACCGCTGGTCTGGTAGAGCACGGGCAGCAGCGTCATGCCGATGCCCGCCGTGCGCGCGGCGCGCAGCAAGGCGTGCGACAGTTCAGCGTCGTCGGCATAGGGCTGGCCGTCCGGGGCGTGGTGCAAATAGTGAAACTCGCACACCGAGGTGTAACCAGCCTCCAGCATTTCCACGTAGAGCCAGGTGGCAATGGCCTCCAGGCTCTCGGGGGTGATGTGGGCCGCAAAGCGGTACATGAGGTTGCGCCAGCTCCAGAAGCTGTCCTGGCTCTCGGCCCGGTATTCGGTAAGGCCTGCAAATGCACGCTGGAAGGCGTGCGAATGCAGATTGGGCATGCCGGGCAGCAGCGGGCCGGGTGCGCGCGGTGCGCTGCCGGGGGCGCTGCCCGGGGCCACGGCCAGCAAGCGCCCCGTGGCATCCCATTGCAGCAGCACATCACGCGCCCAGCCACCGGGCAGCAGGGCGTGTTCGGCAAACAGGGTTCCGGCAACGCCGGTGTGGGGGGCGGTCATGCGGCGGCCCCCAAGATGGCGGTGAGCGCCTGCACCAAGCGCTCCAGGTCCTGCGCCGTCCCCACCGAAATGCGCAGGAAGGTCTCGAACCCCGGGTCCTTCCAGGGCTTGGTGATGATGCCGTGCGCGAGCAGGGCCTCGGCGACCGGGCCATTGGGGTGGCCCAGGTCGATGAACAGAAAATTGGTGGCCGAGGGTGCAATGCGAATCCCCTGCAGGCCGGGCGCCGCCCGCAGGCGTGCCGCCAGTTGCTCGCGCAGCCGCACCGTCTCGGCCACGGCGTGCTGCATGTGCGCCTCGTCGCCCCAGGCGGCCAGCGCGGCGGTCTGCGCGGCGTAGTTGACATTGAACGGCGTGCGCACGCGGTCCAGCAGCTGCACCAGCGCGGCATCGGACGCCAGGCCGTAGCCCACGCGCAGGCCCGCCAGGCCCCAGGCTTTGGAGAAGGTGCGCAGCACGATCCAGGGCATGCTGCGCGCGCGCAGCAGGGCCAGCACATCGGGATAACCGGGAGCGAGCCTTGCGTATTCGACATAGGCCTCGTCCACCACCAGCAAGGTGTGGTCGGGCGTGGCATCGAGCAGGCGGGTGAATTCGCCCGCATCGAACATGCAGCCCACGGGGTTGGAGGGGTTGGCCAGCATGGCCATATGGGGGCCGCGCGCGAGGGCCGCGCACCAGGCATCGGTATCAAAGCCCAGCGCGGGCGTCAGCTCCAGCAGCTCGACCTGCGCCCCCATCATGCGCGGGTAAATTTCGTGCAAGCCAAAGGCCGGGCGCTGGGTGAGCACGCGGGCGCCCGGCGACAGAAAGGCCTGGCAGAGCATCTGCAGGATGTCCTCGGAGCCATTGCCGACCACGATGCAGTCGGCAGCGACGCCGGTGCGCTCGCCAATGGCGGCGCGCAGCGCTGTGCACTGGGCGTCGGGGTAGTTGCCCACCTGGGCGGCCAGATCGACCAGCGCCCGCGCCACCGCGGGACTGGGGCCATAAGGGTTCTCGTTGCTGGCCAGGCGGGCAATCTCGGTCACGCCGTAGCGCGCACGCACGGCCGCAGACGACAGCCCGGCGTTGTAGGCCGGCAGGGGGAGCACCTCGGGACGGGCGAGGGCATGGATGGAGGGAGCGGTCATGGAGTGAATCCTTGGTGGGTCGATGACGCGTAAGCCGGTGCGCTCTGCACGACGCGCCCTTGCCGCACGATGGTGCGTGCCGGTTTGTGGCCAAACCAGTACGCCAGTTCGGCCGCGTCGGCAAAGGGCCACAGCACGAAGTTGGCCGGGCGGTTGGAGGCGAGCAGGCCGTGGGTGTCCTGCAGGCCCAGCGCGCGGGCGGCGTGCTGCGTGATGCCTGCCAGCGCCTCGGGCACCGTCAGGCGAAACAGCGTGCAGGCCATGTTGGCCATGAGCAGCAGGCTGAGCACGGGCGAGGTACCGGGGTTGTGGTCGGTGGAGACGGCCATGGGCACGCCCGCTGCGCGCAGGGCGGCAATGGGCGGCACTTGCGTATCGCGCAGCGTGTAGTAGGCGCCGGGCAGCAGCACGGCCACGGTGCCCGCGGCGCGCATCGCGTCGATACCGGCCTGCGACAAATGCTCGATGTGGTCGCACGACAGCGCGCCATAGCGGGCGGCGAGCTGCGAGCCGCCCATGTCCGAGATCTGCTCGGCGTGGAGCTTGACCGGGATGCCCAGTTGCTGTGCGGCGCGAAAGACCTGCTCCGTCTCGGCCAGCGTGAAGGCGATGCGCTCGCAGAACACATCGACCGCATCGACCAGGCCCTCGGCGACCAGCGCGGGCAGCATCTCGTTGCAGACGAGGTCGATGTAGTCCTGGCTGCGCCCTGCGAACTCGGGCGGCAGCGCGTGCGCGCCCAGAAAGGTGGTGCGCACCGTCACGCCCAGCGCCTCGCCCAGGCGCCGCGCCACGCGCAGCTGCTTGCGCTCGTGCGCGAGCGCCAGGCCGTAGCCGGACTTGATTTCGATGGCGCACACGCCTTCATCGAGCAACGCCTGCAGCCGAGGTTTGGCGAGTTCAAACAGTTCGTCTTCACTCGCGGCCCGCGTGGCGTTCACGCTGGAGACAATGCCGCCCCCAGCCTTGGCCACCTCTTCGTAGCTGGCACCAGCCAGGCGCATGGCAAATTCATTCGCACGCTGGCCGCCATAGACCAGATGGGTATGGCAATCGACCAGGCCAGGCGTGGCGAGCGCGCCGCCGCCATCGAACTGCGGCAACGCGGCATAGGCGGCGGGCACGGCGCCCTGGGGGCCGACCCAGCGCAGCATGCCGCCCTCCACCACCACGGCGGCCCATGCGCCTGCCGCCAGCGGCACGTCGGGCACGGCAAGTTCCGGCACCAGGCGCAGGTGGCGCCACACGCCCGTGGCGCAAGCAGTTGAAGACATCATGCACACCCCGATAAACTATGATTTTGATAGCTGTTAGCGCTTTATGGATAGGCGCTAGAGGCCATTTTTACTAAACTTTTTACTGCATTGGAAAGAACTTCACGCAGGCTCCAGCAACACATGCAGGAGCACGCTGTCCCCAGCATTCGCCTCGGGCGCCACGTTCCAGCCGCAGTCCTCGTCGGCCCACCACCGACCGGCATCCGGCGCCAGCACCACAGCCTGCCCGCCCGCTGCAGCCAAGGGCGACAGGGCCCAGCGGCCCTGCACTGCCCACAGCAGCCCCGCGGGCCGCGCGGGCAGCAGCGCTGGGCTTCGCAGCACGCGCACCGCACCGCGCCAGCGGCCCCGGCGCGTCATCAGGTTGAAGTCGCTTGACGCGCCGCCCAGCAGGTCGCAGTCCATGCCGCCATCGCCTGCAAAGGCAAAGGGTTGCAGCGCTTGCTCCAGGCGGTGGTCGATACCGGTTTCTGGCTGGCGCAGATGCACGCCATCGCCCGTGAGCAGGGTGATGACCCGGTCCACCCCCGCAAAGCGCGAAAACGGGCCACTGCGCGCAATCGTCGCCACGCTCACGCGCCAGTCGAAATGGTCCATGTCCGCGCCCGGCGGCCAGCAGGCGAGTTCGCGCGTGGCGCCGCCGCCGTTCTTCCAGGGGGAGGCTGGCACCTGGCCCAGGTCGAAATGCTGCTGCGCCATACGGATCACTCCACCAGCAGCGGAAACAAAGGGTGGTCCATGGGCGCGCCTGCGGGCAGGGTATCGGCCAGGCCGGGAAAATCGGGCGAGGTGGTCCAGCGGCGCGGCGCGTGGCGCGTGTCGTCGCCCAGAAAGCGCACCGAGAACACGCGGCGGCGTCCCGGTCCCTCGAACCCACCCGCCCCATGCAGTGTGAGCATGTGAAAACACACCACATCGCCGGGCGTGATGTCCCAGCCCAGGATGCGGTGCGCGCTGCGGTCGGCCTCGATGTCGGGCAGGTCCTGCAGGCTGCCTTCGGGGAACCATTGGGCCTGGTTGTCCATGAAGGTGCGCGGCATGAGCCACGGCCCGAGGTGCGAACCGGCGACAAACTCCAGCGTCGCCGGGCGCGGCACCGGGTCCACCGGAATCCACATGCTGATGTTCTGCCTGCCATCGATGTTGTAGTAGGGCTGGTCCTGGTGCCAGGGCGTGCGCTGGCGGGTGCCGGGCTCCTTGACCAGCACATGGTCGTGGTACAGGCGCACCGTGGGCGACTGCATCAGGCGCTGCGCGGCGGGGGCCAGCGGCGTCTCGCGCACCAGGCGCTCAAACGGGGAAATGCTCTGCCAGTTGCAGAAGTCCTCGAAAAAGCGGCCGGGGTCGTCCGGGCGGCTGGCCACCTTGGCGCGTGGGCTGGGCGCAGCCAGGTTGGCATCGATGCCTTCCTTCAGCAGGGCCACTTCGCCGGGCGTGAGCAGCTGGCGAATGCAGACCGCGCCGTCGCGCTGGAAGTCGGCGACGTCCTGGTCGCTCAGGCGCTCGTTCAGGCGCTGCTGCAAGTCTGGTGCATTCATGGTGCCGTCCTTGTGCCGTTTACTTGACCATGGGGAGCTTGAGGCCCTGCTTCTTCGCCGTTTCCACCGCCAATTCGTAGCCTGCGTCCGCATGGCGCATCACGCCGCTGCCGCAGTCGTTGACCAGCACACGCGCCAGGCGCTCGGCCGCCGCATCGGTGCCATCGGCGACGATGACCATGCCCGAGTGCTGCGAGTAGCCCATGCCCACGCCGCCGCCGTGGTGCAGGCTGACCCAGGTGGCGCCGCCAGCGGTGTTGAGCAGCGCGTTGAGCAGCGGCCAGTCGCTGACTGCATCGGTGCCGTCCTTCATGGCCTCGGTCTCGCGGTTGGGGCTGGCGACCGAGCCGGTATCGAGGTGGTCGCGGCCAATCACGATGGGGGCCTTGAGCTCGCCGCTTTTGACCATCTCGTTGAAAGCCAGGCCGGCCTTGTCGCGCTCGCCCAGGCCCAGCCAGCAGATGCGTGCGGGCAAGCCCTGGAAGGCAATGCGCTCGCGCGCCATGTCCAGCCAGCGGTGCAGCGGCTTGTCGTTGGGAAACAGCTCCTTGAGCTTGGCGTCGGTCTTGTAGATGTCTTCCGGGTCGCCCGAGAGCGCCACCCAGCGGAACGGCCCCTTGCCTTCGCAAAACAGCGGACGGATGTAGGCGGGCACGAAGCCGGGGAAATCGAAGGCGTTTTTCACGCCCTGGTCGAACGCCACCTGGCGGATGTTGTTGCCGTAGTCCACCGTGGGAATGCCCATGGCCTGGAAGTCGAGCATGGCCTGCACATGCACGGCGCAGGATTGGGAGGCCGCTTTGGTCAGCGCAGCGTGCTGCGCGGGGTCTTTTTGCGCGGCGCGCCACTGCGCCACGCTCCAGCCGCTGGGCAGGTAGCCATTGATGAGGTCGTGCGCCGAGGTCTGGTCGGTCACCAGGTCGGGGCGCATGCCGCCCGCCTGGGCGCGGCGCACCAGTTCGGGAACGATGTCGGCGGCATTGCCCAGCAGGGCGATGGAGACAGCCTCTTTGGCCGCCGTATGCTGCGCGATGAGTTCGAGCGCGTGGTCGATGTCACGCGCCTGCTTGTCCACATAGCGGGTGCGCAAGCGAAAGTCGATGCTCGACTGCTGGCATTCGATGTTGAGCGAGCAGGCGCCCGCCAGCGTGGCGGCCAGCGGCTGCGCGCCGCCCATGCCGCCCAGGCCGGCGGTGAGAATCCACTTTCCCGACAGGTCGTTGTTGTAGTGCTGGCGGCCCGCTTCCACAAAGGTTTCGAACGTGCCCTGCACGATGCCCTGGCTGCCGATGTAGATCCAGCTGCCCGCCGTCATCTGGCCGTACATGAACAGGCCCTTGCGGTCGAGTTCGTTGAAGTGCTCCCAGTTGGCCCATTTGGGGACCAGGTTGGAGTTGGCGATCAGTACGCGCGGTGCGTTCTCGTGCGTCTTGAATACGCCGACCGGCTTGCCCGACTGCACCAGCAGGGTTTCGTCGCTGCTGAGGTCTTTGAGCGAGGCCAGGATCTGGTCGAAGCATTCCCAGTTGCGCGCGGCGCGGCCAATGCCGCCATAGACGACCAGATTTTTCGGGTCTTCCGCCACCTCGGCGTCCAGGTTGTTCTGGATCATGCGGTAGGCCGCTTCGGTCAGCCAGTTTTTGCAGGTGAGTTGGCTGCCGCGCGGCGCGCGGATCACGCGGCTGGCATCAAAACGGGGATCGGTGGACGTTGCGGAAAGAATGGCATCGTTGGCGTTCATGGGGAGGCTCCTGAAAATGCGTGGACTGGAATAAGGCGGGCTCAGGCGTGGCTGGGCAGGCAATGCAAAAGCGGCGCAGGCCACGTGGACTGCTGCGCCCATTCGCGCATGGACTCGATGTCGGGTGCGAGGAAACGGTCCTGCTCCAGATAGGCCACACGCTGGCGGATAGCGGCGAACTGGGCTTCGATGAGGGGGGACGACGGGAGGCTGCGGTCAAACTCCATGCCCTGCGCTGCGGCCATGGCTTCGATGCCGACCATCACCGCCGTATTGCGCACCATGTCGCCCAGGCGGCGCGCGCCGTAGGTCGCCATGGACACATGGTCTTCCTGGTTGGCGGAGGTGGGCAGGCTGGTCACACTGCTGGGGTTGGCCAGGCACTGGTTCTCGGCGGCCAGGGCAGCGGCGGTGACCTGCGCAATCATGAAACCCGAGTTCACGCCGCTGTCGCTGATGAGGAAGGCCGGCAGGCCCGAGAGGCCCGGGTCGAGCAGCAAGGACAGGCGCCGCTCCGAGATGGCGCCGATTTCAGACACGGCCAGCGCAATGATGTCGGCCACAAAGGCGACCGGCTCGGCATGGAAGTTGCCGCCCGAAATGACGTCACCATTGCTGAATACCAGCGGGTTGTCCGACGCGGCATTCGCCTCGATGGCGAGGACACGGGCAGCGTGGTGCAGGTTGTCCAGGCACGCGCCCATCACCTGCGGCACGCAGCGGATCGAATACGGGTCTTGCACGCGGCCGCAGTGCGGGTGTGAGGGGTCGATGGCGCTGCCGTCGAGCAGCGCGCGCACGGCAGCGGCGACCGCAATCTGCCCCACCTGGCCGCGCGCTTCGTGGATGCGGGCGTCAAACGGCTTGACCGAGCCCTTGATGGCTTCGAGCGACAGGCAACCGGCCACCAGGGCCGCGGCAAACACGTCCTCTGCGCCAAACAGGCCCGCGAGCGCCAGCGAGGTGGACACCTGCGTGCCATTGAGCAGCGCCAGCCCTTCCTTGGGGCCGAGGACGAAGGGCACCAGGCCCACGGCCGCCATGGCTTCCTTGCCGGAGACGATCTTTTCATTGACCTTGGCCTGGCCCTCGCCAATCAGCACACACGCCATGTGTGCCAACGGCGCCAGGTCGCCCGAGGCACCCACCGACCCTTTGGCAGGAATCACGGGCAGCACGTTGGCATTGGCCAGCGCCAGCAGGGCCTCGGCGATTTCGGGGCGGATGCCCGAGTGCCCGCGCGCCAGGCTGATGGCCTTGGTGGCCAGAATGAGGCGCACCACGGCATCGGGCAGGGCATCGCCCGTGCCCACGCTGTGCGAGAGCACCAGGTTGCGCTGCAGCTCGGCCAGGCGCTCGTGGGCAATCTTCGTGCTGGCCAGCTTGCCAAAACCGGTGTTGATGCCATAGACCACCTGGTCTTCATCGACGATGCGCTGCACCGTGGCTTGCGAGGCCTGCATGCCTGCACGCGCCGCGGGGTCGAGGCGCAGTGCCACAGGTGCGGCATGGATGCGGCGAAGATCGGCCAGCGTGACGTGGCCAGGACGCAGGGTCAATGGGGACTGGGTGGTGGTAGGCATGGAATGATCCTGTATAGACAAGTAACCGTGAGCGCAATACAAAGCGGGTGGTGAGAGGGCGTCAGCCCTGGACCGGATTGCCGTCGGCCCGGAACCGGCTGCCCAGCCGGTAACGCGAGGCCGGATGCAGACAGCGCACCACCGTGATGGGAACGCCGCGCGACCAGGTGCGCCGCGTGAGCAGCAGGCAGGGCTCGCCCACGTTCATCTCCAGCAGGGCGGCCTGCTCGGGCGTGGGCATGACCGCATCGACCACATGCTCAATCTGGTCGAAGGGAACGTTGCGCACCAGGTATTCGGAGGGCTGCTGCTGCGAAAAGTCTTGCTGGGTGAATTGCGGCACCTGGCTGGGATTGACATGGCGGTCTTCGAGCTGCACCGGCAGGCCGTCCTCGCGGTGAATGCACAGCGAATGGAAAACCGACTCGCCCGTGCGCAGATCGAGCGCCGCGGCCACCTCCAGGTTGGCGGAGATGCGCTCCACCGAAAGCAGGTCGCAGCGGTAGTCGTGGCCGCGCTGGCGAATCTCGCTCGCCAGGTTGGCGATCTGCAGCAGCGTGGACTGGGGCTTGTCTTCGGCCACAAAGCTGCCCACCCCGGCCACGCGCACGATGCGGCCCTGCTCGACCAGTTCACGCAGCGCGCGGTTCACGGTCATACGGGAGACGCCGAACTGGGTGACCAGGTCGTTCTCGGACGGCAACCGGTCTCCGGCGCGCCAGAGACCTTCCTGGATCCGCCGGGCAATGTAGTCCTTGACCTGCTGGTACAAAGCCATCGCCTGCGCGGACGCGGGTGCAACGGGCGCCGGATGCGGTGCGTTGTGGGGGCGTCGAACGGGTGGATGGCTCATGGCAGGCAGCGGCGCAGCCGGTTCAGTGCAGATCGGCGGCCAGCGATTCGGCGCGGATTTCTTCCGTCAGACGGGCTTTGAGGTCCATGAATTCCGGGCTGGTCTTGATCGTGTAATGGCGCGGGTGCGGCAGGTCCACCGCCAGCTCGGTCTTGATGCGGCCGGGCCGTGCGCTGAACACGGCCACACGGTTGGCCATGAAGATGGCTTCGTCGATGTCGTGCGTGACAAACATCACCGTCTTGCGCTCGGCTTCCCAGATGCCCAGCAGCAGTTCCTGCATGAGCACGCGGGTCTGGTTGTCCAGCGCACCAAAGGGCTCGTCCATCAACAAAATCTTGGGGTCATTGGCCAGCGCGCGGGCAATGGCCGTGCGCTGCTGCATGCCGCCCGAGAGCTGCTTGGGAAAATGCTGCTCGAAGCCGCGCAAGCCCACCTTGCTGATGAAGTAGTCGCTGCGGTCTTTTTGCTCTGCCAGGCCCATGCCGCGCTCGCGCAGCCCGAAGCGGATGTTCTGCTCGATGGTGAGCCAGGGAAACAGCGTGTAGCTCTGGAACACCATGCCGCGGTCGGCGCCCGGGCCTTCGACCGGCTGGCCGTCGAGCACTACCTGCCCGGTGGTCGGAAAATCGAGCCCGGCCACGATGCGCAGCATTGTCGATTTGCCGCAGCCCGAGGGGCCCAGAATGGTGACGAAATCGTTCTCGCGCACCTCAAAGTCGACCGGCAACAAGGCCTGCGTGGCTTTGCCGCGCGCCGAGGTAAAGGTGCGCGATACGCCGCGAATGGAGAGTTGGTTCAGTGCGCTCATTACAGGCTGCTCCAGGCAAACATGCGGCGGTTGAAGGTTTTGAACGCCAGATCCGAGATCAGGCCGATGATGCCGATGACGATGATGCCGAAGATGATCTGCCCGGTATTGAGCAGTGCCTGGCTGTCCATGATCATGTGGCCGATGCCCGATGCCGAGCCGATCAGTTCCGCCACGATCACGTAGGTCCAGGCCCAGCCCAGCACCAGGCGCAAGGTTTCCGCAATGCCGGGCGCAGCGCCAGGGATCAGCACGCGCCGCACGATGCCGCTGCTGCCCGCACCCAGGGTATAGGCCGCCTCGACCAGGTCACGCCGCGCGCCGCCTACAGTGACGGCCACCATCAGCACGATCTGGAACACCGAACCGATAAAGATCACCAGGAGTTTTTGCGTCTCGCCAATACCGGCCCACAGAATCAACAGCGGAATAAAGGCCGATGCAGGCAGGTAGCGGCAGAACGAGACAAAGGGCTCGAAGAAAGCCTCCACCGGCTTGTAGGCACCCATGGCAATGCCCAGCGGCACAGCGATGACCGTCGCCAGCACAAAGCCACCCATCACGCGCCACACCGTCATGCCGATGTCGTGCAGGAAGTTGTATTCGGTGAACAGCAACCAGCCTTCCTGCACCATGGTGACCGGGCTGGCCAAGAAGGTGGGCGAGACAAAGCCGCCCAGCGTGAACCCTGCCCACACCAGCACGAAGAGCACAAAAAAGCCTATGCCAAGCAGGGTTTGCAGGCGCGGGCTGATGGGGTCCAGCGGCTTGATCGGACGCCTGCGCCGGGCCACCGGCAGCGCCGCCATGCCGAGCACGGGCGTGGGAACAGAGTTGGTTTGCATGGTGGGCGGCTCCGGCTTACTTGATGAAACTCGCGTCAAAGGTGACGTTGAGATCCGCCGGCGCCTTGCGAATCACACCCGCCTCCAGCAGGATTGGCACCGAGTCCTTCATGAACTGCATGAGTTCGCCCGAGAAAAACTTCTGGTTGGCCGCCTTGTCTTGCCAGCGCAGGAAGGCAGCCGACTTGCCAAACTGCTCGCCGCTTTGCTTGACGGCGGCTCCCATGATTTCATACGACTTGGCGGGGTCGGCCTTGATCATTTCCACGGCCTCGAAATACGAATTTGCCAGTGCCTGCGCGGCCTGCGGGTTGGCCTTGAGCCAGGTGGGGGCGCAGCCCACGGTGTCCATCACCATGGGATAGTCGAGCGTGGTAGCCAAAATCTTGCCCGCCTGCGGGTTGGCGCGCACAGTGGACAAGTAGGGCTCATAGGTCATGGCACCATCGTTCTGGCCCGAGATAAAGGCCTGGGCGGCGGGTTGGGGTTCGAGCGAAACCACCTTCACGTCCTTGATGGTCATACCGTTCTTGTTGAGCATCCATGCCAGGCCGAAGTAGGGGGCGGTGCCAGGGGCAGACACACCAATCGTCTTGCCCTTGAGTTCTGCAAAGCTCTTGACGTCGTTGCGCACGGCCAGGCCGTCGGCACCGTAGGACTTGTCCATCTGGAAAATCTGCACGATGGGTACGCCATTGGCGTTCCAGGCCACGTGCGTTTCCACCGTGGTGGCGGCGCATTGGATGGCTTCAGACGCGAGCGCCAGGTGGCGGTCCTTCTGCGGAATCATGCGCAGGTCGACGTCCAGACCATTTTTCTTGAAGAGGCCCGCCTTGTCGGCCAGCGTCAGCGGCGCAAAGCCGGTCCAGCCGGACATGCCGAGCGTGATTTTCGTCTGGGCGCTGGCGGGAACAGCCATGGCGGCGAGGGCGGTGCCGACTGCGAGCAGTGCGGCGTTCTTGATAAATGTCTGGACCATAGGGACTCCTTTACAGTGTGAAACGTCAAGGTGGGGCTGGCGGCAACCACGGAGCCGTCCCACGCCAGCCGATTGTCTTCCTACTTGCCCATACCTGTATATACAGGTAAAACCCTAATACGGCGGAAATGGATCAGTTGTTTGCCCCGTCATCCCGGCGCCGTGGCCCTGCGGGTCAAATCGTCAACTTGTGGGGCAAACGCCGAGCGCACGGCCTGCGCAAAGGGCTGCGCCAGTGCGGCCGGTGCCGCGCCACTGTCGGGGTAGGCCAGCACCACCGACTGCACGGCCAGGCGCCCCCGCAACCTGCGGCAGGCCAGGCGCTTACCGTCCTGGCTGCGGTCGCTCACCGGGCGCGTGGTCAGCAGCGATACGCCCAGCCCATGGGCCACCAGGCCGCGCACCGTCTCCAGTGAGGTGGACTCGCACACGATGCGGGGTGTCACGCCGGCGCTGCGAAACAGCGACAAGAAATACTCCCGGCTGTGCGGCAGATTGATCAGCACCAGGGGCTCGCGCGCCAGCTCGCTCAGGCGCAGGCTGCTGGCTGCCGCCAGCGGGTGCCCCCAGGGCAGCAGGGCATAGGGCACCAAATCCACCACCGGTTCAAGCCGCACGCCGCTGCGCGCCAGCCCCAGGTCGTACAGCAGGGCAATATCGAGCGCGCCCCGCGCCAACATGCGCATCAGGGTTTCGGTGTCGTCTTCGTGGAACTGGACCTCAATGGCGGGGTGCGCGGCCCGCATCTGCGCGAGGATGGCGGGCAGCCAGCGCGGCGCCAGTGTGCTCAGGCACCCCACACGCAGCAGACCGGCAAGCGCCCCCGAACGCGGCCCTGACAAGGCGCGCGCCTGCTCCAGCAGGGCCTGGGCGGCGCGGTGACGGGCGACACCGGCAGCCGTGAGCTCCATGCCCCGCGCATGCAGACGCACAAACAACGCCTCGCCCCAGAGCGCTTCCAGGTCAGCAATGGCCTTGGATACCGAAGGCTGGGACACGCCCAGCGCCTGTGCGGCCCGTGCGGCACCACCATGGTGGGCTGCAGCGGCAAAGTATTCGAGCTGGCGCAGATTCATTTGCATCATTTTTATTGATCCAATTCATCAAAAAACAATTCTTTCTTTTAATTCAATTGTGCGCCACCATGGATTTTTGCAACGTGTTGGAGCCCACACATGACCCCTGCAGCACTGCCGCTCGAAGGCATTCGCATTCTTGATTTCACACGGGTGCTCGCCGGGCCCCTGTCCACCGCCCTGCTCGCTGATCTGGGCGCCGAGGTCATCAAGATCGAGCCGCCCCAGGGCGACGACTACCGCGCCATTGGCCCGATGCAGAACGGCGAAAGCGCGCTGTTCACCGTGATGAACCGCAACAAGAAAAGCGTGGTGCTCGACCTCAAATCCCCCGAGGCGGTGGCGCTGGTGCATGCCATGGCGGCGCATGCCGATGTGGTGGTGGAGAACTTTCGCCCCGGCGTGGCCGAGCGGCTGGGCATTGGCGCGGCCACGCTGCAAGGCATCAACCCCAAACTGGTCGTGGTCAGCGTGTCGGGCTTCGGCCAGACCGGGCCCCTGGCGCACCGGCCTGCCTACGACATCATCGTGCAGGCCATGAGCGGCCTGATGGAGGCCACGGGCGAGCCCGATGGCGCCCCCACGCTGGTGGGCGAAGCCGTCTCCGACGTGGTGGCCGGGCTGTTTGCCTCCTGGGCCACGCTGGCGGCGCTGCTGCAGGTGCAGCGCACCGGCCAGGGCCAGCATGTGGATGTGGCCATGTTCGACACCACGCTGAGCTTTCTGGCCACGTCGATGGCGCGCTACCTGTTCACCGGCAAACCGGCACGGCGTGTGGGCAACCGCCACCCGCTGTCGGCACCTTTTGGCGTGTACCGTGCGCAGGACGGCCACTTTGCCCTGGCCGTGCTCAACAAAAAACTGTTCGACGCGCTCGCTGGCGCCATGGCGCAGCCTGAACTGGCCAGCGACCCCCGCTTTGCCACCGACGAGACGCGCTCAGAGGCCGAGCCCGCACTGCGCCAGGCCATTGAAGCGTGGGCGGGCACCTTGCCCGTGGCGCAGGTGGTCGCGCTGCTCGACGGCGCTGGCGTGCCCGCAGCCCCCATCTGGAACATTGCGCAGGCCCTGGAATCCCCGCAGGCGGTGGCACGCGAGCTGCTGCGCCCGGTGCACGACGAGCGCCTGCCCGGCCTGCGCCTGCCCACCCAGCCCGTGCGCTTTGGCGGCGCGGCGCCCAACCGGGCCGAGCGCGCGCCTGCACTGGGCGAACACACGGACGAGCTGCTCATGGCCCTGGCCGGTTGCGGCATCGGCAAACTGGCCGAACTGCGCGCTGCAGGCGTGTTCGGACCCACCCACTCAATCACCTGAAGGAGACATCACATGACCGAACGTATGGGCGTGAGCGCCGAAGACCGTGCACTGGCCGACGCCGTGGCGCGCTACGCCGAAGAAGCACTGGCGCCACGGGCGCAGGCACTGGACGAAGAGGGGCTGTGCGCCACCTGCCATGTGCCCGGCCTGGCCGCGCTGGGCGTGATGGGCATGAACATTCCCGAGCAATATGGCGGCCCAGGGGTCACTCCCACGGCCATGCTGCTGTCGCTGGTCGAAATATCACGCGCCTGCGCCGCCACCTCATCGATGATCGGCGCGCACTACCTGGGCACCGACGCCGTGTTGATCGGCGGCGACGAAGCCCAGCGCGCGCGCTGGCTGCCGCGCTGCGCCAGCGGCGAGTGGCTGGCCGGTTTTGCGCTGACCGAGCCGCGCGGCGGCTCGCACCCGGCCGAGCTGAGCACGCGCGCCGTGCGTACCACCACCGCCCAGGGCGAGGTGTACCGCATCGATGGCGTCAAGCACTTCATCTCCAACGCGGGCAAGGCGCAGTTCCTGGTGGTGTTTGCCAAGACCGACCCTGCCGCTGGAGCCCGTGGCGTCAGCGCCTTCATCGTGCCCACCAGCACGCCGGGCGTGCATATTTCGTCGCCCGAGAAGCTCATGGGCATCCGGGGCGGCCACGCTTTTGAGGTGTCGTTCGACGCGGTGGATATTCCGCTGGACCACCGGCTGGGCGCCGAGGGCACCGGCTTCAAGACGGCCATGAAAGTGCTGGACAACAGCCGGCTCGACGTGGCGGCCACCTCGCTGGGCATTGCCGAGGCTGCGCTGGGTGCGGCCGTGCAATGGGCCAAGACGCGCCAGATTGGCGGCGAGCCGCTGTCGGGCAAGCAGGGCATTCAATGGATGCTGGCCGATATGAAGCTGCGCCTGGAAGCCGCCTGGGGCCTGACGATGCAAGCCCTGGTGCTGCGCGAGGCCGGCCAGCCGTTCACGCTGCAATCGGCCATGTGCAAGCTCTACGCTTCGGAAATGGTGGCCTTCGTGACCGACGCGGCCCTGCAAATCCACGGCGGCTACGGCTTTACGCGCGATATGCCGCTGGAGCGCTATGTGCGTGATGCACGCATTCTGCGCATCTACGAAGGCTCCTCGGAAATCCAGCGCAACATCATTGCGCGCACCGTGCTGGAATAATTCTGTTTCCCAATCATTCGTGTCTAGGCGCGAAGCCTACGATCAGTGCTGTAGCACGGCAAGGCGAAGCAACAACGACACGGATGGTTTAGAAATGGAATAAGGCTTCAGGCTTGCGCGGCCGCTGCGGCATCTGCTGCCTGCACCGGCAGCACCACCCGCACCGCCAACCCCGGCCCCGCATTGCGCAGCGCAAGCTGCCCGCCGTGCGCCTGCGCCACCAGGCGGCACAGGTACAGGCCCAGGCCCACCCCGCCGGTGGTGCGCTGGCGGGCGCTGTCGGGGCGGTAAAAGGCCTGGGCGAGTTGCGCCAGGTGCTCGGGCAGCACGCCGGGGCCGTGGTCGCGCACTTCGATCTCCAGCGCATCGCCCTGCAGTTGCAAATGCAGTTCGGGCGGCGGCACGGCACCGCCGTCAGGGGCCTGGTTGGAGGGGTAGTTGTGGCGCAAGGCGTTGTCCAGCAGGTTACGCAACAGCAATCGCATGCGCGCACGGTCGAGCGCGAAGACAGGCAGGCCCGGCGGCGCATGGAGGGCAATGGCGGCGGCGCTGGCGTGGCGGTTGCCCAGTTCGGCCACCACCTCATGCGCCAACGCGGCCAGGTCTACGGGTTCGCGGTGCAAGGCGGCGTGGCTGCCAGCCAGGCGCTCGCTTTCCAGCAGGTCGGTAATGAGCCGCGCCATTTCGCCCAGATCGCGCAACAGGGCCTGACGCTGCGGGTCCACCGCAGGGGTTTCGGGCAACAGTTCGGCGTTCAGGCGGGCGCGGGTCAGCGGGCTGCGCAGCTCGTGGCTCATGGCCAGCAGCAGGGCGCGCTTGGCCTCTAACATCTGGTGGATGTCGCTGCCCATGGTGTTGATGGTGGCGGCCAGCTGCCCCAGTTCATCGGGCTTGTTCGCGCAGCGCACGGGAATGGGCTGCGCGAACGCACCCGCACCAAAACGCTCAGCGCCCGCGCGGATGTCGTCCAGCGGGCGCAGCAGGCGGCGCACATACAGGTAGGCCAAAGCGGTGAGCAGCAACAGCGCGCCCAGCGTGACCCAGGCGATGCGCGGGCGCTGCTGCCACGTCTGCATGTTCAGGCCAAACTCCAGCCGGTGGCCGTCGGCCGTGGTGCGCACCAGCAGACTCTTTGCTTCGTCGTTGTGGCGCCAACCAGGGTCGCGTGTCCAGCCGGGGTGTTGCGGGCCGGGCAACGAATCCCAATTCACCGTGGGGCCGGAGATACGCAGCGCAATGGGCAGGCGCGCGGTGATGGCCTGGGCGCGCTTGATGCTGGGCGGGCTGCCGACCTCGCGCGCCAGGTGGTCCACGTAATCGACCAATAACGGGCGGGCCGCATCGCGCCAGCCCACAGAAACCGCCTTTTGCACGCCACCGATAAAGGTGACGGCCATGGCCAGTGCCAGCAGTACAAACACCAGCACCAGGCGCAGGCGCAGCGAGCGGTGCACGGCCTGGCGCGCGCGGCGGTGCCAGGGTGCCTGGCCCGCAAACTTTCGCCTCATCCGAGCACCCGGCGCAGGGCCAGCGTGTAACCGGCATTGCGCAGCGTCTTGATGGCATCCAGCGGTTCGAGCTTCTTGCGCAGGCGGCTGACCACAATGTCCACCGCGCGGGTGTAGAGCTCGGCCTCGTGGCCGCGCAGATCGTTGAGGATGTCGTCGCGGCTCAGCACGCGCCCGGCCTCTCTCGCCAGCAGGTGCAGCAGATCAAACTCGGTGCCGGTCAGATCCACGTCGCGGCCCAGGCACTGCACGCTGCGGCGCGCGGAGTCGATGCGCAGGCCATCGAACTCCAACACGCCTTGCGCCTCTTGCGCGTCGCCCGGTACAGCCGCCTTCATGCGGCGCAGCACGGTCTGCAGGCGGGCGACAAGTTCGCGCGGCTCGAACGGCTTGGGCAAATAGTCATCGGCACCCAGTTCCAGCCCCACCACGCGGTCCATCACTTCGCCGCGTGCCGTCAGCATGATGAGCGGAATGCTGCTGGTCCGCCGAATGCTGCGGCACAGCTCGAAGCCGTCCATCTCGGGCAGCATCACGTCGAGGATGGCGGCGTCAAAGCCCCCTTGCGCCAGCAACGCCAGGCCTTCGCTGGGCCGCAGCGCCTGCACCAGTTCCAGCTCGAAGCGCTGGAAGTAGGTGGCCAGCGGCGGGCCGAGCTGTTCGTCGTCGTCGATGAGCAGGATGCGGTGCATGGTGTGGATTTTCACCCAGGCCGGTGCGGTGCACTGGCGTGGGCACGGTGGCGCAGGATCATGCGGCGCAGGCGCCGCTGGGCCGGTGCGTGCAGGGCATCAAAACAGTCGGCGGCCTGCACCAGTGCGGGCAGCAAGTGCGCCGCATGCGCGGGCTGGCCCGCCGCCAACCCCAGAGCATGCACGCGGTCGAAGTGCGGGCCCCACACCAGGGTGAGCAACTCGTCGTGCGGTTGCGCCACCCCCGCCAGCAGCACCGGGCCATGCTGGCGCAGGCCCTGGGTCAGACGCTGCAGGGCAGCGTGTGCACCGGACATGGCTGCGGGCTCAGTCTTTGTAGCGGCCCATCCAGCCCCGGCGCCGCTGCATCAGCTCGCGCACTTTTTGCTGCTGACCGGGGTTCAGGCTGTCGTAGAAGTCGCCCATGGCGGCAATCACTTCGGGGCTGCCGGTTTGCACGGCCTGCAGTTTTTCATTCAACAGGGATTGGGCGCGGGTGCGGTCAAACTTGTCGCCCGCCACCAAAGCCTGCATGGCGGCGCGCGGGTCGGTCGTGCTGCCCACCACAGCGGCACGCTGTGCCTGCAGCTGGTCGGCCAACACGCCCAGCTTTTGTTTCTGTACGTCGTCCAGGTCGAGCTTGCGGCCCACCCGTTCGAGCACCTTGCCGCGCATTTCGGTCATGGATTCAGCATCCATGGGGCCATGGCGGTAGTGGTGGCCGCCCGAGCAGGCGGTGAGCCCGCCGACCAGAATGGAGGCGCCGAACAGGCCGATGAGGGTTTTCTTGATCCAGGGTTTCATGGTGCGGCTCCTTTGAGGGACGGCGTTGAACAGGACCTTGATGGTGCTTTGCAGCTGCGCTGGCGTCATCTCTGTGCGGTATCGGTTTATGTCGTTTTGTATCGCCGGGGCGTCTCGGGCATCGGGGGATTGCCGATAATCACCGGGTGCCTGCAGCACTTGCGCGCACGCACCATCCACCGCTTCACAAGCAAAAATGGCCTCCAGCGCTTATCCATCAAGCGCTGACAGCTATCAATTAAAGAGCATTTCATTGTCTCCCGCGCACTCCATCCTGAAAGACGTCTTCGGCTACGAGCAATTCCGTGGCCCGCAGGAGGCTATCGTCGCGCATGTGGTGGCGGGTGGCGATGCGCTGGTGCTCATGCCCACGGGCGGCGGCAAAAGCCTGTGCTACCAGGTGCCCGCCATCGTGCGCCAGCAGCAGGGCCGCGGCGTGGCCATCGTCGTCTCGCCACTGATTGCGCTGATGCACGACCAGGTGGGCGCGCTGCACGAGGCCGGGGTGGATGCGGCCTTTCTCAACTCCAGCCTGGGCTATGAAGAGTCGCAGGACGTGGAGCTGCGCCTGCAGACGGGCGCCATCACCCTGCTGTACGCCGCACCCGAGCGGCTGAACACACCGCGCTTTCTGGGCCTGCTGGACGACCTGTACGCGCAGGGCAAACTGAGCTTGTTCGCCATTGACGAGGCGCACTGCGTGAGCCAGTGGGGCCACGACTTTCGGCCTGAATACCGCGCACTCACGGTGCTGCACGAGCGCTTTCCGGGCGTGCCGCGCATTGCGCTCACGGCCACGGCCGACGCGCTGACGCGCGAAGACATCGTCGAGCGGCTGCAGTTGCAAGAGGCGCGCCTGTTCATCAGCAGCTTTGACCGCCCCAATATCCGCTACCGCATCGAAGAAAAAAAAGACGCCACCACGCAGCTGCTGCGCTTCATCGAGCGCGAACACACGGGCGAGGCGGGTGTGGTGTATTGCCAGTCACGCAAACGTGTGGACGAGCTGGCCAGCACGCTGCAGGATGCGGGCATCAACGCCCTGCCCTACCACGCAGGTCTGGATGGCGCGGTGCGCAAGAAGCACCAGGACCGCTTTCTGCGCGAAGAAGGCATCGTCATGGTCGCCACGATTGCGTTTGGCATGGGCATCGACAAGCCCGATGTGCGCTTTGTAGCGCATGTGGACATGCCCAAGAACATCGAGGGCTACTACCAGGAAACCGGCCGCGCCGGGCGCGACGGCTTGCCCGCCGATGCGTGGATGGCCTATGGCCTCGCCGACGTAGTCAACCAGCGCCGCATGATCGACGAAAGCCCGGCAGGCGAAGAATTCAAGACCGCGCTGCGTGGCAAGCTCGACGCCCTGCTGGGCCTGGCCGAAGCCACGGACTGCCGCCGCGTGCGGTTGCTGGCGTACTTTGGCGAACAGTCCACTCCCTGCGGGAATTGCGACAACTGCCTCAACCCTCCTCCCGTATGGGACGGCACTGACGCTGCCCGCAAGCTGCTGTCCACCATCTACCGCGTGCACGAGGCCAGCGGCCTGACCTTTGGCACCGGGCACATCATGGACATCGTGCGCGGCAAAGACACCGAGAAAGTCCAGCAGTTCGCGCACAACAAGCTCTCCACCTTTGGTCTGGGCAAGGAATACACCGAGGCGCAATTGCGCGGCGTGCTGCGCCAGCTGCTGGCCACGGGCGCCGTAGGCCTGCACAAGGTGAGCATGGAAAACGGCCACAGCTTTGACACCCTGTGCCTCGCCGCGGGCTCGCGCGCCGTGCTGCGCGGCGAGCAGCCCGTGCAGTTGCGCGAGGCCACGGCCCACGCCGCCCCCAAGCGCACACGCCGCACCGTCACGCCCTCGGCTGCAGCCGCCAACCTGGGCCAGGACGCCCAGGTGCGATTCATCAACCTCAAGGCCTGGCGCGCCGAGGTGGCCCGCGAACACAACCTGCCGGCCTACGTGATCTTCCACGACGCCACCCTGGCCGCGATTGCCGAGCGCTGCCCGGCAACGCTCGATGATTTGCAGGGCATCAGCGGCATGGGGGCGAAGAAGCTGGAGGCGTATGGGGGCGATGTACTGCGGGTGTGTGGGGGATAGTGCCCGCAGGGTGTTTGCATCACATATGCGATACACTTAGGTCATGAAAACCGCCACCATCCCGCCCGTTCGCATCAACCCCGCGTTTCGCGCAGATATGGAGCAGGCTCTGGAAGAAGGTGAGAGCCTTGCTGGCTTGGTCGAAACCGCTGTCCGCAACGAGGTAGCGCGGCGCCAAATGCAATCGGAATTCGTGCGCCGCGGCATCGCTGCTGTGCAAAGAACCGTGGACGCTGGTGATGGCATCCCAGCAGAGGCGGTGGTCGCCCGGTTGAAAGCGCGGCTGGCTGCAGCAACTGGCTCGCAGCGTCCATGAGCTTCCAGGTGATCTTCAGCCGCGAGGCGGCGGAAGACTTGGAACGGCTGTTCGATCACCTTCTGGATCGCGAGCTGCGCAGTCCCACCGGGGATCTGGACATTCCGGCACGTGCCATTGAAGCCATTGAGCAGGCGTGCCAGCTATTGGTCCACAGTCCGTTCAGTTGCCGCAAAGCAGGTGCCAGTGCTTTAGTGCGGGAACTGATCATTACCTTCGGTCATTCGGGTTATGTGGCGCTGTTTGAGATTCGTGATGATCAGCAGGTCGTGATTGGTGCGGTTCGGCATCAGTATGAGAGTGACTATCACTGAGGGCATGGGTTGTGCGGGCTTGGTTGGCGTTGGCTTGACGCCGTGTGTGAGCGGCATGCTCGAGGCATACGACGAAACCTTTGGTAAGAGGGGCGGCAGGACAGACCTCCGCTAGAAGCGCTTGGCAACGCTCAAGATGATGGCCGTGCGGTCGAGGCGGCGCGAAACCCCGTTGCCATCGGTCGCCACAAAAAGCTCTCGCTCACGCGCCTTGGCACCGGCGATTTCGGCGCCAAAGACAAAGCCCCAGCGGGTGTGCTCGATGCCCAGCCGGTAGTCCACGGTGTTCATGGCGCTGAAGTTGCGCACAAACTGCCAACCCAGGTGGCCGATGAGCTTGGTCGTGCCGTTGAGGGGGTAGGCCACATCAAAGTCCAGCAGTTGCGTGCCGCGCGAGTGCTTGAACCCTGCGCCATAGCAGTTCATCGCCGAGCTGGGGTCGCCCCCGGCCATCATAGCGGGCAGGTAGCCGGCGCACACGGTAGAGGTGTTGAGGCCCCGAAAGTCCTTGCTGGCCACGTACAGGTAGCGCGCGGTGAAGATGCCGTAGCCCAACTCGCCCAGCAGGTAGCTGGTGTTGAAGTTGGTGGTGGCCATACCCAGCGGGTTCATCTGCTCATCGAACCCCGTGGGGGCATCAACACGGGCGCGGGTAAACCATTCACGCGCCACGGCGGCACCGTAGTGCACGCCTTCGGGGTTGCCACCGCGCCAGCCGAGTGCCAGTGTGGGGTTGAGCCGGTTGCTGTTGGGGAAAGTCACCTTGCTGACGGACGCCAGCTGGAAGTGGGCGAGAAGACCAGACTCGTGCACGGCATCCACCGTCAACTCGGCACCAGGGCGGTTGAAGGTGTCGGACACGCCGCGCGTCTTGCGATCGCTGGAGAGCTTGACCTCGGCGTCGATGGCATACGACTGGATTTCGGGCTCCTCTGCCGCGGGGGCAGACGCACGCTGGGCGAAGGCTGGGCCCGACAGACTGGCGCAAAGGGCGCCAATGGCCAGCATGGTGCGGGTGGCGGATGCCATGGGACGTGAACAGAACATAGGGGTGTCTCCTCGGATGAATTTGGTTTTTTGTGGTGTGGATCAGTGCGCTTTGCAGCCGTCCGGCACCGTATCGGTGCGGGTCATCTCTTCGGTCTGGCCCAGCATTTCGGTGCCGATGTAGGCACGCACGGCGAGCACCTTGCCGTCCCCCTTGACGCGGATGGCGCCTTTGTAGTTTTTCTTGTCGCGCGGGTCGTGCACCCAGCCCTGGCGCCAGGCCTCGCCGTCAAACTTTTGCAGCTTGGCGATGCGTACGCCGCAGGTGTCCTCGGGGGTACCGGCGTCCTTGTCCCACACGATCTGGCCGCACAGCGCCGTGGCGGCATCGGCGCAGGGTTTGAACTCGATCACCGCCGCCCTGTCGGCACTCAGCCACAGGCCCTGGGCGTCTTGCGGGCTGACGCTGTGGGCTGGCAAAGCGGCCAGTAGCAGGGAGAAAAGGGAAAAGGCATGGCGCGGCATCAAGGTCTCCTGGGGTGGTGTGAAAGGCGCAAAGCTCAGGGCGCAGGTGGGAACACGGGCCAGTGGTCCACCACCTGGCCGCCCGACACCACGACGATGGCGCCGAACTGCTGTAGCAGTGCTTCGCTCTTTTGCGGGCGGAAGAACACGGTGTCGCTAGGCACCAGCGCCTGGCGGCCCGAGCCCACCATGACCTGCTGGTTGGGCGAGAGGCCATAGAGGCCGCTGGGCGCAAGGCCCGCAGGCGAGACCGCATCGGCGCGCCACTGTCCGCCATACAGGAACACGCCGTGGCGCTGGTTGCGGTCCCACCACTGAGCGGCGCTGCCGATCCACTCCACGCCTGTAGGCAGCTGGAAGGCGCCGCTCTTGAGCACCGGCGTGGCGATGAAGCAAGCGGGCTCACAGGCATCCAGATGCGGCAGATCAAATTCGGCCGGTTTGACGAAAGCCGAGCCCACGCTGACCTCGTTGGCCGCACCCTGGCCGTCGTACATGTGGAAGGTGGGCGAACCGGCGGCGTTCCAGGTCAGCGCAGAGGCCTGCTCGCGCGCAGTGGGTAAGGCTGCCAGGGCCTGGGCCTTGTAGCTGTCGTACACCTTTCGGGCGTGCGACGCGGCAGCAGAGCGTGCGCCCGGCAGATCGGGGATTTCTGTGACATGCGGGTCGTAACCCATCATTCCGGAGAATTCCAGCAAGGGCTCTGATTTCAACAGCGCCAGGGCCTGCGCCAATGCCTCTGCGTTCGCAAATCCCCCACGGTGCAGGCCCACATCGATTTCCAGGTTGACGCGCAGCTTGTGGCCCAGGGCGCGTGCCAGTTGCTGGTACTCGGCCAGCCGCTCGGGCGTATCCACCAGCCACTGCAACTGGCGGCTGGGGTCAAACGCACCGCCCCGAAACTTTTGGTAGAACGCCTGCGCCGCGCCAGTCGGCATGGGCTTGCCCAGCAACAGGTCGAACTGCGGGCGCTCGGCGGCTTGCAGCAGCAGATACGGCAGGTTGAACACCATCTGGCGGGTGCTTTGCGTTTGTTGGGCAATCAAATCGAGCAGCGCAAAGCACGGCAGCGACTTGGCGACCACGCGCAACGCGACGGCCGGGTTCTTCAGTGCCCGCACCTTGCGGATATTGGCGTGCACCCGGTCGCGGTCGATCACCATCACCGGCGTGGTCGTATCGGTGGCAACATCAGACGCCCGCAGTGCGCGTGCCAACTCGGAAAAATAGGGCCCGTGCGGAGCACCGGTCTCGCCTGGGCGCAGAGCCAATGCGGCGACTGCGGCCGCGCCGGTACCGGCCAGCAACAAGCGGCGACGGGATGTTTTCATGCAGTCTCTCCAAACAGTTTGCGCAGGTGGGCGTTCAAGAAGCGGCCTTGCGGATCCAGCTCGCGCCGCAGGGCAATAAAGTCGTCCCAGCGCGGGTACAGCGCGGCCAGTTGCGCCGCGCCCAGGTCGTGCAACTTGCCCCAGTGCGGGCGGCCTTGGTATTTGCGAAAGAGGGGCCCGATCTCGGACACCAGGTAGTCGTACGGTTCGCCCACCGCCGCGTGCACGGCAATCGAGCAACTTGCACGCTGGTAGAACGGGCTGAGCCACGCCGCCTCATCGGCGGCGACAAAGCGGAACTCCATCGGGAAATACACGCCGTTGCGCTTCTCCAGCGCGGCGATCACTTCTTTGGCGCAGGCAACGCCCACTTCTTGCGGTACGTGGTATTCGGTCTCGTTAAAGCGCGTCGGCCGCTGGGTGGCCAGCAGGCGCCAGGCGCGATTTTTGGATTCTTCCTTCTGATCGGAATCGATGGCCCAGCCCGCCACCTTGCGCCGCAGCGCGGGGAAGTGCCCGAGCCAATCGCGCAGGCGGCGCAGGTCGCGCAGCACGTCTTCGTCGGCGGCGTGCGGCATCAACACTTGGCCGCTGGTGTCGATGTCGTGCGCAATGCCAGCGGCGTAACCAGTGAAGGGCAGGTAATAGAACTCGAAGTTGCGGTGCTTGCGAGCAAGTTCGGGGGCCCGCTCCAAGAGCTGCATCGCAGGCTCCAGCCACACGCGGCGGTGCAGGCTGTAGGCCGGAACCACCCGCACCCGCGCTTGCGTGATGACACCCAGGCACCCCAGCGACACACGCGCTGCAGCCAGCAGCTCGGGGCGCTGCTGCGCATTGCATTCGATCACCTCGCCGCGCGCCGTCACCAGGCGCAGGCCCACCACATCGGCATGCAAGGCCGGTAGTTGCATGCCGGTGCCGTGGGTCGCGGTGCTGATCGCACCGGCGTAGCTTTGCACATCGACATCTGGCAGGTTGCGCAGCGCCAGGCCCGCCGCATCCAGCAGGCGCGAGGCCGTGGCCAGGCGCGTGCCACCCTGCACCAGCACCGTGTCCTTGCCAGGCGCCATCTCGCTGACCCCGGAGAGCTGGTCCAGCGACACCAGCCATTGGTCTGTGGGCACCAGGGCGGTAAAAGAATGTCCGGCACCCACGCACCGCACCGGGCCGTTGGGCGCTTCGCGCAGCGCTTGGGCCAGCGCAGCCTCGTCACGGGGCACCAGAAAGCGCTGTGGCTGGCATTGCTGAATGCCCGACCAGTTCTGCCAGCGCGCCGGAGGGTTGGCCGCAGGCGCTGCCCCCGGTGTCGCTGGCGCCACCGGCGGCGACGCGGAGTGGACAAGTTCTACAGGTGCCAGCGCTGCACCCAGCGCCACGCCAGTGCCGGTGCACAACAAGGCCCGACGGATCGGGCTGGCGAGTGGCCTGGGCACCTGAACGGGAGGGACGGGAGTTTCAAACGGCATATTCGGCATTTCAGTGGGACCCCGCCATGAAGGACACCAGTGCCCTCAGCTCATCTAACGTGCAATCGGCGCACTGCCCTCGCGGCGGCATGCTGCCCAGGCCTTGCTCGGCATGGCGTACCAAGGTGTCCATGCCCTGCTTGAGTCGGGCATCCCAGGCCGGCGCATAGCCCGTGAGGGGAGCGTTGGCAGCGATCCTGGTGTGGCAGACCATGCACGAGCGCTCGTATTTTTCAGCCAACACGGTCGATGAGGGGCGCAGTTGCTCGGCACGCGCCTCGTCCTGCAGAGCAGGTACCGCAGGCCCGTTGCATGCGATCAGAAAGAAGACCGCCGCCACGCTGGCGCAGCGTCCAAACAAGTGCCCACCCCGTGATGTCCTGCGCCAGAGCTGATCGCCTGAAATGTGCATTGATCAAACCGATGTTTTAGTAAAACACCATGATCTCAAATAAAACGTTGTTTTTTTATGGGGATTCCACGGATGGACAGTGCCCCATTGCGCGGCGCGGACAGTTCATGGCAAGTGACCGCGCACAATACGCAGCATGACGACCGAGACCCCCAAGACCCGCGCCGCACCACGGCCGAAAAAGATGGCGGTGGCTGATAGCCCCGCGCCGTCCGCCCCTGGGCGCACGGCGGGCCCGCGCCTGCGCGACAAGGAGCAGACAGCACGCCGCCAGTTGCTGTTGGCTGCAGCACGCCGCCTGCTGCGCAAGGGCGGCGCACAGGCCGTCACAATGCGCGCCGTGGCCGACGAAGTCGGCGTGTCCACCACGGTGGTCTATGGTTTCTTTCAGGACAAGGCCACGCTGATCACGCAGGCGGTCGATGGCGACCTCAAGCGCTTCGCTCACCACCTGGAAAGGGCCGTGCAGGAAGCCTCCAGCCCCGCAGACTCATTGCACCGGGTTGCGCAGGCCTACGTCGCCTTCGGCACGGCGCACCCGCAGTCCTATCGCTTGATGTTCATGGAGCCGCGTCCTGTATCGGCCATAGAGAACTCTTCCATCGAGTTCGGCAACGCGAGTGAAGACGCTTATGCACTGGCCCGCACCTTGGTCGAAGGGTTGCTGGCCGGGCAGGCCGTGCCCATTGACGAGCGCACCATCGAAATGGCCGCCCAGATGTTCTGGGAAATGGTGCACGGCATCACGTCACTGCGCATCAGCTCGGGCGATGACCCTTGGTTTCACCGGCTGCCGGTCGTCGAACACGTTGAGCGCATGGTGCGGATCTTCATTGCCGGGTTGCAGCACGATATTGGTTCGTCGGCATCGGCGAAGTGACCGTGCAGAGAGGTCATGACGGGAGAGGATGGGTCTTGGCGCAGAGGTTGGCGTGGGCACAGCCCTTGCCGGCGATTGCATACAGGCACCCATGCATCCGCACCTGGCCCTTTTCTCGACTGCTATTGCAGCGCCTGCCAAAGTACGCTGGTGACCCTGCGCTATCCCTGGGTCGAGCGCGTCAATGCACCAGCGTTTGCACGCGCAATGCCTCTGAACCCGCCTGATATTCGCTCCTCCGAGGCCACTTCGCGCCAAAAGTCCTGCGCCAGCGTCCACGCCTCGCGCCACACATCGAGCGTGGCGGCCGTGGGCACCATATGCTCGGGTCTGAGTTCCTGCGGAACCAGTTCGCCCGCGATGGGCATGTAGAGCATGGGCAGCATGTCGTAGGTGGGCGAGAGGCGCCAGTCGTCCTCCACCAGCACCAGCGAGATGTTGCCGTAGTGCCGGTCGGTGTTGCCGATGAGGGCGCCGTAGGCGTCCAGCAGGCGCAGCGTGCGGGCGTCTTCGGGGGTGAGCAGGCCGCGCGCCTGCATGCGCTGGGCGGTGGCGGCCCAGTGGTCCATTTCGCCCACGTACTGCGCGTCGTACACCAGCAGCGAGACCATGCCGATGCGCCCCGGCGGCGGGCTTTGCGCGTCGTCCTGCCAGGGTGCCCGGCGGTCAAAGCGCTCGGACTCCAGGAACACCCGGCCTGCGCGCTCGAACACCTGCGTGGGCGCGGCGGGCAGACCCGCCTGTGCGAGCACCTGCAGGGCCAGGTGCTCGCTGTGCAGCAGATCGCGGGTGCGTTGGTCGGCCGGGCTATCCCCAGCACTCGAAAACTTCACGATCACGCTGCGCCCCTGCGTCACGCAGCAGAACTTGGGCTGCTCGCCACCGGCGGACGAACCCGGCAACTGCCCCTGTAGTGCGCTGCGCGCCAGCACCGGGTAGTCGTCGGGCGAGGCGGCCCGCGCCAGGCGCTGGCCCAGGGTGTGAAAGCGCGCCAGCGAAGCGTCGCCCACGATGAGATTGCCCGGCAGGTCCTCTCCGCGCAGCGCCAGGGCGCGCAGCATGTCGTCGTCGGACCAGTGGCGCGGGTCCTGGGGCAGTTGCAGGTCCGGGTGCAGTTGCGCAAAGTTGCGCCCCATGAAGCCCTGGGGTCGCATGTCGGACAGGAACCAGGGCAGGCCGTCGTGGCGCTCGCTCACGCCGTCCACTTCGTCCACCCAGAAGGCGCCGCCCACCAGGGGCGCCATGCGGCCAAAGGGCGCGGGCACGCCTGCGGTGTTGACGCGCAGGAGGGGGATGTCATCGCCCACCCCTGCCACCGCACGCGGCAGCAGGTAGCGCTGCGAGCGCGCCGCGCCCACCTTGCGCACCCGGCCCGCGCGCACCAGCGGCGCCAGCGCGCGCGACACCGTGGGCTGGCTCACGCCCAGCGCGCTCACCAGTTGCGCACTGGTGGCCACGCCGCCGTGGCGGCGCAGGGCCTGCAGGATGCCTTCAGTGTGGGGGGTAGGTGCTGCCATGCAGCATTATATGAATAGATATTTATGCGCTGTTTTCATTCTTGCAAGCGCCACGCATGAATAGATATTTTTATCGAATAATCGTGCTCAGGCAACAGACACCGGGCGCTGGCACACCGGGCTGTACATGCCCAGAATCAGCCCCAGCACCACCGACCACAGCGCCGCCAGGCCGATGCGCCAGTCCGGCGGAAGCGCGAAGGTGACGGCGTGCGCGGGCACCCAGAACCAGGCCAGGCTCCACAGGCTGCGGTCGATGTGCTGCCAGCCGCGGGTGCCGCTGATGCGGTTGTTGAGCCAGCGGTGGCCCAGCACCAAGAGCGGGCCGAACTGCAGGTTGATGGCCACCGAGGTGGCCAGCGCCAGCAGCAGCGGCTCGCCCTGCGGCAGCCAGCCGTGGGCAGCGAGCGCCTGCACGAAGCCCGCGTAGCCCACGAAGGCCACCTTGATCGGTACAGCCAGCAGCGCCCACTTGGCCATCTTGCGCCACCACAGGCCGCCGCCCAGCGGCCAGTGCACGCGGCGCGCCGCCAGCCAGGCGCCGAGCAGGTCGCCCAGCGTGCCAAGCACGGCGAACTGCAGCATGGCCATGGCCAGGGGCTGGGCGCGCACCAGGGCGAGGTAGCCGTCCATGGCGTTCAGCCGTTGATGTTGAGCAGCTGCGGCTGGGTGTATTCGAGCAGGCCGTCGAGGCCGAACTCCACGCCCACGCCCGACATCTTGCTGCCGCCGAACGGGCAGTGCGGCAGCACTTCGGCGTGGCCGTTGACCCAGACCGTGCCGCATTCCAGGCGCGGCGCCAGGGCCGTGGCGGCCTGCACCTCACCCCACACCGAACCGCCCAGGCCCATGCTGCTGGCGTTGGCCAGCACCACGGCTTCATCGACCGTGCGGTAGGCGATGACGGGCAGCACGGGGCCGAACTGTTCTTCGTCCACCAGGCGCGTGCCGTTGGAGAGGCCCGCAACGATGGTGGGCGCGTAGAAGTAGCCCGGCCGGTCCAGCCGCTGGCCGCCGCAGACGATGCGCGTACCCTGGGCGCGGGCGTCTTCTACCAATGCCTCCACACGCGCGAGCTGCGGCGCGTTCTGCACCGGGCCGAAGGTGACGCCCGGCTCCAGGCCGCCGCCCAGCACCTGGCGCGCGGCGATGGCGGCGAGCTGAACGCACACGGCATCGACCTGGCTCTCGTGCACGTACAGGCGCTTGAGCGCGGCGCAGGTCTGCCCCATGTTGAGGAAGGCGGTGGCGAACAGGCCCTCGGCGATCGCGGCGGTGTCGGTGCCCGGCAGCACGATGGCGGCGTCGTTGCCGCCCAGCTCCAGCGTCAGGCGCTTGAGGTTGCCCGCCGCGCGCCGCATGATGTCCTGCCCCGTGCGCGTGGAGCCGGTGAACACCAGCTTGGCGATGCGCGGGTGCTCGGCCATGGCCTGGCCGACCTCGGCCTCGCCCACCACGCTGTTGACCAGGCCGGCGGGCAGCACGGCGGCCATGATCTGCACCAGGCGCAGCGTGGACAGCGGCGTGAATGGCGAGGGCTTGATGACCACCGCATTGCCCGCGCGCAGCGCCGGCATGATGTGCCACACGGCGATCATCAGCGGCCAGTTCCACGGAGTGATGGAGCCGACCACGCCCAGCGGCTTGCGGTGCAGCTCGATGCGCTTGCCCTCGCGCTGCTCTATCACCTCGACCGGGATCTCCAGCGAAGCGGCGGCGCGCGTCCAGGCGACGGCGCCGCCCACTTCCATTTGCGCCAGCGCGAGAGGCTTGCCCTGCTCACGCACCACCAGTTCGGCCAGTTCTGCGGCGTGCTGCTCGATGGCCACGGCCACGCGCTCCAGTGCGGCGCTGCGCTCGGTATGGCTGCTGTGCTGCCAGGTGGCAAAGGCCTGGGCGGCGGCGTCGACCGCCTGGTCGAGCTGGGCCACGGTGGCGGCGGGGCTGTGCGTGAAAGGCTGGCCGGTGGAAGGATCGATGACCGGAATGGGGCGGGCGGCGCCCGCGACGTTCTGGCCGCCGATGGTGAGGGTGAAGTCGGGCATGGTTGTCTCCTGTGGTGGTGGCTGGCAAGGAAAGCGCGGGCGCGCCGCTCCGGGCCCCTGTTCTGCGCAAGGGTTCCCCGGAGTACGCCCACCCGCGCGGGGTGGAAAAAAATCAGGCGGTAGCCGCCCGCGCCCGCAGCGCGCGGATGCCTTCCGAGAACCGCTGCAGCGTGGGCGTGCTGTCGCCCGGCGGCACCATGAACTCGATGAGCTGGAAGCGCCCGCGCTCGGCGAAGGCGGCGTCCAGCGCGGCCTTGAACTCCTTGCGGGTGGTGACGCGGTGGCCGCGCCCGCCCAGCACGTTGGCCATGTCGGCGAAGCGCCAGTCGCCCAGCGCCGCGCACTGAGATTCGTTCTGGAAGGCGCGGATCATTTCCCAGCTCTGGTTGTTGAGCAGGATGACGATCGGGTCCAGGCCCAGGCGCGGGCAGTTGCCCAGCTCCCAGCCCGTCATCTGGAAGGCGCCGTCGCCCACCAGAATCAGGCTGCGCTCGCCCGTGGCCACCTGTGCGCCGATGCCGGCGGGCACGCCAAAGCCCATGGTGGCGTAGTAGCCAGGGGCCACCAGGGGCGTGGGCAGCAGCTCCATGGCGGCAAACAGGCAATCGCCCATGTCGGAGACGATGTTCATCGGCCCGTGGGCAAGGATGCGGTCGTTCAGCGCCCGGCTCAGATCGCCCGCGCACAGCGGCGCGTCGTCGGCCACCAGGCCGCGCGGGTATTCGGGCTGGGGCGGCAGGGTGCGCCGCGCGCCGCTGGCGGGCGGAATGCGTTCGAGCAGCGCCTCGACCAGCGCGGCCAGCGGAATGTCGTGGTACACGTGGTGGCCCACGCGCACCTCGCGGTGTGCGGCAATCAGCGCACGGCGGAAGTCCATGCGCTGCGCGCTCACGCCAAAGTTGCTGTCCGACAGGATGGCGCCCAGCATCACCGGCAGGTCGGAGTCATCCAGCAGCGCCGTGGTTTCGGGCGCGCCCGCCACGCCCAGGTAGGTGCCGTGCAAGTCCACGCCATCTTCGGCCAGCAGGCCCCGGCCCATGAAGGTGGTGAGCACGGGCAGCTGCAGGCGGCGCGCCAGCTCGGCCACGCGGGCTTCGACGCCAAAGCGGCGCACTTCCACATCGACCACCATCACCGGGTTTTTGGCAGCGTGGATGCGCGCCAGCCATTCGTCGGCCGCCTCGGCCACCGCCTCGGCGTTGAAGCTGCGCGGCGGCAGCACGGGCACTTCGCGCATGGGCTGCAGCGTCATGTCGCGCGGGATTTCGATCAGCACGGGCTGCGAGTATTCGCGGCAGTTGCGCAGCACGCGGGCAATGTCTTCAGGGGCGGTGTCGGCGTTGGACAGGCGCACCTGGTCGCAGGTGATCTCGCTGAAGATGCGCAGTTGCGAATCGATGCTGCGCACCTGGTGGTGCAGCACCAGACCCGAATGCGCCTCGACCTCGCCGGGGCAACCGGCCAGGATGACCAGCGGCGAGCATTCGGCATAGGCACTGGCCACGGCGTTCACCACGTTGAGCGCACCGGCGCCATAGGTCACGGCCATCACGCCCAGGCCGCAGTGCATGCGCACCGCCGCGTCGGCGGCAAAGCCCAGCGCGGGCTCGTGGCTCAGGGTGTGCAGCGGCAGGATGCGGCTTTCTTCGATCTGCTTGAACAGCGGCAGGATGAAGTCGCCAGGAATGCCGAAAATTTCCTGCGCGCCGTGGTTCTTGAGGGCGCGCAGCAGCGCAAGGCCGAGGGTCATGGGGTGTCTCCGGGGGGTCTGCAAAGCCCGGATGATCGTGGCGGCAAGGGGGGTGCGGCACTGATCTGGATCAAACGCAGAACGCAAAACATTGGCCAGATTGCACAATTATTTATGCCTTTAAGGCAAATTAACCTCAGTTTGTTTGCGTAATTTGTTTGTTAAGCGCATTAATTATGTGAAGTGGCCAAATGCCCTCTGGGCGCTAAGGGCGGCAGATCCAGCCACTGCACGCCAGAAAAATCCGGGGCATGTGGTGCAGGACGTGCGTTGCGCCGGTCATGGTTGCAGCGCCCAAGAAGCGCGGGCGGGCGCCGGGTACTCGGACGGATTGGGACTGCTACGTGGGGCGGGTCGAAGATCGAAATCGACTTTGAAATGACGCTCAGGTTGTGTAAACCAATGTCGGTTGAGCGGAGAAAGGCGTCGTCATCTTCGGAACGCAGTACCCATGATCCTGGTCGCTTAGTAAGCATGAGGGGAAGTAGCTGTGCTACTTGCCAGTCGCTGCATTCTTGGCAGTGAATCGCCCCGGCTTTCGTGGAGGCCAGTTGGTTTAAGTCAGGCCACCATCATGGCAGTCTGACTGGC
>NZ_BAAGQN010000006.1:0-17595 GCF_054783455.1 Simplicispira piscis
CACCCTCACACCACCTATCGCTATCTCGCAACTTAGACAGCCTGAGACTTCTTGCTAATCAAGCAAAAACAATAGCTACGAGCGCTTGCCTATCTAGCGCTTGAGGCTATTTTCGCGACTTATCCGACCGTAGCCGCCAGCCAGCCACGCAGACTGTTCACAAAGGCCCAGGCCTCGACACGGGGTACATCCTCCAGGCGCACCACGGCCTCCTGCACGCGCCCCTCGCGCAGCGCCACGGCGCGGCCTACGCCTGGCAGCAGGCCGCACGAAAGCGGTGGTGTGACCCAGCGGCCGTCCAGCAGCATGGCAATGTTGCCGAAGCTGCCCTCGGTGATCTCGCCCGCCTCGTTCCACAAAACGGTATCAAACACCCCCGTCTCGGTGGGGGCAAACGCCGCGTAGTGCGCGCGGCGTGTGGTCTTGAACCGGACAAATTCGCTGTGCGCCTCCGTCAAAGGACTGCGGGCCAGTTGCAGGCGCACGGGCTGTGGTGTGGGTTGCAGTGCAAACGCCTCGGCACGGGGCTGCCCTGCAGCACCCAGCAGCAGGCGCACGCGCCACAGGCCTTGCGGATGCCCGTCAGCCAGCGCCTGCAGGCACTGGTGCACGGCACCAGCGTTCCAGGGGATGCTGAAATGCGCGGCGGCCTGCTGCAGGCGGGCCAGATGGTCGGCAACGTGGCGCAACCGGCCCTCTTCCAGCGCCAGGGTTTCCAGCAGATCGAACGGCATGCTGGCCCGCTCCACAAAGGCGCGTTTGTGGCGCCACTCGTTCCATTCAGCATCCGCCACGGCATCCGCCGTGATGCCGCTGCCGATGCCGCAGCGCGCCAGGTCGCCTTGCAGCACCACAGTGCGGATGGGGACATTGAAGGTCGCCCGGATACCGCCCTGCTCCCCTGGCCGCACCACCCCTACCGCCCCGCAGTACACGCCGCGCGGCGCGGGCTCGAGCGCGTGGATCATCTGCATGGCGCGCACCTTGGGCGCGCCGGTGACGGAGCCGCAGGGGAACAGCGCCGCAAACACATCGGTCAGCGTGGTGCCAGGCCGCGTGCGTGCCCGCACGTCGGACGTCATTTGCCACACCGTGGGCAGCGCCTGCGTGGCAAACAGCGCGGGCACCTGCACGCTGTGCGGCAGGGCAATGCGCGAGAGGTCGTTGCGCAGCAGATCCACGATCATCACGTTCTCGGCACGCTCTTTGGGGGCTGTGCGCAGGTGGGCGGCCTGGGCGGCATCTTCCTCGGGCGTGGCGCCGCGCGCGGCTGTGCCCTTCATGGGGCGGGCCAGAATATCGCCGCCGCCAGGCGCGTCCTGCCAGTCAAAAAACAGTTCGGGCGAAACGGAGAGCACCTGCTCGCCCCCCGCATCGATGTGCGCCGCATAGCCGCCGGGCTGGGCGCGCTGCAGCGCGGCAAACAGCGCCGCCGCACTGCCCTGCAGCGCACCTGTGAGGGGTGCGGTGTAGTTGACCTGGTACAGCTCGCCCACACCAATGGCCTGCTGGATGCGGCCCAGCGCAGTATCGAAAGCGCCGCGCTCCAGGCCACTATGCCACTCCACACGCGCCGCTTCCTGCGCCGCCTCGGCAGGCCAGGGCTGGGGGGCATCGTGCACGGCAAACCAGGCCAGCGGGCCGTCGGCGGCGTGGGTTTGCAGCGCGGCATCGAACGCAGGCGCCGCCTCATAGCGCACATAGCCCACGCACCAGTGGCCGCGCTGCGCGGCGGCATGCACGGCATCGAGCACGGCGCGCACCGCGTCCACCTGCTGCGCCACCAGCACCTGGCGCGGCGCGCCAAAGGCGCAGCGCAGGCGCGGGGCGGCGGCATCCAGCGGCTGGGCGAAGTCGATGCGGGCCGTCTCGGCCTCTGGCGGGGAAACGCGCTTCACGGCAGGCCGGCAATGAAATTGCGTTTGGGTTTGTACCGAACGCGCAGGTCGGCCAGCCACGGCGCCTGCTGTGCCAGGGGCATGCGCGCGAGGATGTCACGCACCAGCGCCAGCGGCGTGGCATAGGGCGACGAGGCACCAGCCATCGCAACGTCGAACACGCGCTGCAGCAGTTGCACGGCATCCGCACCGTTCTCAGCGGGCAACTGCCGGGCCAGCGCTTCGAGCGTGTCGAGACGGCAGCCGTTGCCGGGTTGGCGCACCAGCGCCAGGGCCTGCTGCGGCTCGGCGTCCGCCAGGTGCCAGGACACGCGCACGTCGATGCTGCGCAATGCGGGATCACCTGCATGCACTCGGGTGCGCTTGCGCGCAGCGTCCAGTTCTGCCTGTTCGCGCTGCTCGGCCCAGGCGAACAGTTCGGCCCGGTAGCGCGCACGGTCATACCCGGCGCGCTCTGCAGCCGTCAGCACAGCACGGTAGGTGGATACATCTGGGCGGGCTTGCAGGCGGCGGCGCCACAGGGCCAGTGCCTCTTCGTCCCAGCCGTCGCGCTCGTAGCAGCGCAGCAGGTCGTCTTCGCAGCGCCCGTCCCCAGGGTGCTGCCGAACCCCGGCCTCCGCCCATTGCAGGGCTTCACGAAACCAACCCTGCTCCTCGCACAAGGCCACCAGGGCGCAGAACTCATACGCTTCCTGCGCGCTGTCGGCCATGGCGTCGCGCAGGGCCAGCGGGTCGCCCTGCAAGGCCAGGCTGTCCAGGTAGCGGCGGCGCAACTGGCTGCGCTGGTGGTCATATCCCCGAACGGCGCGCGCTGGCAGGCCCGGTGTGGCGTTCGCAGGATGGCGGCGTTGCCAGTCTTGCCAATCGGCTCGGGCCTGCGCGGCATAGCGCGCCAATACGGCCGGACCCGCGGCAGCAAGGATGGATTTTTCGTCCCACAGGCCCCAGGGGTCGGCCTGCATCAGCGCAAACCAGCGCTCCACCCAGGAGGCTGGTGGCGGGGATGCGCGCAGGGCTTCGGTCAGTAGGTCCATCACATCCTGCACCAGCCCGCCGATTTCGCCGCCCGAGTCATCGGCGTGTTCCGCCACCTTGTAGATACAGCGCAGCGCGTGCTCGCACAACTCGCGTAGCCGCGCGGGGTCGCGCTCCCGCCAGGGCTGCAGCATAGGCAGTACCTTGGCGGCGCGGTGCGCGTAGGCACCGGATTCGCGCCAGTCAAGGAAACCGCTGCGATCGCGCAGCAGCGCGGCAATGGCACTGCGCAGCGCCTTGGGGTCGCCTGCGGCGCTGTGCTCGGCAGACCAGGCCTTGAGCTCGGCCATGAGGTCGCGGTCGTTCTCGGCCCAGTCCCACAGCCGCTCGGCCAGGGCGTCGGCGCTTTGGCTCTGCACGAACTGGCGCAAGGCTTGCAGGTTGCTGGCCTGGGTGCGTGCGCGCTTGGCTGCCGCAGCCACTTTTTTGACCGCCTGGGGGTCGTGCACGGGAGCTGCACCACCCAGTTCGCCGCGCCAGGCCTGGCATACCGCTACCAGGTGCTTGCAAAAGTTGCCGTCCTGCGCGTGCGGGCAGTCGCACTCGCCATCGAGTTCGTCGTCAGCGTCAATGCAGACCCGCACCTGGTAGGCCTGCGTACCTTGCACCAAGGCCTGCACAGCCGCCTGTTCGCCCGGCTCCAGCGCGGGGGTCTGCAGCGACTCGATGGCGCCGCTGCTGGCGTAGGTCTGACCCCGCGCAAACACCGCTGGGCCGCTCAGGCGCAGCAGCGCGTCATCGGACAGCAGGGGCAGCCACTGCGGCGAAAGGCGTGGAGAGGCCACGGCAGATATCATTTTTATAAAAATGGCCTCTAACGCTTATGTAGTAAGCGCTGACAGCTACAAATACGATAGCATCCTCTACGCCGCACCCATATTCGGCACCAGCCCTGCCACAGGCTGCCCCTTCTTCAGCGCGGCGGTAAAGGCCAGCATGCGGTCAATGGGCAGGCGCGCGCGCGGGATGATGGCGGGGTCTACGTGGATGGCGTTGCTGCCCGTCTCCAGCACCTGGGCCACGCCGGCCAGGCCGTTCATCGCCATCCACGGACAGTGGGCGCAGCTTTTGCAGGTGGCGCTGTTGCCGGCGGTGGGGGCCTCGTAGAACCGCTTGCCGGGGTTGAGCGTGCGCAGCTTGTGCATCATGCCGCCGTCGGTGGCGACGATGAATTCCTTGGCGTCCATCGTCTGCGCGGCCTTGAGAATGGCCGAGGTGGAACCCACGGCGTCGGCCAGGGCAATCACATCCGCGGGCGATTCGGGGTGCACCAGCACCTTGGCGCCGGGGTGCTCCTTTTTGAGCGCTTCAAGCTCAAAGGCCTTGAATTCGTCGTGCACGATGCAGGCGCCGTTCCACATCACCATGTCGGCGCCGGTTTCGCGGCGGATGTAGTCGCCCAGGTGGCGGTCGGGCGCCCAGAGGATTTTTTGCCCGGCGTCTTTCAGGGCGCGCACAATGTCGAGCGCGCAGCTGGATGTGACCAGCCAGTCGGCCCGCGCCTTCACCGCCGCGCTGGTGTTGGCGTACACCACCACGGTGCGGTCCGGGTGCTGATCGCAAAACGCGCTGAACTCCTCGATGGGGCAGCCCAGGTCGAGCGAGCAGGTGGCGTCCAGGTCGGGCATGAGAATGGTTTTTTCGGGCGAGAGGATCTTGGCTGTCTCGCCCATGAAGCGCACGCCCGACACCACCAGGCTCGTGGCCGCATGGTCGCGGCCAAAGCGGGCCATCTCCAGCGAGTCGCTGACGATACCGCCGGTTTCCTCGGCCAGGTCCTGCAGGTCGGGGTGCACGTAGTAGTGCGACACCATGACCGCGTTCTTTTCCTTGAGCAGGCGGCGGATCCTGTCCTTGGTGGCGGCGCGCTCGTCCTGCGTCAGCTCGGCGGGCACGCGCGCCCAGGCGTGCTTGGTGGCGCACACCCCGCCGCCTTCGGGCTGCTCGTAATCGACTTCCTTGAGGATGATGGTGGTGTTCATGGCAACTCCTGCAGGCGCATGGAAAAGTCCGTGGCCTTTACGTCCTTGGTCAGCGCCCCGATGGAGATGCGGTCCACGCCGGTTTCTGCAAGAGCGCGCAGGCCATCGAGCGTGACACCACCCGAGATTTCGAGGATGGCGCGGCCCGCATTGAGGCGCACCGCCTCGTGCAGCGTGGCCACGTCCATGTTGTCGAGCAGCACCATCTTGGCGCCAGCCTCCAGGGCCTCGGCCAGCTGCGCCAGGGTTTCCACCTCGATCTCGATGAACTGGGCCTGGGCGGCCACCTTCTCGGTGGCGCGCAGCACAGCCGTCACCCCCCCGGCGGCGGCGATGTGGTTTTCCTTGATGAGCACGGCGTCAAACAGGCCAATGCGGTGGTTGGTACCGCCGCCCATGCGCACGGCGTATTTTTGCGCCATGCGCAGGCCGGGCAGGGTTTTGCGCGTGTCCACGATATGGGCCTTGGTGCCAGCGACCGCATCCACATAGGTGCGGGTCTTGGTGGCCACGGCCGAGAGCATCTGCAAAAAGTTGAGCGCGGTGCGTTCGGCGCTGAGCAGGGCGCGGGCGCTGCCCTCCACCTCCAGCACCACCTGGTCCGCCGCGCAGCGCTGGCCCTCCTGCACATGCCAGGTGATGCGGGCACCGGGGTCCAGCGCGCGCACCGCCGCCGTGGCCCAGGGGCCGCCGCAGATGACAGCGCTCTCGCGTGCCAGCACGCGGGCGCGGGCGCGGCGCGTGGGGTCAATCAGGCCAGCGGTCAGGTCGCCGCTGCCCAGGTCTTCCTGCAGGGCGCGGGCGACATCCAGCAGCACCAGGGAGAGCATCGAGGGGTCGGTGGGGTCAGCAAAAAAGGTCATGGGGTGCAAGCATAGCGGCTTCGACTAGACTCCCCGCTCCCATGGACTTTGAGAAGACGGCACCATGACTGACACCACCACGCCCTCCTCCGCCAACGCGGGCACGCCCTACGGCACCTTGCCACCCGCATCGCCCCTGCCCCAGCGCCGCCCGGTCAGCCTGCCGCGCCTGCAGCAAATGCGCGAGGCGGGCGAAAAAATCACCATGCTCACCGCCTACGACGCCACCTTTGCCGCCGTGGCCGATGCTGCCGGTGTCGAATGCCTGCTGGTGGGCGATTCGCTGGGCATGGTCTGCCAGGGGCTGCCCAGCACCGTGGGCGTGACGCTGGAGACCATGGTTTACCACACAGAAAGCGTGGCGCGCGGCCTGCACCGCGTGCAGGGAACGGCCTGGCTGATTGCCGACCTGCCCTATGGCAGCTACGCCGAAAGCCGCGAGCAAGCCCTGCGCAGCGCCTGCGCCTTGATGCGCGCGGGCGCCCACATGGTCAAGCTCGAAGGCGGCGGCTGGACCGCGCCCACCGTGCAATTTTTGGTGGAGCGCGGCGTGCCCGTGTGCGCCCACCTTGGCCTGACACCGCAAACCGTGCACGCGCTCGGTGGCTACCGCGTACAGGGCAAGACAGACCAGGCCGCCCAGGCCATGCGCCGCCAGGCCCGCGAACTGCAGGACGCCGGCGCCTCCATGCTGGTCCTGGAGATGGTGCCGGCGCAACTCTCTGCCGAAGTGACCCAGGAACTGACCCAGTGCCACACCATCGGCATTGGCGCTGGCAGCGGCACAGCAGGCCAGGTGCTGGTGCTGCACGACATGCTGGGCATGAACCTGGGCAAGATGGCGCGCTTTGTGCACAACTTCATGCAGGACGCGGGCAGCGTGCGTGGCGCCATCGAGGCCTACGTGCAGGCTGTCAAACAGGGGCGTTTCCCCGACAATGCCGTGCACGCTTGGTAAAACCCTGCTTTCTCCGCACATCTCACATGCACATCGTCCACTCCATTCCCGACCTGCGCGCCGCCCTGACAGCCTGCAGCAAGCCCGCCTTTGTGCCCACCATGGGCAACCTGCACGACGGGCACCTGGCCCTGGTGCACCAGGCCCGGCCGTTGGGCGACACCACGGTGGTCAGTATCTTCGTCAACCGGCTGCAGTTTTTGCCACACGAAGACTTTGACAGCTACCCCCGCACCTGGGAGGCCGACTGCGCCAAGCTGCAGGCCGCAGGCTGTGATGTGCTGTTTGCCCCGCGCGAGAACGACCTGTACCCCGAACCCCAAACCTTCAAAGTGCAGCCCGACCCGTTGCTGGCAGACATTCTGGAAGGGCATTTCCGTCCCGGTTTCTTTACCGGTGTGTGCACCGTGGTGATGAAGCTGCTCTGCGCCGTTTTTGCGGGCAAGGCCAGTGGCAGCGCCGTTTTTGGCCAAAAAGACTACCAACAGCTCATGGTGCTGCGCCGCATGGCGCAGCAGTTTGCCCTGCCTGTCGACATCGTGACCAGCCCCACGCAACGCGCGGCAGACGGCCTGGCCTTGAGTTCGCGCAACGGCTACCTGAGCGAAGCCGAGCGCACCGAGGCGGTGCAGCTTTCACTGGCCCTGCGCGCCCTGGGCCGCGAAGCCGTTGCCGCCGCCCATGCCCTGCCGACGCAGGTCGCCACGCTGGAGCAGCGCGCCCTGCAGGCCCTGACCGTACGCGGCTGGCAGCCCGACTACCTGACCGTGCGCCGCCGCACCGACCTGCAGACACCCGGGCCCGGTGATGCGCTGGTCGTGCTGGGCGCCGCCCGCCTGGGGCGCACCCGGCTGATCGACAACTTCGAAATCTGACCCCTGGTCGCCGCCACCATGGACGTTCTCTTTCTGGCCACCCTCATCGCCACTGGCGTCTTCGTGCTGAATGCAAAACAGCAGCGCGAGCGCGTCGCGCTGCTGGCCAGCTATCTGGGCAACTACCAGATCGAGAAGCTCATGGAAAACCTCACCGAAGGCTATCTGCGCGCCCTGGGCGAGAGCGACACAGAACGGCGCGACCAGGTATGGAGCCTGCTGCGCACCACAGAACTGCAGCTCAGCGAGCAATTCACCCGCTTTACCGCCGATTTCACCCGTGTGGAACCGCTCCAAACCCGCATCAGCACCCTGCCCCTGGCATTGCCCTATGCCGACCGGTGGTTGCCCAGTGCCAGCATCGACATGCGCCAGGCGCTGGCCATCCACGCGCAGGGCATCGAGCGCGCCGTGCGCAACGAAGCCGGTCTTTCGCTGCGCGACAAGGCTTACACGCTGTCGGCCGAGCTTTTCCTCATGCAGCACACCTGCCACTGGTTCTGTAAATCCCGGGCCATTGCCTCGGCCCGCCTCATGGCCCGCCACAAAACCCCCCATGCGCAGGTGCTGGCCAGCGTCACGCCCGCCACGCGCACTGCCTACCTCGCCCTGCTGGGCGGCTGAACCGGCCCCGGACGCCCCATGGCGCGCCTCCCACTGCCTGCCGCCACCCGGCGCCCTGTGAGCACACGGCGCGCGGCCAAAACCCCGCCCCCCGTGCCGCGCCTGCTGCTGCTGAACAAGCCCTTCGACGTACTGACCCAGTTCAGCCCCGATGCCGAGGGCCGCGCCACACTCAAGGACTTTGTGGACGTACCCGGCGTGTACCCGGCCGGCCGCCTGGACCGCGACAGCGAAGGCCTGCTGCTGCTGACGAATGACGGCCCCCTGCAGGCCCGCATTGCCGACCCACGCCACAAACTGGCCAAAACCTACTGGGTGCAGGTGGAGGGCTGCCCTACCGAAGAGCAACTGCGCTGCCTGCGCGAAGGCGTGACGCTCAAGGATGGCCCCACTTTACCCGCCCAGGCCCGGCCCCTGGAGTCGCCCACGCTATGGGAACGCCACCCGCCCGTGCGCTTTCGCCAGAGCATCCCCACGGCCTGGCTGGAGCTCACCATCCGCGAAGGCCGTAACCGCCAGGTGCGCCGCATGACCGCCGCTGTGGGCCTGCCCACGCTGCGACTGGTGCGCGTACGCATCGGCCCCTGGAGTCTGGACGGCCTGGCGCCAGGAGAATGGCGCGAGGTAGCGCCAACGCTGCGGATCTGACAGGAAAAGCATGAAAGGACCCGCCATTAATGCCATGTTCCGTGCCCTTGGCGTTGCGGCGCTTGGGCACTTGGCACCAGACACACCCGCCGCCAAGCGCTCAGCGGGCCTCGATCTCGCCCTCGCCCTTGGGCTCACGCTCCATCAGGGCTGCCACAGCCTCCTCAGGGCGCAGTTTTCCATCGAGCAGGGCCACCACGGCCTCGCTGATCGGCATCTCCACGCCTAAATCACGGGCACGCTGGACCACCGTGCGGGCACAGTACACACCCTCGGCCACATGGCCCAACGAGGCAACCGCCTGTTGCAAGCTGTTGCCCTGCGCCAGCAACAAGCCCACCCGGCGGTTGCGCGAAAGGTCGCCGGTGGCGGTCAGCACCAGGTCACCCAGGCCTGACAGGCCCATGAAGGTATCCAGGCGTGCGCCCAGCACCAGGCCCAGGCGGGTCATTTCGGCCAGGCCGCGTGTGATGAGGGCGGCGCGGGCATTGAGGCCCAACTGCAGGCCATCGCACAAGCCAGTGGCGATGGCCAGCACGTTCTTCACGGCGCCCCCCACTTCCACCCCCACGATGTCGTCATTGGCGTACACACGCAGACTGGGGCTGTGAAAGGCCGACACCAGGGCATCGCGCACAGTGGCGTGCTCGCTGGCGGCCACCAGGGCGGTAGGCTGGCCACGGGCCACTTCCTGCGCAAAACTGGGGCCGCTGAGCACACCGGCCAACAGATCAGGCGCCACCTGTGCGCGCACTTCGTGCGCCAGCAGGCCCGAGTAGCCCGCATCCCCGGCGTCGGCCTCAAAGCCTTTGCACAGCCAGGCCACGGGCGCGGTGCAAGCGCGCAGTTGCACCAGCATGCCGCGCAGGCCCGCCATGGGCGTGGCGACGATGACAAGGTCAGACCGATCGGCCAACGCTGCCACATCACCGCTGGCCACGGCCAGGGAAGGCGGCAGCGCGATGCCCTCCAGGTAGCGGGCGTTGCTGCGGCTGGCCTGCATCTGGGCCACCTGTGCGGCGTCACGCGCCCACAACGTGACAGCATGGCCGTCCGGGTGAGAGGCAGCGCTGATGGCCATGGCAGTGCCCCAGGCACCAGCACCAATGACTATTATTTTCATAGCTACTTGCGCTTTCCAGACAAGCGCTAGAGGCCAAAAATACCCAAAACTTTACTGGGGCAGTTGCGATGCCGGTGCGCCAGCAGCCTGGGCCTGCTGTTGTTCGAACATGGCCTGGAAGTTGATTTCAGCCAGGTGCACGGGCGGGAAACCGGCACGGTTGACCACATCGGCCACGTTGCCGCGCAGGTAGGGGTAAACGATTTGCGGGCAAGCCACGCCGACCACGGCACTCATCTGCTCTTCAGGAATGTTGCGGATCTCGAAAATACCCGCCTGCTTGGCTTCGATCAGGAACACGGTCTTGTCCTTGATCTTGGTCTGCACGGTGGCGGTCACGCAGATTTCGTAAATGCCTTCGGCCACGGTCGTGGCTTCCACACCCAGCTGGATGTCCACGTTGGGCTGTTCCTGCTCCAGCAGGATACCGGGGGAATTGGGTTGCTCGAGCGACAGGTCCTTGAGATAGACGCGCTGGATCTGGAACACGGGATTTTCTTGATCGGCCATGGTGGTGAAGTCTTTCAGCTCAAACCGGGCTGCGCACAGCGCACAGCCCACACAAAAAAACCGCCGCAGGAAACGCTCCCGCAGCGGGCACATGGGGCAGGATTATGCAGCGCCCAGCAGCGGCATCAGCCCGCCGCGCGCATCCAGGGCCGCCATATCGTCATACCCGCCCACATGGGTCTCGCCAATGAAGATCTGCGGCACGGTGCGCCGACCGGTGGTTTCCATCATCTGGGTGCGTGCGACTGGATCGGTATCGATACGGATTTCCTCGATCTGCTCCACGCCCTTGGACTTGAGCAGTTGCTTGGCACGAATGCAGTAAGGGCAGACGGCGGTGGTGTACATCTTGACGGCTTGCATGTTCTATCCTTTCAGGCGTGCGGCACGCAGGGGTTTCAGGATTTTTCGACCGGCATGCCCGCGTCCTTCCAGGCCTTGAGCCCACCGGCGAGGACCTGGGCGTTTTCGTAGCCGAGTTTGCGCGCCATGGCGGCAGCGCGCGTGGCACGCCCTCCGCTGGCGCACACCATCACCACGGGAACGGCCTTGTTCTTCACAACGCTGGGCAGCCGCGCCTCCAACTCGCCCAGCGGGACGCTCTTGGAACCGCCAGCGTGCCCTGCGGCGTATTCATCGGCCCCGCACACATCGATCAGCACGGCTTTTTCGCGGTTGATCAGCTGCACCGCGTTGGCGACCGTCAAGCCACCCGCTGCTCCTTTGAGCATCGGCACTGCCAGCAAGGCCCCCGAAACAAGGGCCAGAACGATCAAATACCAGTTTTCGACGATGAATTTCACGTTATTCCTTGGGTTGCAAACAGTGCAATTTTAGAATGATGGGTTTCGACTCGCTTTTTCTAGGGACACCATGCATAAACTTGTTCTGATCCGCCACGGCGAATCCACCTGGAACCTGGAAAACCGCTTCACAGGCTGGACCGATGTGGACCTGACTCCCACGGGTGTATCGCAGGCCATGTCGGCCGGCAAACTACTCAAGGCCGAAGGCTACGATTTCGACGTGTGCTACACCAGCGTACTCAAGCGTGCCATCCACACCCTGTGGTACGCGCTGGACGAAATGGACCGCCTCTGGCTGCCCGTGCACAAGCACTGGCGCCTGAACGAGCGCCACTATGGCGCTCTGCAAGGGCTGAACAAGGCCGAAACCGCCAAACAGTACGGCGACGAGCAGGTGCTGGTCTGGCGCCGCAGCTACGACACCCCCCCGCCTGCGCTGGACGCCACCGACCCGCGCAGCGAGCGTGGCGACCGCCGCTACGCCGGGCTCGATGCCAGCCAGGTGCCGCTGACCGAATGCCTGCAGGATACGGTGGCGCGCGTGCTGCCGTTCTGGAACGACACCATGGCCCCGGCCATCCGCTCGGGCCAGCGCCTTTTGGTGTCGGCACACGGTAATTCGATCCGCGCCCTGGTGAAATACCTGGACAACATTGCAGACGAAGACATCGTCGGGTTGAACATTCCCAACGGGATTCCACTGGTTTACGAATTAGATGCAAACCTCAAGCCCATCCGCCACTACTATCTGGGTGATGCTGAAGCGGCTGCAAAGGCCGCCGCCGCCGTGGCGTCACAAGGCAAGGCATAAAGGCCCGCTTGAAAATGGCGCACTGCTGCGGCTGCACCGGCCCAGCAGTGCGAAAGAATGTGCCGGCACGGGAACCCGCGCGGGCCAGGCCCTTCCAAGGTGTATATTGAGTTGGCTAAAGGATGTGTATGGGCCAGAAAATGAAAATTGTCGGTTGGGTGTCGGTCGGCGTGCTGGCCGGGGCACTGACCACGGTATCACTGCAAACCGTGGCGCGCGGCGCCATGGCGCCGCTACCGCTGGAAGAGATCCAGCAGCTTTCGGCCGTTTTTGGCCTGGTCAAGACCGACTATGTTGAGCCGGTAGACGACAAGAAACTCATCACCGACGCCATCTCTGGCATGGTTGCCAGCCTGGATCCGCATTCGCAGTATTTCGACAAAAAGTCTTTTGCCGAATTCCGCGAGGGCACGTCGGGCAAGTTTGTGGGTGTCGGCATCGAGATCACCCAGGAAGACGGGCTCATCAAGGTAGTCTCACCCATCGAAGGCTCGCCCGCGTTCCGCGCAGGACTCAAGACCAACGACCTGATCACCAAGATCGACGAAACCGCTGTCAAGGGTCTGTCGCTGGGCGATGCCGTCAAGAAAATGCGCGGCGAACCCGACACCAAGGTCACCCTCACCATCTTCCGCAAGGACGAGAGCCGCACCTTCCCCGTGACCATCACGCGCGAGGAAATCAAGACGCAATCGGTCAAAGCCAAGATGATCGAACCCGGCTATGGCTGGATTCGCCTGTCGCAGTTCCAGGAACGCACGGTGGAAGACTTCGTGCGCAAGGCCGAGGAACTCTACAAGCAAGATCCCAAGCTCAAGGGCCTGGTGCTGGATCTGCGCAATGACCCGGGCGGCCTGCTGGACGCTGCCGTAGCCATCTCCGCAGCCTTTCTGCCACCCGATGTGACCGTGGTGACCACCAATGGCCAGTTGGCCGAAAGCAAGGCCACCTTCAAGGCCTCGCCCGAGTTCTATGCCCGCCGGGGCGGCGACCCGCTCAAACGCCTGCCTGCCGCCCTCAAAAGCGTGCCACTGGTGGTGCTGGTGAACGAAGGCTCGGCCTCGGCCAGCGAGATCGTGGCTGGCGCACTGCAGGACCACAAGCGCGCCACCGTCATGGGCAGCCAGACCTTTGGCAAGGGCTCCGTGCAAACCGTGCGCCCCCTGGGGCCGGACACCGGCATCAAGCTGACCACGGCGCGCTACTACACGCCCAGCGGCAAATCGATCCAGGCGCGCGGCATCGTGCCCGATGTCATGCTTGATGAAACCGCCGAAGGCAACGTTTTTGCCGCCCTGCGCATGCGCGAAGCCGACCTGGAAAAGCACCTGAACAACGGCCAGACCGAAGAGAAAAAGGACGAAGTCCGGGAAAAAGCCCGCGAGGATGCCCGCAAGCGCCTGGAAGAAGAAGCCAAGAAACCGGTCACCGAGCGCAAGCTGCCCGAGTTTGGAACCGACAAGGACTTCCAGCTGGCCCAGGCACTGAACCAATTGCGCGGCAAGCCGGTGCTGGTGAGCAAAACCCAGACCGAGCGCAAGGAAGAGAAGAAAGAAACGCAGTAAGCGGCCACCCGCTCTGCCCCACAGGGCCGGTTACGAACCGGCCCTTTTTTCTGCCCACTGCACCTGAAACCATGACCGATGACCAGCTCCTGCGCTATTCCCGCCATATCCTGCTCGACGAGGTAGGCATCGAAGGGCAAGAGCGCATCCTGGCGGCCCATGCGCTCATCATCGGCGCGGGAGGACTGGGCTCACCTGCGGCCCTTTATCTGGGGTCTGCCGGGGTGGGCCGGATTACACTGGTGGACCACGACACGGTGGACCTGACCAACCTGCAACGCCAGATTGCCCACACGCTGGAGCGCGTAGGTCAGGCCAAAGTAACGTCGGCCGCGCAGGCGGTACACGCCATCAATCCCGAGGTACGGATCACCACCATCGCGCAGCAGGCCGATGCCGCTTTGCTGGAGCGCCTGGTGCGCGATGCCAACGTGGTACTCGACTGCTCCGACAACTACGCCACGCGCCAGGCCATCAACGCCGCATGCGTGCGCCAGGGCAAGCCGCTGGTGGCGGGTGCAGTGATCCGTTTTGATGCGCAGATCTCCGTGTTCGACCCGCGTGATGCCCAGTCACCCTGTTATGCCTGCATCTTCGACCCGCAGGCCCAGTTTGAAGAAGTGGCCTGCTCCACCATGGGCGTGTTTGCGCCGCTGGTCGGCGTGGTGGGCGCCATGCAGGCCGCCGAGGCGCTCAAGCTAATATCGGGCGCGGGGCCGTCGCTTGCCGGACGGCTGCTGATGCTGGACGGGCGCCGCATGGAGTGGAGCACCCTGCACGCTGCGCGCAACCCCGCTTGTCCGGTGTGCGGGCCACTGTAGAGCGCGACGGCAGCGAAAAGCCACGGGTAGGAATTTGCCTACACCCAGCCGGTACCACGACTGGCACAATCCGGGTCACTCCCCCTGTACAGTAACTCCACGGTTGCGAGACATTTGCCTCGGCCATGGAATGGACACGCCAGTGAAGCTCAAAACCTACATCGTCGAAGACAACGCCACCATCCGCGAGAACCTGATTGGTACGCTGGAAGAATTGGCGGCTGTTGAGTCGGTGGGGGTGGCCGACACGGAGGAGGAAGGCAAGCAGTGGCTGACCTCGAAACCTGCGCAATGGGACATGGCCATCATTGATCTTTTTTTGCGCCAGGGCAGTGGCCTGGGTGTGTTGGCAGCCTGCCGTAACCGCCTGCCCCACCAGCGCCTGGTGGTGCTCAGCAACTATGCCACCCCGGATATCCGCATGCGCTGCGCCCAGCTGGGCGTCGATGCCGTGTTCGACAAATCCAACGAAATCGACGATCTGATCGACTACTGCATCGCCCAAGGCAAGGCACTGCCCGACGTGCGTGCCCACTGATGCCCCCGCGGCCATGCCCCGCAGGCACAGAGGGCCGTGCCAATTCAATCGATCAATCGGTTCTTCAAGGCGTAGTAGGTCAGATCACTGTTGGACGACAACCCCATTTTTTCCATCAGGCGCGTGCGGTAGGTGCTCACCGTCTTCACGCTCAGCGACAGCGCCTTGGCAATATCACCCGCTGTTTCTCCACGCGCCAGCTTCAGAAAAACCTGGAATTCGCGCTCGGAGAGTTGCTCATGTACCGGCGCATCGTCTTTGCGATGCAGCTGCTGCGCCAACAGTTCGGCCACCACGGGCGTCACGTAGCGACGGCCCAGCGCAATGGTGCGGATGGCCTCCACGATCTCGCTGGGCTCGCACTCCTTGTTGAGGTAGCCGCTGGCTCCCTGGCGGATCATGCTGATGGCGTAATGCGTTTCCGGGTAACCGCTGAGGATCAGGATGCCCATGTCGGGCGCCTTGGCGCGCAGCATGGCCAGGGCATCGAGCCCGCTTTGCCCCGGCATGGCCAAATCCATAAGCAGCACATTCACCTCGGCGTTGCGGATCAGGTCGATGGCTTCGCGGCCATTGGACGCCTCGCCCACCACCCGCAAATCCACATGCTCGCTCAGGAACTGGCGCAGACCCGAACGCACAATCGCATGGTCATCCACGATACCGACATTGATCATTGGACAGACTTTCCGCATACAGACGCGGCTGCACGCATGGTTGTTTTTGTATTGGCTGCACATTCAGCAACAGAGCGCGCAGCAGGCTGGCCACATTATGCTGATTTCCATTTTTCGCATTGACCTTTGGAGAATTTCATGCACTGGCCCTCACTGCAAAAGATCGCCATCAGTCTTCCCATGGCCATGTTGGCCGCGCTCACCCTGATTGGCATCAACGAGGCGGGCTTCCAGCGTTCGCACGATGCGCTGGAGCATCTCGCGCACAGCCAGACCACACATGCCTCGGTCAACCGGCTGCTGCAAAGCATGCTGGACGCCGAGACCGGAAACCGCGGCTACCTGCTGACGGGGGAGGAAAGCTACCTCGAGCCCTACGAAGCCGCTGTATCGACCGTGAATGAAAACCTGACCCAGCTGCGCACACTGGTTCTCGGTTCGGCAGAAGATTTGGAAGACTTTTCGCAGCTGTCCCGCCAGATTTCGCGCAAGCTCTCTGAAATGGAGCTGAGCCTGCGCCTGCGCCGCAAGGGCCAGGAGGATGCATGGAAGTTCGTCCTGTCCACCGATGTGGGCAAGCAGAACATGGACGCCATCCGCACCCATGCGCGCGCCCTGATCGCGCGCAGCACCCAGAAGGTGGGAAGCAGCCAGACAGAAATCAGCCAGTCACTGCAGCTCTCGCGCCTGGGCATTGCCCTGGTGACCGCCGTGGGCCTGCTGGCTTTCTACATGTACCTGCGCCAAAGCAATGCGCTGCAAAGGGCCAACGAGCGCGAGCAGGTGCTGCTGGAGCAAGAACGGGCGCGCCTCGAAGGCCTGGTGCGCGAACGCACGGCCTCCTTGAATGAACTGGCCAACCACTTGCAGCAGGTGCGCGAGGAGGAGCGCGGCTACCTGGCCCGCGAACTGCACGATGAACTGGGCGCCCTACTGACGGCGGCCAAGCTGGACGTGGCGCGCCTGAAATCGCGCATCACATCCGAGGCCCCGGAAGTGGCCGAACGCCTCAAGCACCTGAGCGAAACCCTCAATAGCGTGATCGCGCTCAAACGGCGCATCATCGAAGACCTGCGCCCGTCATCGCTGTCCCATCTGGGGCTGACCGCGGCCATCGACATCCTGGTGCGCGAGTTTTCGCAGCAGGCGGGTATCGAAGTGCAGTCCAGTCTGGACACCGTGGATCTGCCCGATGCCACGCAACTCACCGTGTACCGCATGGTGCAGGAATCGCTCACCAACATCGGCAAATATGCCCAAGCGAGCCAGGTGCTGGTCACCGTGCACAAACACCCCACCCATGTGGCGGTGCAGATCCGCGACAACGGCTCAGGCTTCGACCCTGCGGGGATCAGCCGCACCGCACACGGCCTGGTAGGCATGCGCCAGCGGGTCGAGGCAGCCGGTGGGCGGTTGACGGTTTCTTCCCGCCCCGGGGGAGGCACCGTGGTGTCGGCGGTGCTGCCCACCCCGGCAGCCGTGGCGGCCCCCGTGATGTAGGCGCCAGCCTACGCGCCCGACGCCACCTTGCTGACACGGCGCGTCGGCGCGCACCGGCATCCGGCCTGCACTGTGCCACCTAAAGTAGCGACAAGTGTCCAGACATTACTGCCTGACACCTTCTGCATTCCAGTCCCAGATCAAACGCCCCGGCGAACACATTGGATCCAGAACTGGAGTCTCCCGCCAGCCAAGCGTTGGTATTGATAAGGAGCTGAACATGTTGCATTACGCCGTCGTTTTTTTAGTTATCGCGCTTATCGCAGCCGTTTTTGGTTTTGGTGGCATTGCTGCCGGAGCCGTCGGTATCGCCAAGATACTCTTTTTCGTCTTTGTCATCATGGCCGTGGTCACCTTTGTC
>NZ_BAAGQN010000006.1:17680-17981 GCF_054783455.1 Simplicispira piscis
AATTCGCACGAGCCCTTGCCTTTGCCGCCCTTGCTGGCGCCACCATTATTTCCGCCGGTTGCTCGGTGGCCCGCGACCAGCAGACCGTAGGTTCCTATGTGGATGACGCCGGCATCACCACTGCCGTGAAGGCCCGGATGGCCGAGGACAAGACCGTCTCCGCCACCTCAATCAGCGTGGAAACACTCAAAGGTACCGTACAGCTTTCGGGTTTTGCCAAGTCGCAGGCCGAAAAAAATCAGGCAGAAAACATTGCACGTAACACCAAGCATGTGCGCGAAGTGCGCAACAGCATCGTGGT
>NZ_BAAGQN010000006.1:18080-152863 GCF_054783455.1 Simplicispira piscis
TTGCGGCCAGTGCGGTCATGTGGTGTTCTTCGACAGCGTGCAGTGCATGCACTGCGGGAGCACGCTGGCCTTTTTGCCTGACCAGGTGACCCTGGCGGCACTGGCCCCGGCACCTGAAGCGGGTGCGGGCCTGTGGCGGCGGCTGGGCACCGTACAACCGGGCGCGCTCTACCGTCTTTGCTACAACCACACCACCTGGGACGCCTGCAACTTTGGCGTCCCCGCGGCCAGCCCCCACTTGCTGTGCCTTGCCTGCCGCCAGACGCACAAATTGCCCGATCTGTCCGCCCCCGCCAACCTGCGGCACTGGATTCGCATCGAAGAAGCCAAGCGCCAGCTTTTCTATACCCTGGCGCGGCTCGGTCTGCAGCCTACGGACGACAACACCCCGCCAGACGCGGGCCCTGCCTACGCTTTTTTGGCCGACCTGCCGGGCGAACCGGCCATCGTGACGGGCCACCATGGCGGCACCATCACGCTGAACGTGGCCGAGGCCGACGACGACGAACGCGCCCGCCGCCGCATTGCGCTGCACGAGCCCTTTCGCACGCTGGTAGGCCACCTGCGCCACGAATCGGGCCATTTTTACTGGGACCGGCTGGTGCGTGACACAGACAAGCTGGACGCCTTCCGCGCCGTATTTGGCGACGAGCGGCGGGATTACGCGCAGGCGTTATCAACGCATTACGCCCAAGGCGCCCGCACCGACTGGAGCGCCCACCATGTCAGCGCCTATGCCGCCGCCCACCCGTGGGAAGATTGGGCCGAAACCTGGGCGCACTACCTGCACATGGTGGATTTGCTGGAAACAGCCGCCGCCTACGCCACCGGCCTGAACGTGCCTGGCGCCAACGCCGGGCCGCGCGAGCATGTGGCCAACCCCTTCACCCAGCCTGCGCCAGGGTTTGACACCATGGTGCGGCAATGGGTGCCGCTCACTTTGCTGCTCAACAGCCTGAACCGCAGCCTGGGCCAGCAGGACGCCTACCCGTTTGCACTGTCCGCAGGCGCGCTGTGCAAACTGCGTTTTGTGCACGACACCATCGCGCAAGGCAGCAGCATGCCCGCAGCCCGCACCTGAACCCCGGTTGGATTCAGGCGACTGCCGAGCGGCCCAACTTGTGCAGCAGGCCCTCGTGCACCACGGGCGAGACAAACTGCGCCACATCGCCCCCCAGCGTGGCAATCTCGCGCACCAGCGTACTGCTGATGAACTGGTGCTGGCTGCAAGGGGTGAGGAACACGGTTTCGATCTGCGGCGCCAGCGCACGGTTCATGCCGGCCAGCTGGAACTCGTAGTCAAAATCGGTGCCCGAGCGCAGCCCCCGCAGCATGGCCTTGGCGCCGTGCGCAGCAGCAAATTCGGTCACCAGCCCCTCGAAGGGCACCACCTGCACCTGGGGGCAGTCATGCAGCGCGGCGCGCGCCATTTCCATACGCTCGTCCAGGCTGAGCAGCGTCTTCTTGTGGTGGGCCATGGCCACCGCCACGATCACGCGGTCAAACATCTGCGCGGCGCGGCGCACCAGGTCCTCGTGGCCCAGGGTGATGGGGTCAAAGGTTCCGGGGTAGACGGCGATGATGTTCTGGGACATGGCGGGGCTTTCGGAAGGACGGGAATGCCATCAAGGCGTGGGCATTATGCAGCGCTGCGCCAGGGTGTGCATCCACAACAAGGTTTTAGTAAAAGCAAGCTACAGCGCTTATTCATCAAGCGCTATTAGCTATTAATTAAGTAGCAAATCTTCAACCCAGGGCGCGCAGCAAATGCGCGTGCACAGCGCCTGCCTTGAGGTGGCGGTGCAGTGCCAGGCCCAGCGGTGCCAGTACCTCGTCGCTCCAGGCTGTGGCGGTCTCCAGGTAGACAAAACCCTGGGGCGCCAGCGCGCGGGCGGCGGCTTTCAGGGCCGCCTCGTAGTGCGGGCTTTCAAAGGGGGGATCGAGCAGCACCAGGTCCAGGCTGGCCGGTGCGCTTTGCTGCAAAGCGGCCAGGCCATCACCCCGGCGCACCTGCACGGTGCTGGCCTTCAGGCGCTGGCACAGCTGCTGCAGGCGCTCGACCAAACCGGCATCCTGCTCTACCAGTTGCACGCTGGCGGCGCCGCGCGAAGCGGCCTCCAGACCCAGGGCTCCGGTGCCGGCAAAAGCATCCAGGCAGCGCCAGCCCGCCAGGTCCTGGCCCAGCCAGTTGAAAAGTGTCTCGCGCACCCGGTCGGGCGTGGGCCGCAGGCCGGGCAGTTGCGCTACGGGCAGGCGCGTGCGCTTCCACTGCCCACCGATGATGCGCACCTCGCCCACGCCCTGGGGGGTGGCCGGTTTTTTCTCGGGCCGGGCGGCCACTGCAGGGGCGGTGTGGGGCTTCGGGCGCATGGCGGCAGCAGCCTGCGCGGGGGTCAGGCGGCGGCTCATGGCTGCGCTCCCAGTACCACGGTGACCATACGCGCTGGCTGGAGCTTGCGCGCCATGGCAGCACGAATGTCGGCCACGGTAAGGGCTTCGACACGCTTCGTCCAGCCGTCCAAGTAGTCCAGCGGCAGACCGTTGGTGGCGATGTTCACCACGTTGGACAAGAGCTTTCTGTTGCTGTCGATGCGCAGGGCAAAGCCGCCCACCAGGTTGTCCTTGGCGGCACGCAACTCCTCTTCGGTCGGCCCTTCGGCGACATAGCGATCCAGCACCTCACGCGCCACCTGCAAGGCCTGCGCTGCCTGATCTGGCCGGGTTTGCAGGGCGATGGTGAAGGCACCGGCATGCAGGCCCGGAGCAAAGCCGCTGTACACGCTGTAGCTCAGGCCGCGCTTTTCGCGCACCTCTTCCGTCAGGCGCGAGACAAATCCGCCACCGCCCAGGATGTGGTTGCCCACGAGCAGTGCCAGAAAATCGGGGTCGCTGCGCTTGAAGCCAGGCTGGCCAACGAGCACCTGGGCTTGTGCCGAGGCAAAGGGAATGTCTTTTTCCATGGCGGCGACCAGCGGGGCCACTTCGGGCACGGCGGGCAGTGCCGGGCACGGGTCGGAGGCCGGCAGGCGCGCCAGCAAGGCTGCCACCAGCAGCCGCGCCTGGGCGCGCTCGACAGCCCCCACGATGTGCACGCGCGCACGGCAGGCATCCACATGGCGGGTGTGGAACTGCTGCATGTCCGCCAGGTGGATGCGCGCCAGAGTATCCTCGGTGGCGCGCTGGCCGTAAGGGTGGTTGCCGTACACGGCCGCAGCAAAGGCCTGGCTGGCCACGGTGCCGGGGCGCGTATCGGCCTCACGCAAAGCCGCTGTCCAGCGGGCGCGCTCGCGCTCCCACACATCTTGCGGCCAGGCGGGTTCGGCCATCTGGCGCGCGGCCAGAAGCACGGCCTTGTCGAGCAGGTCCGGCTCGGTCAGGGAGCGCAGCGAATAGCTCAGCGCATCCTTGCCTGCACCCACCTCAAACTGCGCACCCAGATCAGCCCAGGCTTCTCCCAGGGCGTTCTCGTCCAGGGCCGCAGCACCGCGCCCGGCACGCACACCCTTGGAGGCCATGGTGGCCACGGCGCTGGCCAGACCGGCCTGGTTGGCGGGGTCGCGGCGGCTGCCGGCATCAAAGTCAATCTGCACATCGACCATCGGAATAGCCGGGCTTTCCACCAGCCACACCTGGGCGCCACTGGGCTCACGCCAGTGCTGTATGGGCAGAAGCGCCCAGGCAGATTGGGTATAAAAAACCACTCCAGCGCTTATCAATAAAGCGCGGGAAGCTATGTATTTAATAGCATTCATATTCATTCCTGCAGGGCGTAAGCCCTTTAATGGCGGTGGGCAGCGCTGCCGGGGGCAGTGGTGGGGCGCTGTGCGCCCGCCGCCAGAGGCTGGGGCAGCAGCGTGGCCACGGTGAGCTGGTCGTCACCAAAATAGCGCTGCGCGACCGATTGCACCTGTTGGGCCGTCACCGTGCGCAATTGCGCCAGCATGCGGTCCTCGGCATCCAGCCCAAAACCCTGGACCCAGTAGCTGCCCAGCTCGCTGGCCTGGCTTTGCAGCGAGTCACGGCTATACACCTTGCTGGCCATCCACTGTGTCTTCACACGCTCGAGTTCGGCCGGGTCCACGCCCTCGCGGCCGATACGCGCCACTTCGGCGCGCAAGGCATCTTCCACCTGCTGCGCCGTCTTGCCCTGTGCAGGCACCCCGGTCAGCACAAACTGCGCGGGGCCGCGCCCCACCACCGAGGCACCGCTGTCGGCGCTGTCGGCCACGCGCTGCGGCCCCTGGGTGAGCGCACGCTCCAGGCGGGCGCCGTCGTAGCCGCTGAGCACGGCCGAAAGCACCGTCAGCGCCAGCGCGTCGCGGTCGTCCGCCGTCAGCGCATCGGGCGAGGCCAGGCGCGGCACACGAAACGCCAGCGCCACATAGGCCTGCTCGGCAGGTGCCTTGACCTCAATGCGGCGCAGGCCGCGTTGCACGGGTTCAGCGCGTGGCTTGCGCTCAGGAACGGCACGCGCGGGAATGCTGCCGTAATACTTTTCGGCCAGGGCGCGCACCTTGGCCACATCGACATCGCCCGCCACCACGATGGTGGCATTGCCAGGCACGTACCACTGGCGGTGGAACTGGCGCACGTCGTCGGGTGTCATGGCGTCCAGGTCGCTCATCCAGCCCACCACGGGGCGGCGGTAGGGCGAAGCCACGAGGGCGGCCGCGCCCAATTGCTCCCACAGCAGGGCGCGTGGCTGGTCTTCGGTGCGCATGCGGCGCTCTTCCTTCACCACTTCGATCTCCTTGCGGAACTCGGCGTCGGGCCATTGGTTGTGGGCGAAGCGGTCGGACTCCAGGCGCATCACTTCTTCGAGACGGTGCGCGGGAATCTGCTGGTAGTAGCCCGTGTAGTCGCGGCTGGTGAAGGCATTTTCGGTACCCCCCAGCGCGGCCACACGGCGCGAGAAATCACCCGGGGGAACAGTCTTGGAGCCCTTGAACATCATGTGTTCCAGCACATGGGCCACGCCCGAGGTGCCGTCCACCTCGTCCATCGAGCCCACCCGCAGCCACACCATGTGCATCGCCGTGGGAGCACGCCGGTCGGGCTGCACGATGAGCTGCATGCCATTGGACAGCTGAAACTGCCGCGCCCCGGAGGGCGAAACGGGCAACGGCATGGCTCCAGCCTGGGGCGTGGAAGCGCCCTTGGCAAGGGGTTGAGAAGGGCGGTCAGACTGCGCAGCGGCAGTCCCAACGGCGAGGCAGGCCAACAGGCCCAGAAGGGGAAGTGCGCGTTTCATAGAATGCACTGATTCTACGAACCCGCCAATGTTCAGCTTTTTCAAGAAAAAAACCGCCCCACCGCCCGCCGAGACTCCCGCGCCCGCAACACCAGAGGTGCACGAGCCGCAGGTGCTGCCAGCGGTCACAGCACCGCCCGCGGTAGAGACAACGCCCGCGCCTTTGTCGTCACCCGGCTCAGTGCCTGCGGCAGAGCCTTCGGCCCCAGCCTTCCCTGCGGCGAGCCTGCCGCCCACCCCCCCGGCCCAGCCCGTAGCAAGCGCGCCCCCGGCCAGCGCCGCCCCAGGCGGCGCCTTTGGCTGGCTGCGCAAGCCGTTTGGCAGCAAGGACTCCACGGCGCCCATCGCCGCACCCGAGATTCCGCCCGCACCCGTCCTACCCCGACCGGAACAGGTTGTAGAGCCCGTTGCCCCCTTACCGGCCATGCCTGCTGCAGAGGCGCAGCCCCCTGCCCCACCGGCACCGGCCGTTCAGGCGCCGCCGCCGCCACCTGTCGTCGCTGCACCTGCGCCCGCACTCGCAGCGCGGCATCCCCTGCCAACGCCTCCGGTCAGCACCGCGGTGGCACCCGCCCCCTCAACCCTGCCTGCGGCTGCGCCCACCGCGCAAGCGCCCGCAGCCGAACGCAAGGGCTGGTTTGACCGCCTTAAATCGGGCCTGCGCAAGACGGGTTCAAGCATCACAACGGTCTTCACCGGCACGCGCATTGACGATGCGCTGTACGAAGAGCTGGAAGAAGCGCTGCTCCTGGCCGACACCGGCGTCAAGGCCACGCAGCACCTGCTGGAAGACCTCAAGCGCCGCGTCAAGGAATCCAAAACCACCGACCCCGCCGCCGTCAAGGGCCTGCTGGCCGACGCGCTGACCGCCCTGCTGCGCCCCCTGGAAAAGGCCCTGGTGATTGGTGAGCACACCCCCACTGTCATCATGGTGGCAGGCGTCAACGGTGCAGGCAAGACCACCTCCATCGGCAAGCTCACGCGCCACCTGGCCAACGAAGGGGCCAGCGTGCTGCTGGCTGCGGCGGACACCTTCCGCGCGGCTGCGCGCGAGCAGCTGGGCGTCTGGGCCGACCGCAACACCGTGGAGATCGTCAGCCAGGAAGGCGGCGACCCCGCCGCTGTGAGCTTTGATGCCGTGACCGCCGGCAAGGCCCGCGGCAAGGATGTGGTGCTGGTGGACACGGCGGGCCGCCTGCCCACCCAGATACACCTGATGGAAGAGTTGAAAAAAATCCGCCGCGTGGTCACCAAGGCCGACGCCACGGCACCGCACGAGGTCCTGCTGGTGATCGACGGCAACACCGGCCAGAACGCCCTGGCCCAGGTGCGCGCCTTCGACGACGCGCTGCAACTCACCGGCCTGGTGGTCACCAAGCTCGACGGTACCGCCAAGGGCGGCGTGCTGGCCGCTATCGCGCAGGAGCGCCCGATTCCGGTGTATTTCATCGGCGTGGGAGAAAAGCTCGAAGACCTGGAAACCTTCAACGCCCGCGAATTCGCCCAGGCCCTGCTGTCTTGAAGGCCCTGATTACCCGGTCCGCGCTGAGGCTTTTTGCCGCTGCAACGAGCCCTTTTCCAAAGAACACATCATGGCGGCACCACGCGCGATCTTCACCATCTGCTCCAATAACTATGTATCCATGGCCAGGGTACTGCTGGAGAGCGTACAAAGGCATCACCCCGAGGCAGCGGTCTATTTGTGCCTGGCCGACGAGATCCAGCAAAAGCTGGTGGACTATCCAGCTAAATGCGAGGTCATAGCCGCCGAGACACTGAACATCGATGACTTCCGTGGGTTCGCGTTTCGGTACGACATCCTGGAGTTCAACACGGCAGTCAAACCATTCATGTTCCGTGCCTTGCGGGATCGCGGTCATGACCATGTGGTCTACCTTGATCCGGATATAGAGTTGTATGCGCCGCTGGACAAGGTGTTCGAGCTTCTGGAGTCTGGTGCATCGTTTGTTTTGACACCCCATCTCACCCAGCCTGCCGAGCGCGATGAGTTTCCTGACGATGTTGGCATCATGCGTGCAGGGGTCTACAACCTGGGGTTTCTCGGGGTAGGCTCTGCACCTGACACGGAGCGCCTGCTTCGCTGGTGGTCCCGTAAGCTGCAATACGACTGTGTCAACGAACCCGATTCAGGTCGGTTCGTCGATCAGAAATTCATGGATTTGATCCCGGGATTTTCGCCACACGTACAAATCCTCAGAGACACCGCTTACAACGTCGCTTATTGGAATCTCCACCAGCGGGATCTCGCTGGCAGCCGAGGCGCATGGCGAATTGACGGGAAACCCCTTCGCTTCTTCCACTTCAGTGGAATTGACCCGTGGAACCTGCGCCGGCTGTCAAAACACACCGAGGCTTTTTGCGACTCGGGCATCTCCCAACCGCTGGCGGCTCTGATGCAGGACTACGCAGACCGCGTGCTTGCGCGGGGACATGGTTCGATCCCGGCGGGGTCGTATGCCTATGGGCGATTCGCTTCGGGAACTCCAATACCGACCTTCGTGCGCCGGATATTCCGTGATCGGCACGTGCGCTGGCTGGGTGGAGACCCTTTTTTGACTTACGAGGACTACCTCCACCTGCCCAGCCCGGAGGCAGCCAGCGGCACCCACGGGAAAGTCACACGCCTGACAGCGGAGATGTGGCGCAATCAACCCTGGCTACAGCATGCTTTCGATATTTCCACCCACCAGGGTGCAGACGGATATCTGCAATGGTTCAGCGCCCACGGCCGCCCCTGGTTCGATGGCAGGGCGGCCATGGCTCCCAAACAGCCTTGGAACATGCCTGAAGAACCCCATGCAGAGCCCCATGCACTTGCGCCAGCCAGCGATGCAGCGCCCCTGGTCACGGTCGTAGGCTACCTGCGACTGGCCTTGGGTGTGGGCGAAGCAGGCCGCCAGATGCTGCGCGCCCTCCACCATGGCCAAGTCCCGGTACGGGGTCTACCCATTCGCATCAGCGCTTTTTCCGATGAAGTGGAGCAGTCGCTCGAACCCCTATTTGTAGACAGCTCGCACGCATCTATTGAAATCTTCAATATCAACGCTGATCAGTTGCCACTGGTACTCGAAAAACTTCGACCCTCGCTGCATGCCAGCGCGTGGCGATCTATGATGCCCTTTTGGGAACTGGAGAGTTTTCCTTCCCCATGGATCGCAGCGCTGGAAATGGTCGATGAGGTATGGGCGCCCACGCGTTTTATCGAGGGCATGCTCAAACACAAGGTCAAAAGACCTGTACGGTACATGCCGCTGGCGCTGACCTTCGATCCGCCTCCTCCCGCAGGCCGAAGCCAATTTGGACTGGATGCGGACGCCTTCATTTTTTACTTCTCTTTCGACTGCTTTTCCTTCGTTCAGCGCAAAAATCCGATGGCTGTGGTACGGGCGTTTTACAAGGCTTTTCGGCAGTCCAAGCCTGTGGCCAGAGCCAAGCTGGTCCTCAAAGCTCTCAATTCGAAGAAGCTGCAAAGCGACCAATCACAATGGCTGGAGGAATTACGCCAGGACACCGAGGTTCAGCTCATAGAAGACACTTTGAGCAGGGAGAAGACCTTGCAACTCATTGGATGCTGTGACGTCGTGGTGTCCTTGCACCGCAGCGAAGGTCTGGGCCTGCTGATTGCAGAGGCCATCCAGATGGGAAAGCCCGTGATTGCCACTGACTACTCCGCTACCACGGAATTGATTTCCCACCACACTGGATGGCCGGTAGACTATAAGCTGGTGCCAGTGCCCAAAGGCGATTACCCGTTCCACACCGACCAAGTGTGGGCTGAGCCCGATGAGGTGCACGCTGCCTGGCAGATGCGCTCCGTGTATTTTTCGCCGGAAGAGGCAGCGCGCCGTGCAAAAAATGCACAGACATTGCTGCGTCAGCGACATAGCCTGGACAGCTGCTCGCAGCGACTGAGAAGTCGGATTAATGAAGTGCTCACGTGGCAAAGCACGTCGTGATGAGCAAGTGAATCCGAGGCTCACCCAGAATTGGCATCCCGCGAAAGACTCTCCAATGGAACCATTGATGCATGAACGACGTACCCACCCCCAGGCCGAGGCCCTGCGCCCCCTGGACAGCATGGTGGCTCGGCTCCATGAAACCGCACGAACCGGCTTGGTGCAAGACCGCGCACTGCCGCGCGTACTCTCCGTTGCGCCCTCATCACACCTCAGCCCGCATATCGAACTCGACCTGTTGGATGCTCAAGCGGAATGCCGACGCCTTGTCCGAGCTGGAACCGAAATGCACGAGGAAATTCTCGTGCTCCATCACCAGCTAGCAGCCACCGGACAGCAGGTTCAGGCCTTGCTGGCAGACCAGCAGGAGTACGTACAAACGAGGATCAAGCTGCAATTTCTTGAAGCACGGGTAGATGCCCTACTGCAGTCTGCCTCATGGCGCATAACCAAACCCTTGCGGTTGCTGTACCGCCAGTTAACCGGCCGCGCCTGACAGCATGCTACGCATGTAGGACAGTGTAAGGGTGGCCAGCAGCGCTATACCGATCAGCGCAAAGTTGAGCCGGTACTGCGATTGCAACTGAAGTAAGGGACGCAGTTCAAGCTGCGACAGCAGGGCCCGCCAAGACTTGACGGTGTGCAGCAAATAAGCCATCACAGATATCCCAAACAGCCCCCAATGCTGCTCCGCAGCGCTGTACACAGCAAGCAGCAAATATGCCATGCTGAACAATACGAATGCCGTGATAAATGTCGCTTTTTTCCCAAATGCCACCGCATTCGTACGGATGCCGTTAGCGCAATCTGCATCGTGCCCGCGCACCTCATGCATGAGGTGCCCGGCGGCAAATACCACCCCGAAGTAGCCAGCGAAAAGAATAGCTGGAAGATTCAGCCGTGCAATGGCAAGGTATCCCAACAAGAAATGCAGACTTCCTCCTAACAGGTGAAGCAGGGAACTCGCAACCGGAGCCCCCTTGAGGTGCCAGCGGGGCGCTGAGTAAAGCGCGCTGGTCACCAGCATGCCCGCCGCAATCCACAACGCGGGATCAGCGAGACAGGCAGAGACAGCCAATCCCAGCGCAGCTAAAAACTGCGCAAGCCACCACATGGTGCGCCGGGACACCCCCAGCGATAGAAAGGTTCGCGCACTACGACTCGGGTCATTCAGATCGCCGTCGATGCCTGCCCAATCATTGAGCACGATGATGTGTGCCACCAGACTAACGCTCGCGCACACCAAGACCGCCAGTACCTGTAGGGCATCAAGTCCATGGAGCGCCACGGAACGATCCAACGCGAACGTGAACCCTATCAACGGAGTTCCTTGAAGCACCGCCACTTCATCCACACGCACGCAGCGCAACCATTGGGGCCAACAACGTATTCCCACCGAAAAATTACTTTCAGCGCTGAACAACCGCCACTTGGCGGGCCTGCTCAGTGGCGACAAAAAGGCGCAGCCACAGCGCCAACCCCAACTCGGGCGACCAGTAGTAGCGGCGCACGGTGGCGGTCAGGTCATTGTGGAAATACAGCAAAGGGGACTGCCAGACGCGCAGGAACCCGCCATCAGCGAGCTTTCGCAGCAGGTCTTCGTTTGTCTTGAGCTGGCGCCGGTCACCCCCCGCTTCCGTCACCTGAATCTGCTCAATAACCCGCAACCACAATTGCTGATCCGTATCCTCGACGGCGAGCAAAGACGGTGGCAGTTTCAAAGGACACCCCATGGCCTGCAGAGCGGGCAACCGCCACACCACAGCTGCCGGTGCCCTTTTGTAGTACACCCACAGGGATGGATCCTCTGAACGGGATTGCAGCATGATGCAAAGCTCTCGCGCCGCCATGGGATCAATCTGATAGAGCCACATCAGCACATGGATCTGGATACCGATATCGGCAGGATTGGGGTCCTGACCAGGGTCGATGCACTCGTAGTGGTCTGGTGTGGCTAGCCATGTGCGATAGAGCCCTTCTGGCGTTTTGAATGCTTCCAGTGCGGCGCGGGCCCTCGTCTGCAACTTGCCGTCTGACACAGGCGCGAGCCGCCAGACCAGCGCGGTATCGTCTGCATCCGGCGTGATCTTGCACCCCATCACGCCATGGGAGGGCAGATCGGGACGCCCGTGGTATCGAACGAGGCCGGACTCCTCAATTTGCAAGGATAGAAAGCCCCTGGCACGGTTCAAGGTGTCAGAGAGTTTCAATCGCTCACCTACAGGGCTGAGCAGATCAACGATCGCAGCTGTGGAGAACACATTCAATTCAACTCCGGGTTGATGGAAACGTACGTCAGTGGTGTAGTCGGTCAGCCAATAGCCGTCGCTGTCTTGTTGATGCTCAAGCGTGCGCGCTGCAAGCCTGGCCAGCTCCTCCATCGGCATGTTGTGAGACCACTGTTGAGCATCGGCCGGGGCCGTAACCGAGAAAATCCTGGAAATGAGCTGCTGCGGCGCAAGGGCCGAATTTTGCGCCGGTAATACAACGGAGATTTTGTGCTCGCCCCCAGGCAGGCGGCGCGCTGGAATACGCACCCTCCATCCACTGGGCGCACTCCATCCAAGGGCCTGCTCCACATCAGGCCGCCGGAAGAAAGAATCGATTACAGCGACCCGTTCGCCATCGAGCCAAAGCTCCAAATTTTCAGGCGCTTGGCGGCCGCGCGCAGTCCAACCTACGACCTCGACCCCGCGGTTTGGATACACACGCACAACATCAATCGACCCTTGCCAGGAGGCATCCATTGACGCCTTAAGGGCCGACGGGGCTACAGCAGGCTTCGGTAATTCGAATGCCTGAAGAGCCCAAGGCATGGCATAGAGATGCGAACGGACCAAAGCGCTGAACACGGGGCGATCTGAAGTCAAGAGCGACGCCGGGAAAGATATCTTCCACGCCCCTGCGGTGGAGTTGCCCATGAACTTCGCCACGTCCTCGCGGTATTCGAAGTGGCCCGCCCCTCCAGGCACGCGCGCCCCATCGATCAGCAGATGGACATCGAACGGTTGACGGCTACCGAAAAGCGACCATCCCTCCACCGTGGCCACACCCTCAGGGGAGATACTCAATCGATCGATAGATCCGTAAAGACCGGGAAAAAGATCATTGAAAAGCGTCGGCTGGTTCTTCCACGGCGAATGGGCCACCATCCATGCAGCCTGTGCGGAGCTGGTCTTGTGTTCTTTCCAGTTGCTTGCCGGATGAACGCTGAGGTATTCGGCGTGAACACTGCCGTTATATCCAAACGCTCCGACCGCGGAGCTGGCAACAGCAAACAACCCCAGCGCCACAAATGCTCGCCGTCCGATGACGCTCAGGCGTTGGATGACGACGGGTAGAACCCAGATAAGTATGGGAAGCATATCAGTCATGAATCGAGGCCCCCAGCTCACCCCGGAGGTCCAATTCACTGCACCGTAAAAAAATAGCTGGCACACCGTTGTTGCAGCCAAAAGCAGCGACAGCAAACGGTTGGATGGTTGCTTGGCTTGCAGCATAAAACCCAGTGGTGCAAAGACAAGAAACGGGGAGAACAGTAAAAGACCATGTACTGGGCTGATCAAAAGACCGAGCACACCGTCAATAGTGCCCGGCACAGAGAGATCAAGCTGCTTGCCTTCCATCGCCAGGCCATAGCCCCCGACCACATTTCCGACCACCTGCACGTTGTAAACAAGGGTGGCGGCCACAGGCAAAACGGCCCCTGCAATAAAAAATCCAAAATTCCGGCGGTCCCGGGCAAGTGCATGTAGCGCAAAGCCCATGGCAAGTATCGCGTCAGGCTGCCTATTACAAGCAAGCAAAGCGCAAAGCAGACCGCCTATAAATCCCCGCCAGGGCGTTTGCAGTGGCGTCACGGCAAGCCACAGCAAAGCGATGACGAGCAATTGTGCGACGCCATGCATCCATAGCGCCTGGCTGCTGATAACCCAAGTCGACGTCCCAAATGCGAACAATGAGGCTAACCCTGCAGAGGTTGCCACATCGCATTGCCGTCGAAGAAGCAAGAACATGCACGCGACACTGATGCTTGCGACAAATGAAGCGGACAATTTTTCCATGATGCGCCCAACGCGTTCGACGCGCTGCAGACTCCAATCCGTGGCGTTCAGGTACATGACGGCGGGCGCATAAAGCGGCGCCACTAGAACGGGCGTAATCGGCGGGTACATGGACACCAAACTGCCCTGTTTGGTTTTGAGAATCCACCAGACATCATCTTTTTGACCCGCTTGTTGGGGCAGGCTGGCGCCCTGCGCTACGTGCTGTGCGATCGGGTCCAGAACCAAGCTGCCATTTTTCCAAATCGACAATGGCAAATACCGGGCTGCGTAGGTGTCCACTGCCCCTATTGTTCGCAAGTTGCTGTTGAAAATCAGAAAACTTGCACAAAAAAACAGCAGAGCAATCAGTCGACTGCTATCCCAACGGAAAGGGCAAGCAGTCTGGTCGAGTACGCGTTGCAAAGCAACCGAACGGGAGCGTTGATAACTCATAGTGTGGTAAAACTTGCCGTGACATCGGTGAAGGGTCGCTAAAGAATGCGACGCTAGCCTGGAATCGCTTCGCCAACCCCAAGCCAGACGGCATTTCGTCCAGGCCATGTGCACCTGCACGAAGTGCAGAGAAGCGCTCGACAATCGGTGTAGCAGTGTAACAATCCCCTCCAGCAAAGCAGGCTAGCGGCAACTGGCCGAGCAACTGCGGAGAGCACGGGCATCACGAATGGCATGGTGGATCGCTTCATGGCTTGCTCATCCTGCCGTCCAATGCTTCAGGTGATCTGGCTGCCACCTCAATGGAAGGTGGCAAGCGTCAGAAAAAGACCGCCCTCAATGTCTTTGCGCTTTATTTTTTGAGATGACTCCTATACCCCAGTTGTGCGCAAAATTCATTGTGCTTATGCCCGTGTACGAGGACAGGGAGGCATGCGCACTGTTACTACAACACTTGGAGGCACGCATGCATGTGCCTCATTGCGTAGTAGTTGTCGATGATGGATCACAACGTCATCCATTCCTGCCCCTCGAAACGTCGACGCATTCACTGCAGGACCTTCACCTGCTGCGGCTAGACTGCAATATGGGCCATCAAACAGCTATTGCTGTGGGTTTGCAATACATCGCGAAACATGTGCTTCGGTGCGATCAAACTGTGGTGATCATGGATTCCGATGGAGAAGATTCACCTGAGGCGATTAGCAAATTAGCAGCGGAACTGGGAGAAACTTGTGATGTAGCGGTAGCATCCCGCGGAAAACGCGACGATGGACCGCTCTTCCAACTGCTGTATGCAGCCTACAAGACACTTTTTCGGTTCCTGACTGGCCATCGCATGAACTTCGGTAACTTCATGGTCCTGAGCGAGCCTGGGGTGCGACGCCTAAGTGCCATGCCGACTATCTCTCAGCACTTGGCAGCCACTGTGCTTGCGTCGAACTTGAAGATGCGAAAAGTGCGCGTGAACCGAGGACAACGGTACGCAGGCCGCTCCAAGATGAATCTGCGCAAACTCGTGCAGCACGGTATCGCTTCTCTTGCAGTCCTAGCACCATTGATCCAGCATCGGCTTGCCCTGGCTGGTGCCCTGTTTATAGGGCTGGCTTGGATGGGCGCAGTGGTGCTGGGCGGACTAGTGGCTGCAAGACCGGGCGAAACGTTCGGGCCGGCTACCGCGTTATGCACCGCTGTACTCAGCGTGTCAGCGCTTGCCGCTGTGGCGTCGGCAACGCTGTCTGCGCGCCTGGGGAAGCTGCACAGACTTTCAGCGGATGGTTCAGACTATGGAAAATCGCTCCAGAGCCGCAGCGAAGCACTCGCTGGCGTCGATGCACACCGTTCACGCCCTCATTTTGAGCCACTGCATTCACAACCAGTATTGGAACAGAATTGGGCCGCTGCGGACATTTCTTCCCCCTGCCGACAGCCAAATACTTGATGCAACGCTTAGCCTTATCGATAGCCGGATTCGCCATTTATACCGTGATCACGGTAATCACATATTGGCTTTACATTCACTTTTTCAGGGTAGATGTTGTTTTTTATGCAGCCATATGGGCTTGCAGCCTCGCACTACTAATTTATATTTTTTTTATTTTTATCACGCCATTCGCACGATATTTTAGTCCACTGGAGACTACGCAAAATATTGTTATTTGCGGATTACTCGGCTACATTATGGCAATCACATTCCCTACAATAATAGATCGCTCGCTGTCATTTTATTTTCTCGAAAAAATTCACCAGCGCGGTAGTGGTATCCAAGTCAAATATTTGAATTTCATCTTCCGTGAAGAATATGTTAAAGAGCATCGTTTGATGGATGTACGACTCACCGAACAATTAGAGTCCGGCACCGTATTTATTGATTCCACTAACTGCATTCACCTGACCTCACGCGGAGAGCGTCTTGCAAAATTCAGCCGTTTTTTTCGAGCCCATTTTCTTCCACCGCAGCGACTGATTGCCGGAAAATACTCCAGCGATCTTATCGACCCCTTTGCACAGAAAACCCCAGCGCCGGACTATCTTTGCAAGCAGTAGCAGTAGCAGTAGCAGTAGCAGTAGCAGTACACTACAGCGCGAAAAAATACCCAGCATGATTAATTCATCATTCCATGGACTGCAGATAATAATTCCCAGGAGACGCCTTGAACTTCAGCAAAGCTCAGCAGCTGGTAAAATCTGTCAAACACTGGCACCATACATTCGAAATTTATCCCGGCCTTATTACGCCAGGCAGTTACAATCCAAGTTTTTTATTACATGATATTTCTTTTCCCTCTGATCTGAGGGGCCAACGCGTACTCGACATTGGTCCTTCAGACGGTTTTTTCTCGCTAGCAGCCCATCAACTGGGTGCAGAAGTGGTCGCCGTAGACTATCGCCCTAAGAATACCCATGGATTCGGCGTCATGGAAATCATCACAGGGGGAGATTTTCAATACCATAGCGCTAATATCTACGATCTGACTGCCAAAGAACTCGGAACCTTCGATCATGTCCTTTTTCTCGGCGTCTTGTATCACCTGCCGGATATGGTGAAGGCGCTGGCTATTGCTCGATCCCTGTGCCGTGGAACCTTATATCTTGAGAGCCACGCGGCCAATGATCTTGCGCTGCAAGAGCCCATCGCCCGATACTACCGAAGCGCGACCCTTGCGGACGATATCACCAATTTTTGGTCTCCCAATGCCGCATGCATACGTGATATGACATTCGACTGTGCATTCGACTTGGTATCAGAAAGAACTTGGGGAGATCGGTACTTTGGACGCTTCCAAACCAATGAGGAACCTGAGCGCAAACGAAAACTCCAGTGGGGCTACGGTCTACTGAGATAAACGACTTTTCGGAGCACTTTTTCATTGGCCCCTGCCCAGAGACCGGACGCCAACCTTTCAGTATCTCATCGGCGTCGGCGAAAAGCTCGAAGACCTGGAAACCTTCAACGCCCGCGAATTCGCCCAGGCACTGCTGGGCTGATCCAGAAGCGACCAAGCGCCGGGGTGCGGCGGTCAACCAATGGGTTGGCTGCGTTTACTCACAGCAATAGATGGCGGATGATGCGCCATGGTTCTGCAACTGACCGAAGGTGTCGCCATGCTGCTGGCACTGTGCTTTTTGCACGGCGCGAACATGCGTGCGCTGAAAAATTGGCCCTGGCTGGGTCAGATCTTTTCAGGGTTGTTGTTTGGCAGCGTATGCGTGTTGGGCATGCTCAACCCGGTGACACTGGCGCCAGGAGTCTTCTTTGATGCGCGCTCCGTGATCTTGAGCATGGCCGGTTTGTTTGGCGGCCCTTTGGTGGCGGCCCTGTCGACACTGATCGCCATGGCCTGGCGCCTGTGGGCCGGAGGCACCGGGGCGCTTGTGGGGGTCATGGTGATCATGTTGTCCACACTGCTCGGCCTGGGATACCGCATGGCCCGTGCACGGGGGCGGCTGGATGTACAGCCCCTGACGCTCATGGCCTTTGGCCTGGTGCTGCACCTGGGGGTACTGGGGCTGTTTCAGTGGCTTGCGCCGGATATGGTGCAGCACATCAACGCCACGCTGGCCCTGCCATTGCTGCTGGTGTTCACCCCTGCCACGGCCTTGCTGGGCATCTTGCTACGCGATGTGGAGAACCGCCAGGCCACTGAGCGGGCACTGATCGACAGCTCGGCCCGCCTGCGCGCCATTGCCACGGCCCTGCCTGATGTGCTGCTGGTGATCGATGCACAGGGCCGCTACATCGATGTGCTGTCTTCCAACGATGCCCCGCTGCTGATACCGGCCTCCCAATTGTTGGGCAAGCTGGTGCACGAATTGCTGCCTGCAGCGCAGGCCGACCGGTTCCTCACGCTGATCCGCAAAACACTGCGCAGCGGCCAGACGGAAACCTTCTCATACCAGATGCACACCTTGTCGGGTCAGCGCCATTTCGAGGGGCGCGCCCGCCCGCTGGGTACGGTGGTCAACGGGCAGGCCACGGTGGTTTTTTTGGCCCGCGACATCACTGAGCGCCTGGCGGCAGAGAGCGCGCTGCGCGAATCCGAACTGCGTTTTCGTTCCCTGCTACGCGATATTCCATCCATTTCCGTGCAGGGCTATCTGGCGGATGGCACCACCACCTACTGGAACAAGGCCTCCGAAAATCTGTATGGCTACACCGAACAGGAGGCGCTGGGCCAGAACCTGGTGGATCTGATCGTCCCTGCTGAAATGCACGAGCCGGTACGCCGAGACATAGCGGCCATGTTCACCGCCGGAACCCCCATCCCCCCAGGCGAACTGCGTCTGCGGCACAAGGACGGTACGCCCGTGGAAGTGTTCTCCAGCCACGCCCGCATCGACGTACCCGGCCAGGCGCCCGAGTTGTTCTGTATCGACATCGACATCTCGGGCCGCAAGGCAGCCGAGGAAGAGGCGCGCTACCTGGCTTTTTATGACGCACTGACCCGCCTGCCCAACCGGCGCCTGCTGGTCGACCGGCTGCAGCAGGTGATGGCCAGCAGCGCGCGCACCGGACTCAACGCGGCGGTGCTTTTTCTGGACCTGGACAACTTCAAAACCCTGAATGACAGCCGGGGCCATGACGTCGGCGACCTGCTGCTGATCGAGGTGGCTGGGCGCCTGCGCAGCGCCGTACGTGAACAGGACACTGTGGCCCGGCTGGGTGGGGACGAGTTTGTGCTCGTGCTGCAAAACCTGGACGCCGAAGCCACCGAAGCCGCCGCCCAGGTGCGCACCGTGAGCGAACAGGTGCTGACGCGGCTGCGGCTGTCCTACCTGCTGCAAGGCCATGAACACCACATGACTGCGAGCATCGGCGCCACCTTGTTGCGCCAGCCGCATGCCTCGGTCGATGAAGTGCTTAAGCAGGCCGACCTGGCCATGTACCGCGCCAAGAACGCAGGCCGCAACACCCTGCGCTTTTTTGACCCCGATATGCAGGAAGCCGTCAACCAACGTGCCCTGCTAGAGACTGAAATGCATACCGGTCTGCGCCTTGAGCAGTTCCTGTTGCTCTACCAGCCCCAGGTGGACGGCAATGGCCGCGTCACGGGCGCCGAAGTACTCGTGCGCTGGGTGCACCCCGTCAAGGGCATGGTATCGCCAGGCGTGTTCATCCCCCTGGCAGAAGAAACAGGCCTCATCCTGCCCTTGGGCCACTGGGTATTGGAAACCACCCTGCGCCAGCAGGCACGCTGGCGCGAAGACACACGGTTCGCACACCTGAACCTGGCCATCAACGTGAGCGCGCGCCAGTTCCGCCAGGACGACTTTGTGCCGCAGTTGCTGCAACTGCTGGCGCAAACAGGCGCCAACCCGGCACGTATCAAGCTGGAACTCACCGAGACGCTGCTGCTGGAAGACGTGGACAGTGTGATCGCCACCATGCTTGCGCTCAAGCAGCACGGCCTGGGCTTCTCGCTGGACGACTTTGGAACGGGTTATTCATCGCTGAGCTACCTCAAACGCCTGCCGCTGGACCAGATCAAAATCGACCAGGGCTTTGTGCGCGACGTGCTGCACGACCCCAAGGATGCTGCCATCGCCCACGCCATCATTGCCCTGGCCGGTCGACTGGGCTTGGCCGTGATCGCCGAAGGCGTGGAAACCGCAGAACACCACCGCTTTCTGCAGGAGCATGGCTGCCCGGCCTTCCAGGGCTACTTCTTTGGTCGGCCAGAACCGCTGGAGGCTTTCGAGCAGAGGGTACTGGTAGGCTCAATCGGTCGCAGCGCTCAAGTTCTGCCGCAACCGGACTGATAACCCTCCATCCATGCCATGGAGGGTGTCCCATGAAAATCGCCTCTTCGGCCCTGCACCTGCACGCACAACACTGCGCCACCCGCGCCACCACACCCGCAGACTCCCAAGAGAACCTGAAGCCCCGCCTGGCCATGGTGCGCGACCTGATCGAGCGCATGACTGGTGTGCTCGCCCAAATCAGCACCCTGCAGGCCGAACCGGCACCCGCTGCCACGGAGTTTGCCTCTGCCAGCCCATCCGCAAGCCGCGCGCAGTGCCGGTTTTGGCCTAATGGTCGAGCAGCACACACGGGTGGAAGAATCGGAACACACCCCATTCGCTGCCGAAGGCGTTGTACGTACCGCCGACGGGCAGGAAATCCGTTTCACCCTGCAGCTGGATATGCAGCGCACCCACCGCGAGGAAACCTGGAGCAGCCTGCACCTGGCCTCGGCCGACAGCCCCTTTGCCCTGCGCGGCGAACACAGCAGCGCCTTGAGCGCCGTGCGCTCGACCAGCATTTATCTGCGCGAAGACGGCAGCGCAGGCACCGTGCAACAGATTGACCTGGCGGTCTGACGCGCTTCAGGAGACCGTCTGAATCTCCTGTCGCACCCAGTCGGCATATTCCGCCGTGGCCCGCAGCGGCTGCACCACCAGCTCAGGCAATGCGTAGGGATGCTGCGCCCGCAACAAACCCAGCAGCGTCGGCACGGCCACAAGCAGGGTCTTGCACACCAGACGGTGCTCGCTTTCTTCATGCAGCGTGCCCTTCCAGTGGTAGTGCGAGGCGATCACCTCAATCTGCACACAGGCGGCCAGGCGCTGCTGCAGCACGGCCTGCGCCAGACGCCGGGCCTCTTGCGCGGTGGCCACCGTGGTTGTGACGGCGCTCAGTTCAGCGCAAGCCTCCAGCAGTTTCATACAGTTCTCCTTGGGTAGGCTGCCCCGGTTCCTCATGGAACAAAGAAATCACGGTATCGAGCTATAATTTTTATAGCTACCAGCGCTTACCCATTAAGCGTTAAAAGCCATTTTCACTCAAAATTCGTAAAACCTACACCCCAGCCCCCAGGGGAACTTCGGGTTTAGCAGTCCCTCGAAGAGAGTGCTAATATGATGATATTGAGGAAAGGAATTCTAGAATGACCATTCAATCTGGATCCGCAACGACGGCCCTGGCCCCTGCCAACCCCTGGGCGCTGGTGCCGCCGCTGGGCAATCTGGACGCCTACATTTCAGCGGTCAACCGCCTGCCGCTGCTGACCCCTGAAGAAGAGCAGTCGGCCGCACGTGCCTTGCGCAACGACAACGATCTGGATGCCGCCGGTAAGTTGGTGATGTCGCACCTGCGCCTGGTGGTTTCGATCTCGCGCCAGTATTTGGGCTACGGGCTGCCGCACGGCGACTTGATCCAGGAAGGCAACATTGGTCTGATGAAGGCGGTCAAGCGCTTCGACCCGGATCAAGGCGTGCGTCTGGTCAGCTACGCCATGCATTGGATCAAAGCCGAGATCCACGAATACATCCTGAAGAACTGGCGCATGGTCAAGGTGGCCACCACCAAGGCCCAGCGCAAGTTGTTTTTCAACCTGCGCTCGATGAAACAGGGCTTCAAGGCCGATGTTGACGCCAACGACACGCACCGCAATACGCTGTCCGAGCATGAAATCGACCTGGTGGCAGCGCAGCTCAAGGTCAAGCGCGAAGAAGTCATGGAGATGGAGACGCGCATGTCGGGCGGCGATGTGCTACTGGATCCCGCACCTTCGGACGATGGTGAGCAGGCCTTTGGCCCCATTGCCTACCTGGCCGATGTCGCGCACGAGCCCACGTCCATGATCGAGTCGCGCCAGCGTGACGAACTGGCCACCGACGGCATTGCCACGGCCCTCTCCAGCCTGGATGAACGCAGCCGCCGCATCGTGGAAGAGCGCTGGCTCAAGGTCAACGACGATGGTTCGGGCGGCATGACGCTGCACGAACTGGCAGCGGTTTACAGCGTGAGCGCCGAACGCATCCGCCAAATCGAGGTGGCGGCCATGAAGAAAATGAAGAAAAGCCTGGCTGAATACGCCTGACCGCCTTGTAATCACCTTCAAAAGGCGCGCACCCTCCCAGGTTGCGCGCTTCTTTTTTGGAAAATCGGGGGTTCTGGATGCCGATCCACCCACGGGGCTGCAGCACTCAACGGTCCACGGGCAGGACCTGGCTTTCCTTGACCTCTTCCATCACCACGTAGCTGTGGGACTGGGCGGTGACAGGCAGCTTCTTCAGCATATCGCCCAGCAGGTGGCGATACTCGCTCATGCCACCCAGCCGCGCCTTGACCAAATAATCGAAGCTCCCCGACACCAAGTGGCACTCCATGACCTCGGGCAGGTGCAGCAGCTCCTGGCGCACCTTGTCGAACACGTCGCCCGACTTGGATGAGAGCGTGATCTCGACAAACACCAGCAGCGTCTTGCCGAGCGCCGCCGGGTCCACCTTCGCGTGGTACCCGGTGATGACTTTTTCACGCTCCATGCGCCGCACCCGCTCGGAACACGGCGAGGTGGACAAGCCCACCTGCTCGGCCAGCTCGGTCATGGAAATACGGCCCTGGCGCTGCAGGATGTCGAGGATTTTTCGGTCGATACGATCGAGTTCGGTCATTTGAAGGGCGTGGTGGCAAAAACGCAGTCAATTTCAGCTGAAATTCTCGTATATCCATTCATATTAAGTGAAATTTACTGCATTCAAATCCATAAACTCCCTATAAATCTTGTTGACATTGGAGTGCGCGATGAAAGTCATAGTTTTGGGTGGCGGCGTGATCGGCACCACGACTGCGTATTACCTGGCCCGCGCCGGCGCCGAAGTGGTGCTGCTCGACCGCCAGAGTGGCCCTGCGCAAGAAACCAGCTTCGCCAACGCTGGCCAGGTATCTCCCGGCTATTCAACGCCCTGGGCCGCGCCCGGCATTCCCTTCAAGGCCATGAAGTGGATGTTCCAGAAGCACGCCCCGCTCTCGATCCGGCCCGACGGCAGCCTGTTCCAGCTGCGCTGGATGGCCGCCATGCTGAAAAACTGCTCGGCCGACCGCTACGCAGTCAACAAGGAACGCATGATGCGCGTGGCCGAATACAGCCGCACCTGCCTGCGCCAGTTGCGCGCGGACACCGGCATCGCCTACGAGCACCGCAGCCAGGGCACCTTGCAGCTGTTTCGCACGCAGGCCCAGCTCGATGCCGTACAGCGCGATGTCGCGGTGCTGCAGGAATGCGGCGTACCCTACGAACTGCTGGACCGCGACCAGCTCGCCTCGGTAGAACCTGCACTGGCGCAGGCGCGCGACCGCCTCACCGGCGGCCTGCGCCTGCCCAACGACGAAACCGGCGACTGCCACATGTTCACGCAAAAGCTGACCGAGCTGGCGCGTGGCCTGGGGGTCGATTTCCGTTTCGACCAATCGGTCGACGGCCTGCTCCACGACGGTGACCGCATCACCGGGGTGCGCGTGGGCGGCCAGGTGTTGACGGCCGACCGCTATGTGCTGGCGTTCGGCAGCTATTCGCGCGGCTTTCTGGAGCCGCTGGGGCTCAAGCTGCCGGTCTATCCGGTCAAGGGCTATTCACTGACGGTGCCGCTGCTCAACCCGGCGCTGGCGCCGCAATCGACCGTACTCGACGAGACCTACAAAGTAGCGGTCACGCGCTTCGACGACCGTATTCGCGTGGGTGGCATGGCCGAGCTGGCGGGGTTTGACCTCTCGCTCAATCCGCGTCGGCGCGCGACGCTGGAGATGGTGGTGAGCGACCTGTTCCCTGGCGGCGACCTGCCCAAGGCGGAGTTCTGGACGGGCCTGCGCCCCATGACACCCGACAGCACGCCGATTGTCGGCGCCACGCCCTACGCCAACCTGCTGCTCAACACCGGCCACGGCACCCTGGGCTGGACCATGGCATGCGGCTCAGGCAAGCTGGTAGCTGACTTGGCTATGGGCCATACGCCAGAAATCCGCACCGATGGGCTGGCTTTGTCGCGCTACCTGGCACCTGCCCGCACCCGCTCAGCCGCCCCCCACTCGGCGGGCGCTGCGGCCTGATTTACTTCGCCTCGTCCAGCAAGGTGCGCACGTCAGCGGCGAGTGCCTCGACACCGCTGCCGTAGCGGTAGTAGACGCGCAGCCGCCCCTGTGTGTCGTAGATGTAGCTGCCGGCCGAGTGGTCCATGGTGTAGCTGGTGGGCGTTTTGCCATCGACCTTCTTGTAATAGATCTTGAAGTCCTTGGCGACGGCAGCCGTCTGCTCGGGCGTGCCGCGCAGGGCCAAAAAGCTTGGATCGAAATTGCCCATGTAGGCCTTGAGCATGTCCGCCGTATCGCGCTCGGGGTCGACCGTGACAAAAATCGCCTGCAGACGATCGCCATCCTTGCCCAGCATGCGCTTGACCTCGGCCATTTCCTGCATGGTGGTCGGGCACACATCGGGGCACTGGGTGTAGCCAAAGAAAACCACCACCACCTTGCCGCTGAAGTCCTTAATGCTGCGCTGCTGCCCGTTGTGGTCGGGGAGCGGGAAGTCACGCGCATAGTCCACCTCGGAGATGTCCACGCCGCGGAACTCGGGCTTACCTTTAGAGCAAGCGGTTAACATGCCTCCAGCGCTTACCAGTAGAGCGCAAGCAGCTATCGTTTTAAGAGTATTGCGTTTCAGCATGGAACCTCACAGAACATAGTGATCGATCAGTAGCGCCGCAAACAGCAGGCTCAGGTGAATAAGGGAAAAACGGAAGGTTTTGCGGGCCAGCGCATCCGAGTAGTTGCGCCACAGCGCAAAACCATAGGCGCAAAAACCGCCGCTGAGCAGCACTGCCGCTGCCAGATAGATCCACGAACTCATGCCGTAAACAAAGGGCATCAGGCAACCGGCAAAAAGAACCAGGGTGTAGAGAAACACCTGCAGCCGCGTGAAGGCATTGCCATGCGTCACAGGCAGCATCGGCAGGCCCGACTTGCGGTACTCCTCCACGCGGTAAAGGGCCAAGGCCCAAAAGTGAGGCGGCGTCCACAGGAAAATAATCAGGAACAGGATCAGCGCCTCCGGGCCCACATTGCCCGTCATGGACGCCCAGCCCAGCACCGGCGGCATGGCGCCTGAGGCGCCGCCGATCACGATGTTCTGCGGCGTGTTGGGTTTGAGCAGCAGGGTGTAGATCACCGCATAGCCCACGAAGGTGGCAAAGGTCAGCCACATCGTGATGGGGTTGACCCAGACCAGCAAGATGGCCGAACCCGCCACACACAACACGGCCGAGAAGACCAGCGCCTGCATATCCGACAGCTGTCCCTTGGCCGTGGGGCGCCAGGCGGTGCGTTTCATCTTGGCATCAATGGTTTTTTCCACCAGGCAATTAAACGCAGCTGCAGCACCCGCGACCAGCCAGATGCCCGCACTGGCTGCCAGCATGCGCAGCAGCTCATTGCCCGACGGCAGGCCCGGCACGGCCAGCACCATGCCAATCAGCGCGCAAAACACGATCAGCTGCACCACGCGCGGCTTGGTCAGCTGGTAGTACTGCACCAGACGCGACGATGCAGGAAGAGACGCAGCGATGCTCATGCCTTGGCTCCTGTGGCACCCACCGGGGTGCGTTGTACACGGTCGACTCCTCGCGCCAGCACCGTGCTGGAATCCAGCGCCCAGGTCAGCACCACCACCAGCGCAGCAGCGCCGCCCGTGTGCAGCACGGCAGCCACCAGCGGCCAGTCCAGCACCACGTTGCTTAAACCGGTCAGCAATTGCAAGGCGGCCAGGCCCAGCAGCCAGCGCGCCTGCACAACCCGCTGCCGCCCATGGGCTGGCGTGCCGTCAGCCTGCGGGCCTGGGCTGCGCAGGCGCCAGGCCAGCAGCACCAGCACGGCCAGCACGGCATAGGCAAAAAGCCGGTGCACGTAGTGGATAGCTGTCAGCGCGGCAAAGCCGATATGGCTGCCATCCTTGAGCAGGCCCAGGGGTCGCCACACCTCAAAAGCCTGGGAAAAATCCATCTCGGGCCACCAGCTTCCCTGGCAAGCGGGAAAGGTGGTACACGCCAGCACCGCATAGTTGGTGCTCACCCAACCGCCCAGTACCACCTGTGCTGACACCAGCAGCAAAGCCAGCCACAGCAAGAAGCGCAGGCCCGGGGCCACCGGTGCAGGCCCTACACCCGCAGTGGCGCGGGTGTAACGCACGGCCTGCACGCACAGCAGCGCCAGCAACACCAGCCCTCCTATCAAATGCAAGGTAACGATCGCGGGAAACAGCTTCATGGTCACGGTCAGGGCGCCAAACGCGCCTTGCAGGCACACCCATGCCAGCGTCACCGTGGGCCACCAGGGGCTCAAGGCTTCATCGCCCGTTGGGGCGGCAGCGCTACGGACCCGGCGGCGCTCGCGCCAGGCGGCCACGGTCAAGACGATGATCAACACACCCACACCGGTGGCCAGGTAACGGTGCACCATTTCCACCCAGGCTTTGCCGTGTGTCACCGGCCCGGTGGGCATGGCCTGCTGCGCCGCCGAAATTTCACTGTGCGCCCCCAGCGGGCTGGCGTTGCCATAGCAGCCGGGCCAGTCGGGGCAACCCAGACCAGAGTCGGTCAGGCGCGTGAAGGAGCCAAACATCACCAGATCGAACGTCAGAAACAGCGTGAGTACCGTCAGGGCCTGCAAACGCCGCCCCCGGGAAGATCCACGGCTGCGCCACCACACCCACGCCAAGGGTCCCAGGGCAATCACGGTCCCCAGCAGCATCAAGCGCAGGAGCGGCGAGAGATCGTAGAGATCGGTCATTTCAATTCCATGCGACCGGCAGTATCCCAGGAGGCCGAAGCCCGCAGCAGGCGCTCCAGATCCCGCTTGGCCTTGGCGGCGGCAGCCGTGTCCAGGCCTGGGGGGAATCGCATCATCCAGTTGCCCATGGGATCCACCACATACAGGTGATCAGACAATGCATGGCCCGCCTCGGGCTCCAGCCACTGCGCCAGTGCCGTCGCATCCACGCGCAGCACCGTGGCCTCCTTCAGCCCCGGCTGGATCGTGTCGGGCAACGGCGCCCCATCGGTCACCAGCCACACCCAGTCCAGTCGATCCTTGTCCTTGCCCAGGCTCTCGCGCATCTGGCGCTGCAGATAGAGTTGCTTCTGGCAGGGCTCGCCGCACCCGGCAGGCGCCACGCTCACCAACAGCCACTGGTCCCGCAGGGCGCGCAGGCTGCCACCGTGGCCATCCAGCGCGGTTGTGGCCAGATCGGGCATAGGCCGCTGGGGCTGTACCAGCGTGCCGAAATTGCGCCGGCCTTCAGGCCGCACCACGTAGTAGGTGAAATACGACGCCACCACGGGCGATACGCACACCAGCAACAGCAGCAGCAGCTTCCAGCGGGCGCGGCGGCGTGTTTTCTGCGCAGCCCCGCCGGTGCCTGCCGGGGGCGTGGCGGCATCAGGGCGTTGTGTTGCGGGGGCGGATGAAGCGTCGGACAAGTTGAAACCAGACATAAAGAATCGCAATCAGGCTGCAAAGCCCGAACCATTGGAATGCGTAGCCGTAGTTCTTTTCCACACCGGCACGAGCCTGTGGCCATTGGCGCAGCAAGCCCTCATTTTCGGCATCTGTTTGCAAAACGGAGACATCCGCCAGCGGCAACCCTGTTTCGGACTTGAACGCATCCAGGTCGAGATTTTGCCGGATACGGGAAGACCCCTCCGCCTGGTGGCCCCCTTCGAGCTCTAGCAGGCGTGTCGGAGGTGCTGCAATACGCCCAGTCAGCTCCACCAAGCCTTCAGGCGTGGCCACGGGAGGCAAAGCGGTACGGTCTTGAAAATTGCGCGGCACCCAGCCACGCTGCACCAGGATGGCGGCCGGACTGTGCTCAGGCTGCAGCGGCGTGACCACGATGAACCCTTGCCGCCCCTGCATTTGCCGATTGTCCAGAAACACCGTGTTGCGCGCCACCCAGTGCCCGCGCAACACCACCCGGCGATGCAATGCCTCCGCCGTACCGGATGCCACCATTTGTTCGAAGGCGTCGGCCTCCAGGGGCGGCAGGTGAATGCGGGCATCGATGACCGCTTGCAAAGCCTCTTTCTGGGCTGCGCGGTCGAGCTGCCAGCGCCCTAACGCTGCCGTGGCGGCCATGGTGGCCACGGCAGCAGCCGTGACCAGCCAGAAGCGGGAATCGAGGCGCACACGGCGCGGCGCAGTCACTGGATAATGTCCCCCATGATCATTCTGGTGATACTTGTATTTTTGGCCATTCTCGCCAGCCTTGGTGCCGCGCTGTTCTTCATGATGCGCGCTGGCAAGGATAACCAGGCCAGCGGCCGCCGTATGGCCGGGGCGCTGGCTTGGCGGGTAGGCCTTTCCATATTCTTGTTTGTCTGTCTTCTGTTGGCATGGAAGCTCGGCTACATCCAGCCCACGGGGCTGCCCGCAAGCCGCTGACGCCAGAGCCCACCATCCGCCAGAAAAAAAGGCGCCTTGCGGCGCCTTTTTTGCCTGCGAACCGGCCTGTTACATCCAGTAGACCAGCAAATACAGGCCCAGCCAGACCACGTCAACGAAGTGCCAATACCAGGCGGCTCCTTCGAAACCGAAATGGTGCTCAGCAGTGAAATGGCCCTTCTGCAGCCGCAGCGTGATGACCAGCAGCATCAGCATGCCCAGAAACACGTGGAAACCATGGAAACCCGTCAGCATGAAGAAGGTGGAGCCAAACACACCCGACGTCATCTTGAGGTTCAGATCGGTGTAGAGGTGATAGTACTCATAGCCTTGAACGCACAGGAACGTGACACCCAGCAGCACCGTGATCCACATGAAAGCGATGGTCTTGCCGCGCAGGTTCTCGCGCAGCGCATGGTGGGCGATGGTGAGCGTCACCCCCGAGGTCAGCAGCAGGGCCGTGTTGATGGTCGGCAACCAGAAGGGGCCGACGGTCTGGAACGGCTCGACAATACCGGCGGGCGAACCCGTGGCACCAGCGGCCATGCTGGGCCAGACGGCCTTGAAGTCGGGCCAGAGAATGGCATTGTCCAAGCTCCCGAGGGCAGGCACCGAGTGGGCACGTGCCCACCACAAGGCCGTGAAGAAGGCGCCGAAGAACATCACCTCCGAAAAGATGAACCAGCTCATGCTCCAGCGGTACGAAAGGTCAATCTTGCGGCTGTACAGACCGCCTTCGCTTTCTTGCGCTGCATCACGGAACCACTGGTACAGCACGAACAGCCACCAGGCCAGTCCCAGGAACAGCGAATACTGCCCCCAGTCTTGTCCATTAATCCATTGGCTGGCGCCCAGGATCACGAAAAACAGCCCTATCGCCGCCATGATGGGATGGCGCGACTCTGCGGGAACGTAGTAGTACGGGGTTGCGCCGTGGGTTGTTGCACTCATTTCAGCTCCTGACTCTCAGTTTCTTTGTTATTCGTTCCATGGGCATGGGCCAAAGGGCTCAGACTATTAATTTCACTGCCACGATCAAAAAAGCCACCAGCGCGAAGATGGCAATCAGCCCGACCGCGATGATGTGCAGTGGATTGATGCGTTCCAGATCGTTCCGGTATTCACTGTCCTTGCGCAGCCCAATTAGGGACCAGGCGACCGCTTTCATGGTGCGCAACAGGGAACCCTTGCGCAGCACTTCGCCCTGCGGGTTATCGTTGTTCGCATCGCTGTGGTTCATGTACCTGCGGCCTCCAGCGCCATCAAGGGTGCGGGCGGCACAGCCGCTGCCGTGGTGGGCGCCGCGGGCGTCTTGCCGCCCACCTCGAAGAAGGTGTAGGACAGCGTGATCGTGGTGACATCCTTGGACAGCCGCGGATCGATCACGAAGGCCACTGGCCACTCGCGCTTTTCACCAGGTTCCAGCGTGTACTGGTTGAAGCAGAAGCACTCCAATTTCGTGAAGTGCGCTGCAGCCTGGCGCGGCGCGTAACTGGGGATGGCCTGGGCAGCCATGCGCCGGTTCTGCACATTCTGGAATTCATACATGACAGTGGTCAGCTCGCCCGGGTGCACCTGAATCGAGCGCGTCGCGGGTTTGAACTCCCAGGGGCCACGCGCATTGGCGTCGAATTCAACCGTAATGGTGCGGCTCTTGTCGACCTGCGTATTCAGCCCACGCCGCGCATCCGGCCCTGCTTGGCCATTGCCAGGCACCTGGCGCTCGGACAGCGAGAGGATGTTGATCCCCGTGGCTTCACAGATGCGCTGATAAATCGGGATCAGCGCATAGCCAAAGGCGAACATGCCCACCGTTATCACGGCCAGCTTGCCCACCATCCTGGCATTTTCGCGGCGTCGGTTCATGGCCCGTGCTCAGTGGCTCAGCACAATCATCTTGGCCATGAAACCTACGAAGAAGGTGGCGGCCACCGAGGCCAGCACCAGCGCCATGCGCAGGTTGGATTTTTTCTGTTCTACAGTCGTCATGGCTTTGCTCCTCAACCAATGATGCGGGTCGCCGTGGCGTCCAGCTTGGGCGGGTTCACAAAGGTGTGGAAGGGTGCGGGCGAAGGCACTTCCCACTCCAGCCCTTCGGCGCCATCCCAGGGCTTCGAGGGGGCTTTGGCGCCCTTGCCACGCATGGCCGGCAACACCACGAACAAGAAGAAATAGACCTGAGCAAATCCGAAAGCAAAGCCTCCGATGCTGGCGAGCATATTGAAGTCAGCAAACTGCATCGGGTAGTCGGCATAACGACGTGGCATGCCCGCCAGGCCCAGGAAGTGCATGGGGAAAAACGTGATGTTGAACGAAATCATCGACCACCAGAAGTGAATCTGGCCGCGCGTTTCGGAATACATCACGCCGGTCCACTTGGGCAGCCAGTAGTAGGCGCCTGCAAACATGGCAAACAGCGAACCCGCCACCAGAACATAGTGGAAATGCGCCACCACGTAGTAGGTGTCCTGCAGTTGGATGTCGATCGGGGCCATCGCCAGGATCAGACCCGTGAAACCCCCGATGGTGAACACGAAGATGAAACCCACCGAAAACAGCATGGGCGTCTCGAAGGTCATCGAGCCTCGCCACATGGTGGCCACCCAGTTGAAAATCTTTACCGCCGTGGGCACCGAAATCAGCATGGTGGCGTACATGAAGAACAACTGTCCGGTCACCGGCATGCCAGTGGTGAACATGTGGTGCGCCCACACAATGAACGAAAGAATGGCGATCGACGAGGTCGCATACACCATGGAGGCGTAGCCAAACAGCTTCTTGCGTGCAAACGCGGGAACGATCTGGCTGATGATGCCGAAGGCCGGCAAGATCATGATGTAGACCTCGGGGTGACCGAAGAACCAGAAGATGTGCTGGTACATCACCGGGTCACCGCCGCCCGCGGGGTTGAAGAAGCTGGTGCCAAAGTGGCGATCCGTCAGGGTCATGGTGATGGCGCCAGCCAGCACAGGCATCACGGCGATCAGCAGGTACGCCGTAATCAGCCAGGTCCAGCAGAACATGGGCATCTTCATCAACGTCATGCCGGGTGCCCGCATATTCAGGACGGTGACGATGATATTGATAGAACCCATGATGGACGATGCACCCAGAATGTGCATGGCAAAAATACCGGCATCCATCGACGGACCCATCTGCAGCGTCAGCGGTGCATACAGCGTCCAACCGGCAGCCGGCGCACCGCCGGGCATGAAGAACGAGCCCACCAACAGCAGCGCGGCGGGAATCATCAGCCAGAAGCTGAAGTTGTTCATGCGCGCAAAAGCCATGTCCGATGCGCCAATTTGCAGCGGAATCATCCAGTTCGCAAAACCCACAAAGGCCGGCATGATGGCACCGAACACCATGATCAGGCCGTGCATGGTGGTGAGCTGGTTGAACAACTCCGGATTGACGAGCTGCAGGCCCGGCTGGAACAGCTCAGCGCGGATCATCAGCGCAAGCACACCGCCCACCATCAGCATGGTGAACGAGAACAGCAAATACAGCGTGCCAATGTCCTTGTGGTTGGTAGCAAACAGCCAGCGGCGCCAGCCACTGGGTGCTGCGTGGTGGTGGTCATCGTGGTCGTGGCCGCCTGCGTGTGCGGGGTGGTCGAGAACTGCGCTCATATTGGATTCCTCAATGCTCTTTTCAACGCGGATCACTTGCCGCGCTGGGCCACGATTTCAGCAGGCTGCACGAGCTGGCCCGTCTTGTTCGACCATGCGTTCTTGGTATAGCTGATCACTGCGGCCAGATCCGTGTCGCTCAATTGCTTCCATGACGGCATGACACCATTGGCAGCCCCGTGCAACACGGTCTGAATCTGGAGTACATGGTTAGCGTCTTTCACGATGGCAGAGCCATCGAGCGCCTTGATGGAACCGGCGCCCTTGCCGTTAGCCTGGTGGCAAGCCGCGCAGTTGGATGCATAGACCTTCTCGCCACGCTTGACGAGATCGTCCAGCGCCCAGACGCGCGAGGGATCGTCCCGCTTGGCTTCAACCTTCTTCATCTCGGTCTGAACCCACTGCGAGTAGTCCTGCGCGGACAGCACCTTCACATGGATGGGCATGTAGGCATGCTCCTTGCCGCACAACTCGGCGCACTGACCGTAGTAATCGCCCACCTGATCCGCACGGAACCAGGTATCGCGCACAAAACCGGGGATGGCGTCCTGCTTGATGCCAAACGCGGGCACCATGAAGGAATGGATCACGTCGTTGGCCGTGGTGATGATGCGAATCTTCTGCCCCACGGGCACCACCAGCGGGTTGTCCACCTTCAGCAGGTAGTCCACGGGTGCATTGGTCACGTCGCCGCTGTTGGACATGGCGCGGTGGCTGCTGTCGAGCGTGGAAATAAAGGACAAGCCCTCGCCCTCGCCCTTGAGGTAGTCGTAGCCCCATTTCCACTGGTAGCCGGTGGTCTTGATGGTGAGGTCTGCGTTGGTGGTGTCTTTTTGCGCCACCAGCACCTTGGTGGCAGGCAAGGCCATGGCGATCACAATGATGAACGGAATCACCGTCCAGACCACTTCCACTGTCACAGACTCATGGAAGTTGGCTGCCTTGGCACCCTGCGACTTGCGGTGCTTCCACATGGAATAAAACATCACAGCGAAAACGCCGATGAAGATCACCGTACAGATGATGAGCATCATCCAGTGCAGAAAATGCTGCTCTTCGGCGATGCGCGTGACCGGAGGATGCAGATTGAGCTGATTAACGGCAGGGCCACCCGGCAGATCGGACACGGCATGCGCCACGCCTCCCATCCAGGCGGCAGCCAACCACAGCACAGAGGCCAGCTTGCGGGGAATGCTCTTCATGGTTCTCACTTGTTTCAGCCTCTCAAATCGATTTCCAGTACCGCTTGTGCGGGACCGCGCTACCGGCTCGCCCCTGCCTGCGGCACGATCTTCGTGCGACAGCACACCGGCAGCCTGCACCGGAATGGATGGGGCCAGAGAAGTTCGTGAGCGGCGCGGCGCAGCAACGGCCCACGCTTGGCGCGCACACCATTGCGGCACAGCCCCAGAGGCTGGCGCAGTCTCCCCACAAGTTCCCCTGCTGGCATTCGGGGCGATTGTAGCGCGCCTTGTTTTAAATCAGAGCTTGGCGCAAATCATCGGCCGCGATCGGGGCGATTTGCGACAAATCATTGACAAGCCGTAACCAACTTGTTCTATGGTGCTGATTTGCGCAGCATGGCACGCATATCCTGCAGGGACACTGCGCTGTGCTCTGCGACAGGTATCCGAGGCGCGGGCTTGAAGGCGTGGCCATAGACGATCTCGAAGGTCAGCCCCAAACCCTCACCCGGCCGCTGCAGGTGCTCCTCCAGCGCCTCCAGCAGACGTGCATGCCAATGGCGCCCGCGCAGTCCAGCAAAGCGCTGCGGGTGCAAGTTGGCTCCCAGCTCCTGCAATTCCTGCAGCAAGCGTTGCGCTGTAGGAAAAGTGAGCGTGATGCGCTCCATGTCCATGACCGGCTCGGCAAAACCCGCTTCAATAAGCATGTCGCCCCAATCGTGCATGTCGGTAAACGCATGGCCCGGTGCAGGCCAGCCCATAGCGGCGTAGACGGCCCGCAGTTCGCGCAGCGAATCGGGCCCCAGGCACGAGAACATCAGGTAGCCATCGACGGCCAGGGCATGGTGCCACTGCGCTATCAAGGCTTGGGGATCGGGCGCCATGTGCAACGCCATGTTGGCCCAGAGCATCTGCACCGCCCCCTGCGCAGGGCGTCCAAAGTGCACCGGCCCGCCTCTCCAGCGCGCAGCAGTCCACCAAGACTGTGCCAGGGCCTTGGCAGCCTGCGCCTGCAAGGGTGGCGATGTTTCCACCACGTGGCACGGGGCTTGCGGATAGCGCTGGCGCACCAGCGCATGGGCCTCCAGACCGCCGCGCACGGCGTCCCAGTGGCACCACGCCGCAGGGGCTTCACGGATCCATTGGAGGCGTCCTTCCATACGACGCGCCACCTCCTCGTGCAGCCAGGGGGAATGCGCGGGGGCTGCCGCATGCCAGCGCGCGGCGGCAATAGGATCGATGGTGGGGGGGCACTCTGACGGCATGGTACGGGGCTCTGCAGACTGGAAAAACCGCATATATTGACAGCATCATGCTGAGCCACATCGCATCAGGGCTTTCCGCCAGAGCGGGGCGCTGGGCAGCACTCCTGCCCAGCCAATGCGCCGTGTGCCATTCCTGGCCCACGCGGCGCGTGTGTGATGCCTGCGCCGCACGCTTTGCCCAGCCGCGCCGCCGCTGCACCACCTGCGCCATTCCTTTGCCATCCGGCGGGCCGCAATGCGGCGCCTGCCTGCGGCAGGCACCAGCGCTAAACGCCTGTATTGCCGCTGTGGATTACAGCTACCCCTGGGCCGACATCGTGGCCGAATTCAAGTTCCACGGTGATCCCGGCTGGGCTAGCAGCCTGGCCGCACTGCTGCGCAGCACTCCCTGGGCAGAGCCCGCCCTGGACGCCGCGCAGTTGGTACTGCCGGTGCCCTTGTCTCGCCAACGGCTGCAAGAACGTGGTTTCAACCAGTCGCTTTTGTTGGCCCGGCAGTTGGCTCCCCACAAGACCGACAGCACGCTGCTACTGCGCCTGCACGACACGGTGGCACAAAAAGGCCTGCCACGTACGCAACGCCTGCACAACCTTCGTGGCGCTTTTGCTGTGGAACCGCTGCGCACCACCCAGGTGCAAGGCCAGCGCATCGTGCTGGTGGACGATGTGATGACCACCGGCGCCACCCTGGAAGCCGCCGCCCAGGCCCTGCTCCAGGCGGGCGCAGCTTCAGTGGCGGGCCTGGTGCTCGCGCGCACCGAAGCACCCCTTTGATACGACTGCTTACCCCACTGGCTCCATATTCCAAACGAAAATACGCGCCATGTTCCACATCGTCCTGGTCGAGCCCGAAATCCCCCCCAACACGGGCAATGTGATTCGCCTGGCCGCCAACACCGGGTGCACACTGCACCTGATTGAGCCGCTGGGGTTTTCCATGGAAGACCGTCTCATGCGCCGCGCCGGGCTGGACTACCACGAGTACACGCAGGTGCTGCGCCATCCCGGCTGGACGGCCTTTTTGCGCACGGCGCAGCCCGACCCGCTGCGCATGTACGCCCTCACCACCCACGGCACGCAAACCGTGCACGATGCCTGCTTTTTGCCCGGTGACTGGCTGGTATTTGGCGCTGAAACGCGGGGCCTGCCGCCCGAACTGCGCGAAACCTTTGCGCCGGCGCAGCGCCTGCGTTTGCCCATGGTGCCGGACCAACGCAGCCTGAACCTCTCCAACGCCGTGGCCGTGACAGTGTTCGAGGCCTGGCGACAAAACAGCTTTGCAATCGCGCCCATGCCAGTCCCTCAAGCCTGAGCTTTACCCGCCCTGCTGCGCTACTACCGCCTGGGGCACCTGCTCGCTGACAAAATCCAGAAAAACCTTGGTGCGCGCAGGCAGCATGCGGCGCGAGGGCAGCGCCGCATACACTGTGTAACGCGAATAGATCCACTGGGGCAGCACATGGATCAGCGCACCGCTGGCCAGAAAAGGGGCCGCCAGCAATTGCGCGACCACGGTGACGCCCACACCATCCAGCGCTGCGCGCAGCAGCAGCTCGGTACTGACCGACTGGAGCACCACGGGCGCATCCACTTCCCGGGCAGGCCCATCACCCTCCAGCGGCTGCAGACGCAAACGGCGCCCGGTATGGGCGCGCACGGCCTGACCCGAATCGCGCAGATAGTGGTGCTGCGCCAGGTCCTCGGGCTCCTGCGGGACGCCCATGCGCTGCAAGTAATCGGGCGAGGCCACCACAATAGCCTCGCCCTGGAACAGGGTGCGCGCCACCACGTTGCCGTCAAAACCTTCCGGTACCACCATGAAGGTGACATCGAACTCATCGACCCGTGCGGCCACCAAATTGTCCGTCTCTATGTCGAGCAGCAGACGCGGATAGCGCGCACGCCAGTGCACCATGCTCGGCGCCAGAAAGTAGGTGGCCAGTGTGGGCGGCGCCAGCACATGCACGGTGCCTTGCAGATCGCGGGTGCTAGCGGCGGTGACGGCCTCAGCATCCTCGATGTCGTGCAGGATGGCGCGCACCCGCTGCAAATAGGCATCGCCGGCATCGGTCAAAGCCAGCTTGCGGGTGGTGCGCTGCAGCAATCGCGTGCCCAAATGCTGTTCCAACTCAGCCACCATCCGCGTGACCACGGGGGGCGACATGTCCATGGCGCGGGCGGCAGCGGCAAAGCCGCCCTCGTCCACCACGCGGGCAAAGATCTTCATGGCTTGCAGGCGATCCATGGTTCAGCCCCCCCGCCCAGCACAGACCGGGCCTGAAGATGGTGCACTGCAATGCATCCACCTTCCAAGGCGATGCTTAGCACTCGCAGCCCGTGAGACTGGCATGGCCCAGGCCAGCGACCGCCGCGCAAGGGCCGCCCCGCCGCGCTGGCGGCGTCCCCCTTCCCGCATCGCGCAGCGAGGCGAGAGAAGGGGGAAGGTGCGAAGCACCTCAGGGGGATGGCACCTTATACCGCTGCACCGTAGCTGCGCGACAGCGACTCGGCCACGCAGGCAGGCTTGTCGCCGCCCTCGCGCTCCACCGTCACCAGCCAGTTCATCTGCATGCCATCGGGCGAAAGTGCCTCGGTGGACTGCAAGGTCAGCCGTGCACGCACCCGGCTGCCCACGGGCACGGGCGAGGTAAAGCGCACCCGATTGAGGCCGTAGTTGACCCCCATGCGCGCGCCCTCGATGGTGAGCGCTTCTTCGAAAAAACGCGGGATCAGCGACAGCGTGAGAAAGCCATGCGCGATGGGCGCGCCAAACGGCCCGGCCTTGGCACGCTCGGGGTCCACATGGATCCACTGGTGGTCGCCCGTGGCCTGCGCAAACAGGTTGACCTGCTCCTGCGTGATGGTGATCCAGTCGGTCACGGCGACCTCCTGGCCAACGCAGGCACTCACTTCGGAATAGGAATGGAAGGTTTTCATGGCCGCAATGTAGCCCCGCCTGCGGTGCTGCGATGTCTGCCGGGCGACAGCCCCGCGCGCTCAAGCGTCCAGCCATGTGCAGATGCCTTGCCATTGTTCGAGATCCCGCGCCACGCGGCCTGGTGCCAGGTCGAACAGCGTCAGCCCGTGTGCGGCCAGGTGGATGTAGTTTTGCGTATTGCGCAAATAGCCCAGCACCGGCAGGTCCAGGCTGTCCACAAACTGGTGCAACTGCTCGGCCGCACGGGTGCGTGCGTCCACCCGCATGCCCACAATGCCGACCTGCACCTCCCCAGCGCGGCGGTGCGTGGCCAGCTGGTCGAGAAACTCGCGCGTGGCAAAAATATCGAACACACTGGGCTGCAGCGGCACGATGACCTTGTCGGCCCGCTTGAGCACATCACTCAGGCGCCAGCCCTGCAGGCCAGCGGGTGTATCGAGCACTGCATGGCTGCTGCCTCGGGGCGGGGGCACGATGCGGTCGGCGCTGGCATCCCAGTTACCAATGGGCGGCGCAGCAGGCGGGCGCAGGCCCAGCCACAGGCGCGCGGACTCTTGGCGGTCCACATCGCCCAGCACTACCGCGCGGCCCTGGCTGGCCCAGTAACCTGCCACATGGGTTGCCAGCGTGGACTTGCCCACACCGCCCTTTGGATTGGCGACCACGACCACGGGCATGACGGTCTCCTTATTCCTAAAAAATTGAGCAAAATATACTTCTAACGCTTATTCATCAAGCGCTAGCAGCTATATTATCAATAGCAAATCAGGCATGCGCCCCGCCCCGCTTCACAAAAAACAGGCCGGCACCGACTGCCATCAGTACGCCGCCGAATACACGGTTCTGGTTGCGCATGGCACGCGGGCTTTGCATCATGCGGCGCAGGCTGCTGGCTCCCAGTGCGTAGCCGTGCATCACCGTCAGGTCGATCACCAGCGAAGTCACGGCCATGACGAGCAGCTGCATCCACAACGGGCGCGCATCCGTCATGAACTGTGGCAGCACGGCCACCATGAACACAATGCCCTTGGGGTTGGTGGCATTGGTCAGAAACCCGGTGGCAAAGCGCCGCTGCCAGGTCCCCGCGGGGGCCGTCACGCCGCCCTGCAGCGCATCACCCGTGCCTGCCCGCCACTGGCTCCAGCCGACGTAGATGAGGTAGCACGCGCCGAGCACCTTGACGGTGTTGAACGCCGTCTCCGACGCCAGCAGCAGCGAGCCCACGCCCGCACCGGCCACCAGCAGCAGCAAGAGCAAGCCCAGCTGCAGGCCCAGAATGGTGACGCTGGTGCGCCGCACGCCATACGACAGCCCGTGGCTCATGGCCAGTACCGCCCCCGAGCCGGGAGAAATGGCAATCACGCAGGTTGCCGCCACAAAGGCCAGCCAAGTATGCAAGTCCATGGAATCAATCGCAGAAAAGCGTGGATCGGGTCGGTATCTTATCGACACGCTGGCCCGAGCGGCGCGCGCGCTCTGCTGGTGCCAAAATCACCCATGCCCGTTCTTTGTCTGTAGCGAAACCCATGTCCCACGCGCCCGCCTGGCTGAACTACGCCTTTCTCTACCTGGCCGCCGCTGTGCTGACCGTGCCGGTGGCGCGCGCGCTGGGGCTGGGCGCCATCATTGGCTACCTTGCCGCCGGCATTGCCATCGGGCCCTGGGGGTTCGCTCTGGTGAACAATGTGCAAGACATCCTGCACTTTGCCGAGTTTGGCGTGGTGTTAATGCTGTTCCTCGTTGGGCTGGAGTTGCAGCCTGCGCGCCTGTGGAGCATGCGCAGGCCGATTTTTGGGCTCGGTACCGCGCAGGTACTGGGCTGCACGCTGCTGCTGTGCGCGGCGGCGCTGCTCGCCGGCCTGCCCTGGCGCGTAGCACTGGTGGGCAGCCTGGGGCTGGCGCTGTCGTCCACCGCCATTGCGCTGCAGTCGCTGGGCGAACGCAACCTGCTGCGTACCAGCAGTGGCGAATCAGCGTTTTCCATCTTGCTCTACCAGGACATTGCCGCCATCCCCATCCTGGCGCTCGTGGCGGTGCTGGGCACGGCCAGTGCAACGGGGGCGGCCCACACACCGGGCGCCGCGGCATTCGAAGCCCTCAAGATCGTCGGCGTGATCGCCGCCATCATCCTCGGTGGTCGCTTGCTGCTGCGCCCGTTGCTGCGCTGGATTGCGAGCAGCCGCACCCCCGAGATCTTTACCGCAGCAGCGCTGCTGCTGGTGGTCGGCATTGCCTACCTGATGGTGCTGGTCGGCCTGTCGATGGCGCTGGGGGCTTTTTTGGCCGGTGTGCTGCTGGCCGAGAGCGAGTTCCGGCGCGAGCTGGAGACCGATATCGAGCCTTTCAAGGGCCTGCTGCTGGGCCTGTTCTTCATTGCCGTGGGCATGAGCATCGACTTTGGCGCCATGCTGCGCGCGCCGCTTGTGGTGGCTTTGCTGCTCACCGGCTTTGTGGCGATCAAGAGCGTGGTGATTTATGCACTGGCGCGGGCCGTGAAAATTCCGTACCAGGAGCGCCCGGTGTTCACGCTGCTGCTGGCGCAGGGCGGGGAATTTGCCTTTGTGGTGTTCCAGGCCGCAGCGGGTGCAGGTGCGCTGCCGGGCGAGATGGCCTCGCTGCTGATCGGCGCCGTCGCACTGTCGATGCTGTGCACGCCGCTGCTCCTGCTGCTGATCGATCGCTTCGTGCTGCCGCGCTTTGCCGCCACGCTGCGCGCGCCTCCCGAAGGCGAGATCTCCGAGCCGCAAACGGCGCCGGTGCTGATTGCCGGGTTTGGCCGCTACGGGCAAATCGTGGCGCGCGTGCTGCTGGCCCAAGGCATTCCCGCCACGGTGCTGGACCACAGTGTCGATATTCTGGAAGTGGCGCGCACCTTTGGCTACCGCGTTTTTTATGGCGACGCCACGCGCCTGGACCTACTGCGCATGGCGGGTGCTGCCCAGGCACGCGTGCTGGTGCTGGCGGTCGATGCACCGAGCGCATCGCTCAAGATTGCGGCACTCGCGCGTGAGCATTTCCCGCACCTGAAGATCGTGGCGCGCGCCCGCGACCTCACGCACTGGAACGAACTGCGCGACCTGGGCGTCGAGCAGGTGCAGCGCGAGGTGTTTGAGTCCAGCCTGTTGAGCGCGCGCAGCGTGCTCGGGCACATGGGCCTGGAAGCCGCCGAGGCCGACGCTCTGCTGGTGCGCTTTCGCCAGCACAACATTGCACTGGCCGACCGCATGTACCCGCACCACAAGGACCAGGCCCGCATGATCGCGGTGGCCCGCGAAGGCCGCAGCCAACTGGCCGAGCAGTTGGCCAAGGAGCGGGAGGAGCGCAACCTGCGCCATGCGGCAGGCAGGGGGTACCCGGGCTATGGGAAAGATGCGGAGGCGATGACCCCAGCAGATGAGTCTCCACTCAATACTTCAAGCAAAAATGGCTTCTAACGCTTGATAGGCAAGCGCAAGCAGCTATTGTTTTGAGAGTACTAACCCACCCAAGCACCAGTGTGCGCGGTGGATGGGCAAGCGGTCACACCCGTTCCAGCAGCAGCGCAATCCCCTGCCCCACCCCGATACACATGGTGCACAGCGCGTAGCGCCCGCCCGTGGCATGCAGGCGGTTGACCGCCGTGGTCGCCAGGCGCGCACCGCTGGCCCCCAGCGGGTGGCCCAGCGCAATGGCACCGCCCCAGGCGTTGACGCGCTCGTCATCGTCCTGCAGGCCCAGCAAGCGCAGCACAGCCAGGCCTTGCGCAGCAAAGGCTTCGTTGAGTTCAATCACATCGATCTGTTCCAGGGCCATGCCGGTCTGCGCCAGCAGCTTCTGCGTAGCGGGAGCGGGGCCGATGCCCATGGTGCGCGGCGCCACGCCAGCCACCGCCATGCCAACAATGCGCGCACGCGGTGTCAAACCATGGTGCCGGGCAGCGCCTTCGCTGGCCAGCAGCAAGGCGCAGGCGCCGTCGTTCACGCCACTGGCATTGCCCGCCGTGACGGTGCCGTCAGGTCGCACGATGCCCCGCAGGCGGGCCAGGGCCTCCAGACTGGTTTCGCGGGGATGCTCGTCCTGGCTGAAGGTGACGGCATCGCCCTTTTTCTGCGCAAGGGTGACCGGAGTGATTTCGCGGGCGAAGTGGCCGGCCTGCTGGGCCGCTACCGCCTTGCACTGGCTGGCAAGGGCCATGCGGTCCTGGGCCGCGCGCTCGATGCCGTGCTCATGGGCCACATGTTCGGCCGTCTCGGGCATGGAATCCACGCCAAATTTTTCCTTCATCAGCGGGTTGATAAAGCGCCAGCCAATGGTGGTGTCGTAGACGGCGTTGTTGCGCGCGAAGGCTGCGTCCATCTTGGGCATGACGAAAGGGGCACGGCTCATGCTCTCCACGCCACCCGCAATCATCAAATCGGCCTCGCCCGCCTTGATCGCGCGCGCCGCGGTGCCGACCGCATCAAGCCCGGAGCCGCACAGGCGGTTGATGGTGGCGCCCGGCACCTGCAGCGGCAGACCCGCCAGCAAACTGGCCATGCGGGCCACGTTGCGGTTGTCTTCACCCGCCTGGTTGGCGCAGCCCAGCAGCACATCGGTGATGGCGGCCCAGTCCACGCGGGGGTTGCGTGCCATCAAGGCCTTAAGGGGGATGGCGCCGAGGTCATCGGCACGCACCCCGGAGAGCGCGCCACCATAACGGCCAAATGGCGTGCGCACGGCGTCGCAAATAAAGGCATGGGTCATGCAAGAGTCTCCTGTGCTGGGGCGCCACTGTATCCATACCGCAGGTGCACTGCTGCTGCATACGGGACAATCGCCCCATGTTCAATCCATCCCAGGCGGATGTCCGCCGCTTTTTTTGTGCCGCGCATGCCAAGGCGAACGCCCAGCAGCCCATGGAGGCCATCGAGACACTGGCCAGCCTGTGGATCGCCGAGCACCCCGAGTTCCATGCCGATTTGCAGGACGTAGACGCAGCCCTGGCGCGCAACTACGACGAAACCCCGGACCGGACCAACCCTTTCCTGCACCTGTCCATGCACCTGTCGATCAGCGAGCAGTGCAGCATCGACCAGCCGCGCGGCATCCGCCAGGCGGTAGAGCTGCTGGCCCGGCGGCTCGACTCGCTGCACGACGCGCACCACGCCACCATGGAATGCCTGGGCCAGATGCTATGGGAGAGCCAGCGCTCGGGCCGCCCGCCCGATGGCGATGCCTATATCGCCAGCGTGCAGCGTCGGGCCACGCAGGACTGACCGGACGCGGCAGGGCCCCACCCCGACTCAGGTCTGCAGCCTTGGCGCCAGCCCACGCTGGCGCACTACCGACCGTGCCACGTTGGGGGAGTCATGCGGCAGCAGCAACAGGTCGCAGCCCAAGCCCAGCCCCAAGAGCTTGCGCGCCACGCTGCCACGCAGCACATCAAACCAGGCCGTGCGGCGCGGCTGGCCCACCACGATCAGATCAGCGGCCACGCATTCCTGTTGCACTTCCAGATGGCGCGCCAGGCATCCTCGGCCAATCAGCGTACCAACACGGTTTCTGCGGGTGTCAAACGAGTCCGAGAGCTGGAACATCTGGTCTTGCGCCTGCGCTTGCACTTCGCGCCGGTAGGCCTGCACCGTTGACGTATCGGCCTGAACACGGCGCATCCAGGCTTCCGTTCCGGTGTCGATGGCATGGAAAATTTCCAGGGCCGCCCCGGGCGCAAAACCGCTGGCGTAGCGCACCTGGGGCCGGGAGGTGGCGGAAAAGTCCACCGCTACCAGCACCTGCTCATAGTCTGCCTGGGCGGACTGGCGCACGACCAATACCGGGCAGGGGCTGCGCTGCAACAGCCGCGACAAGGCAGAACGGCGCCAGAACGGCCCGCGGTGCATGGTGTGGTGCACCACCAGCAGGTCGGCACGGTCGGCCTCGGCCATGGCATCGGCCATGCGCTGGCCCGAGCCACTGACAGCAGTCACCTGCACGCTGTGGCGCCGTGCCAGTTGACGCGCACGCTGCTCCAGACGGGCATAGGGATCGGCAAGCTGCAGCGGAGGGGTGTCGGACGCATACACAATGCGCAACCGGGCCTGGTGGGCGGCAGCCAGAAGGGCGGCACGGTCGAGGGCGCGCTCAGCCTGGTTAGAAAAATCGGTGAGGGCCAGAATGGTGTGGATGGGCACGGGCAGTCTCCTGGTCGGCAGTCGATAAACGGCGGGCGGCGCCGGCGGCTGCGTCATCGTGCATCTTGTGCAGGCGGTCAGGCAAAGGCACAAGGCATGCGGCCATGGCATGCGCAACGCACGGGCGCGCACCAATGGCAAAAAAGCCCGGCGGTCTGGATGACGCTGAAGAAGGTGGGGGGTGCTTACCGCCGGGCCCAGGAATCTGCGGCCCGCACGGCTGGTTTCGCATCACCCATCCTTTGCAGCACACAGGCCGTCAGAGCTGCCGATGCAGGCAGCACGGCGGGCGTGCGAAGGGTGAAAACCAGGAAAGTCATAGGGTCATTCTAGGTGACCCGCTCCCTCAGGGCAAGCATACCCCCCCGCACCGTGCCAGTATCGGGCGGCGCGCGCTATCGGGCGCTTGGGAAAGGCCTGTTCACGGCCTGCAAACGGCCTGGGCCTGCGCATACAGAATCTCGCCGTCATAGACGCCCAGAACCTCTTCACGCGTGCACTTGAGCACCATCAACACTTCGCCCTGGTGGGTCAAGGTCGATACGCTTTCATACTTCACCGTGGCCCGGGTGCTGTCGGGATTGAGACTGATGGCCAGTTTTCCCAAGCGCACCGAAGCCCTCAACTGCATGGCATCCACGGCCTGGGCCGATTCGCGCTGTACTGCACAGATTTCGCGCCGTCCACCCGAGTGCACCGAGGCCGGTGCTGTGCTGTGGTCGGTCATCTTGAACGTCAGCTCCGGCCCGGCCAATGCACATTGGCCACGGTAGTCGGACCGTTCCGCCATGTCTGCCGCCTGCCTCACCACCCGGTCGACAGCGGCTACCGTGAGTTTGCCGTCAATAAAAGGCTTGACCACCGCTGCACCCGGCTTCTTGGGCGGGGCTGCTTCGACCGGCGCGGGCGGGGGCACCGGTTTGGGACCCAGCGCACAGGCGCGATCCGAATAAATGGAGCGCCCTTGCGCATCGGTGCACTTGTACATGTGCGCCCAGGCCAGGGGAGCGGCAGCGACCAGCGCCAAAGCCACGAAAAGGTGATGTGGGAAATGCATGGGTACGGGGCCAGCAGGCCAACTCAAGCGAAAAACCGCTGCTGGCACAAGCTCCATGCTCCCGCTCAGCACTCCCATGAACACACCAGTGCGGCCATCGGGTGCGTCGATTCTATGTTCGCCGCAGCGGCATCCGCTCCCAAAAAACAAAACCCGCCAAAGGCGGGTTTTGCGAAGGAGACAGTTTTGAGCGGTCAGCGAAAGCGCGGCTGCGGCACCACCTGCAGGTCGCCATCGACCTTGCCGATATAGCCCGCCAGCGCCTTCAGCTCTGCATTGCTGAACTGGCCCGCGATGCCAGCCATCACACCGTTGTTGCGACCTACGTGCGGATTATTTTCAGTCTTGTAGGACTTGAGTGCGACAAACAGGTAGTCCGCGTGCTGACCTGCGATCTTGGGGTACGACGGGTCAATGGGCTTGGCAAAGTTGTCGCCGTGGCAGGACACGCAGGCACCCTTCTGTAACAGGGCCGTCACTTGTGCATGGGGTTCGCGTGCTGGCTTGGCCGGCAGTTCGACGGTCGTCTTGGCATGCTGTGCGTAGTAAACGGACAGATCAGCAATATCCTGGTCCGTCAGCGAGACGGCGATGCCGCGCATGGTGGGGTGCTTGCGGTCACCCTTTTGGTAGGCGTGCAGAGCCGAGGCAATGTAGCCCGCGCTTTGGCCCGAAATCTTGGGCACCTTGTACACCTCGGGGAAGCTCGACTGATAGCCTACGATGCCGTGGCAGCCGATGCACATGGCTATTTTTTGCTCTCCCGCCTTGACGTCGCCCTGTACTTCTTGGGCATGGGAAAGTGCCGTCCCGCAGGCGACAGCAAGGGCAAATAGCGTGGTCAACGTCTTGTTCATTTTGCGCGCACAATCTTGAAAGAGTGAAGCTCAGGGGGCTCAGATTTTGTTGGCGATTATAGCCAGCAGCTGTCAAGCCCATTTGTCAACGTTCCCGCAATCTATTCCATGAAATTTCAAGGCTCGGAAAACTACGTCGCGACCCAGGACCTGATGCTGGCCGTCAACGCCGCCATCACGCTGCAGCGCCCCCTGCTCATCAAGGGAGAACCTGGCACCGGCAAGACCATGCTGGCCGAAGAAGTGGCCCAATCCCTGGGCATGCCGCTGCTGCAATGGCACATCAAGTCCACCACCAAAGCGCAGCAAGGTCTGTACGAATACGACGCCGTGAGCCGTCTGCGCGACAGCCAGCTCAATGATGGCGAGAACGCCCAGCGCGTGAAAGATATCCGCAACTACATCATCCAGGGCGTGCTGTGGCAGGCCTTCACGGCAGACCAGCCGGTGGCCCTGCTGATCGACGAGATCGACAAGGCCGACATCGAATTCCCGAACGATCTGCTGCGCGAGATCGACCGCATGGAGTTTTACTGCTACGAGACGCGCGAACTCATCAAGGCCAAGCACCGGCCACTGGTGTTCATCACCTCGAACAACGAGAAAGAGCTGCCCGACGCGTTTTTGCGCCGCTGCTTCTTCCACTTCATCAAGTTCCCCGAGGCGGACACGATGCGGCAGATCGTGAACGTGCACTTCCCCACGCTCAAGAGCGAATTGCTGGGCGTGGCGATGAAGACCTTCTACGACGTGCGCAATCTGCCGGGCCTGAAGAAGAAGCCCTCGACCAGCGAGCTGCTCGACTGGCTCAAGCTGCTGGTGGCAGAAGACATTCCGCTCACCGCCCTGCAAAGCGCGGACAACAAGGTGTCGGTGCCGCCGCTGGTGGGCGCGCTGCTCAAGAACGAGCAGGACGTAAGCCTGTTCGAAAAGCTCGTTTTCATGAACCAGAGGAACCGTTGAGTCCGGGAGCCTGTCCATGCGTTTTATAGAGCCCCTCGTGATGTGCCAAAACGGCGTGCGCCTCGAGCCCCTGGTCCTGGAGCACGAAGAGGGCCTGCGCGCCGCAGCAGCCGACGGCGCACTGTGGAAGCTGCGCATCACCTCGGTGCCCGAGCCGCAGGACACGCGCGCCTACATCGAAACAGCGCTGCAAATGCGTGCAGACGGCAATCGCTTTGCCTTTGCCGTGTGCGATGACGCAACGGGTGAGGTGCTGGGCAGCACCAGCTTCCATGACATCCTGCCCACCGTCAAAAGGGTGGAAATTGGCTACACCTGGTACCGCAAAAGCGTGCAGCGCAGCCACGTCAACACCACCTGCAAACTGCTGATGATGGGCCACGCCTTTGACCAGCTTGGCTGCAACGTCGTGGGCTGGCGCACGGACAACTACAACTTCGCCTCGCAGCGCGCCATCGAGCGCCTGGGCGCCCGGAAAGACGGCGTCATCCGTGGCCATGCACTGCGACGCGACGGCACGATCCGCGACACGGTCATGTACAGCATGCGTGCCGGTGAATGGCCCGAAGCCCGGGCACAATTGCTATATCTTTTAGAGCTTCATGCGCAGGCTGCATAAGCGCTAGAGACCAAAAACATGCAAAACCATGCTGATTGATTTTTTCTACACCCTGCGCTCGGTCAAGCTGCCGGTTTCGGTCAAGGAATACCTCACCCTGCTCGAAGCATTGCAGGCCGGTGTGGTGGGCCCCAAATCGGACGACGCCTGGAGCCTGGACGACTTCTACAACATCGCCCGCCTCACGCTGGTCAAGGACGAGAAGCACTACGACAAGTTCGACCGGGCCTTTGGCGCCTACTTCAAGGGCGTGGAAATGGTGGCCGATTTCACCAAGGAAATTCCCGCCGACTGGCTGCGCAAGATCCTGGAGAACGAGCTCACGCCCGAGCAGAAGGCCGCCATCGAAAAGATGGGCTGGGACGAACTCATGGAGACGCTGAAAAAGCGCCTCGAAGAACAAAAAGAACGCCACGAGGGCGGCAACAAGTGGATCGGCACCGGCGGCACCAGCCCCTTTGGCCACGGCGGCTACAACCCGCAAGGCATCCGCATTGGCGGAGCAAGCAAGAACAAGAGCGCTGTGAAGGTATGGGAGCAGCGCGCCTACCGCGACTACGACGACCAGCAGGAGCTGGGCACACGCAACATCAAGGTGGCGCTGCGCCGCCTGCGCAAATTTGCGCGCGAAGGGCATGAGCTCGAACTCGACCTGCCCGACACCATCCGCAGCACGGCGGCCAACGCCGGGTATCTGGACATCAAGATGGTGCCCGAGCGCCACAACAACGTGAAGGTGCTGCTGCTCATGGACGTGGGCGGCACGATGGACGAACACATCCAGCGGGTGGAAGAACTGTTCAGCGCCGTGAAGACGGAGTTCAAGCACCTGGAGTTCTATTACTTCCACAACTGCGTGTACGACTTCATGTGGAAGAACAACCGCCGCCGCTTTGCCGAAAAATTCCCCACCTGGGACATCATCCGCAAGTACAACAAGGACTACAAACTCATCTTTGTGGGCGACGCGACCATGAGCCCCTATGAAATTTTGCAGCCCGGCGGCAGCGTCGAATACAACAACGAAGAACCCGGCGCCGAGTGGATCCAGCGCCTCACGCACGCTTTCCCCAAGTTTGCGTGGATCAACCCTGAGCCCCAGGGCGTGTGGCAGTACCGCCAGAGCATCAGCATCATCCAGCAGTTGGTGAGCAACCGCATGTATCCCTTGTCGCTCAAGGGCCTGGAAGAGACGATGCGGCTGCTGTCCAAATAGGCCACGGCGCCCCATGCAGCGTGCGATGCTGTCTGACACGGGCACGCTGGTTTTCAGGGCATAGTGGCAAAGATGGGCGGTCGGAGAAACCCCGCCACCCAGCCTCCACTTTTTTCCATTCAGTCCTCTATTTGCTGTGCCACACTGCGTTCCGCGCCCGACCGTCGCCACAGCAACGCCGACCCCCTGGTCGGCGTTGCTGCTTTTGCTGGCCCTGTGCCTACCCGGCTGCAGCCTGCTGCCGCGCGCCAGCGACGAAGCCGCCGCCGACAACGCGCCGGCCCCGGTCATCGCCACCTCGGGAGCGCCCTCGTTCGAGGTACAGGTGCACGCCCCCAAAACCGTGCGCGAAACACTGGAGCGCCACCTCGAACTGCAGCGCTTTCGCCACCTGCCCGACCTGCAGGACGGCGAATTGCAGCGCCTGCTGGGCGCGGCGGACGCCAATGCGCGGGAGCTGCTGGGCACCCTGGGCTACTTTGCGCCCACCATCGCGCTGGCACTGGAAGCGCCACCCCCCGACGAGCCACAAAGGCTGCGCACGGTCACCATCACCGTGGAGCCCGGCCCCCAAACGCATATTGCCAGTGCAGACATCGCCTTTGCCGAAACGCCCAATGGTGATCCCGACGCCCGCACGCGCCAGCAGCAGCGCGTGCAGCGCGGCTGGTCGCTGCCCCCTGGGCAGCCATTCACCCAGTCTGCGTGGGATGCAGCCAAGAACGACGGCCTGCGCCAATTGCAGGTGCGCCGCTACCCCACCGCCCACATTGCCAACAGCCGCGCCGAGGTGGATACCGACACCCATGAGGCCCGCCTGAGCGTCACCTACGCCCCCGGCCCGGCCTACCGCTTCGGCCCGCTGAAGGTAGAGGGCAGCGAGCGCTATGACCCCGACGGCGCACGGCGCCTGGCCCGCCTGCCCACGGGAGCTATCTACGATGAGGCGGCACTGCTCGACGCCCAGCTCAACCTGGCCAGTAGCGGGTACTACGACGCCGTGTTTTTGACGCTGGACACCGAGGGCGACGACCCGCAGGCCGCCCCCGTGGTGGCCCATGTGCGCGAAGCCAAAATGCAAAAACTGGTGTTCGGCCCCGGCTTTTCGACCGACAGCGGCGCCCGCCTGTCGATGGAGCACACCCACAACCGGGTGCCCGGCCTGGGCTGGCGCGCCGTGAGCAAGCTGTTGCTGGACCGCGAAACCAAGCTGCTGGATACCGAATGGACCGACTTGCCCGACAACAACGGCTGGCGCTGGTTTGCCAAGGGCCAGGTACTGCGCGAAGCAACGGGCGACTTCACTGTGAACAGCGGCCGCCTGCGCACGGGCCGCAGCAAAATCACCCAACGCATCGACCGCAACTATTTCCTGCAATACGACTATGCCAACAACCAGGGCACCAGCGCCCCCCCCTCCAGCACGGCACTGAGCGTGAACTACGGCTGGACAGGCCGCTACTTCAACAGCCTGACCGCGCCCACCCGAGGCCACGGCATAGGCGTGGAACTGGGCATAGGCACCACGCTGCGGCCCGAGCGAGACCCCTTTGTGCGCACCTTGGTGCGCTGGCAAACCTTCCTGCCGGCAGGGCGGGTAGAGGCAGCCGACGGCAAGGGCCGCAACGCCCGCGTGGCACTGCGCGCCGAGGGGGGCGCCGTGCTGGCGCGCGACGGCGCCCAGTTGCCAGTCACGCAACTGTTCCTAACCGGCGGCGATACCACGGTGCGCGGATATGGCTACCGCAGCATTGGCGCGCGTACCGATAGCGGCCAGCTTTACGGCGGCCGCTACATGGCGGCGGGCAGTGTCGAATGGCAGCGCCCCATCGTCTACGGCGGTGAAATGACCGACTGGGAAAGCACCCTCTTCATCGATGCGGGCGCCGTGGCGGACCGCGCCAGCGACCTGCACGCCCGCGTCGGCGTAGGCGCCGGGGTGCGTTGGCGCAGCCCGGTGGGGCCGCTGCAGGCCGACCTGGCCTATGGCGTGCAGGCCAAGGAAGTGCGGCTGCATCTGCGCCTGGGGTTCAGCTTCTGATGGGCCGCCACACGTCCCCCCCACCCGTCGCAGGGCCGGACTTCAGCCCCGGAGGTTCAGCACACCTGCGCACCGGGGCACGGCGCAGCACCGTGCGCACACTGGGCTGGCTGCTGGTGGTTGCGGTCGCGCTGGTACTGGGCCTGGGCGCTGGCGCCTGGTGGTGGGCGAGCGGGGATGCCTCACTGGCGTCCACCCTGCGCCGTGCAGCACAGTTTTTGCCCGCACACCAGCAGCTGGAAGCACGCGGTGTCACCGGCTCGCTGCGCAGCGGGGGCCATATTGGCGAGTTGCGCTGGAGCAGCCCCAGCCTGGTCATCCAGGCCAAAGACATCCAACTGGGATGGCAGCTGGCACCGCTGCTGCAGGGCCGATTGGAATTGGGCGAATTACATGCCGCGCAGGTTCAAATCACACCGCAAGGCGCCCCCCAGACCCAGGAACCACCCACACCGCCCACGGCGCTGGAGTTGCCCCTGCATATCGGCCTGTCTTTCCGGGTCGATCAACTGGACTGGGCGGGCGCACCCGCGGTCCAGGCGCGAGATTTGGCCGGTGACTACCGGTTTGACGGTCGGCAGCACCGCCTGAACGTCCAGAGCGTGGAGCTGGCGCAGGGCCGCTACCGCGCACGCGCAACCCTTGATGCGCAAACGCCCATGGCGCTGGAGGTCACGCTCGACGGCAGCGTACACACACAAGCGCCTGGCAGCAGTGCACCCCTGCAAATCGCTGCCCACGCCACGCTGAAGGGTACCCTGGCCACATCGGCGGCCCAACTACAGCTACAGGCACAGTTGCGCCCCGAAGGCGATGCGGCAGACGCGCCCGGCCCCCCCATGCAAGCCGATGTGCAAGCGGCCGCTGCCCCCTGGGCGACACAGCCCCTGCAGTCGGCAACGGCCACGCTGCGCGCCCTCAATCTGGCGGCTCTGTGGCCACAAGCCCCCACCACGCAATTGCAGGGCACCGTGCATGCGGGCCCCACACCCGGCACGGCCGAGGCCCCTGCAGGCTGGGCCATCGGCGTGCAGTTGCAGAACACCCTGCCCGGCCCCTGGGACGCTTCGCGCCTGCCGCTGACAGCACTGCAGGCCAACGCCACCTATGACGGCACCCGCTGGACGCTGCCCGGCGCCAGCGCCAGCGCAGGCAAGGGCAGCGTCGCACTGCAAGGCCACTACACACCCGCCACGGGCGCGCTGGCGGGCACTGCGCAACTGCGCCAGCTCCATCCCGACGCCCTGCACACTGCGCTGGCGGCAGCGCCCCTGTCGGGCCAGATCAGCGCCCGGACACAGGGCAGCGCCGTGCATTTCAGCGCAGACATCGGAACCGCAGCCTCCTCGACCACAGAAAAAGCCGCACCCGGCCACCCTGCCCCGCTGCGTATTCGCCGTCTCACCGGCAAGGGCCAATGGCAGGCAGCATCTTCCGCAACGACAGACAACGGCACCTCCACGGACACACTACAGATCGATCGTCTGCTCATCGACGCACTGCAAGCGCGCGTGGAGGCGACCGACCTCCTGATCCACCCCGGCGCACAGTCCGCCCAGGGCCAGCTGGTGTTGGCTGTGCCAGGGGCCACGGCACGCGCCAGCGGGCAGCTGGCAGCGCAAAGTGGCAAGGGAGATCTGCAGGTGCAATGGGCCGACGTCGCACTGACCCAACGCTGGCTGGCCGGCCTGCCCTTGATCGGCGCCGAGTTGCAACGCGCCTTGCAGGGCGCCTCAGCCCAGGGTGCAGCCCAGCTGACCGCGCGCTGGAACGGTGGCTGGCGCGGGCTGATGCAGCCCCTCCCTGGAAAAAGCGACGCCACGCTGCAAGCCAGCCTGAGCACCCCACGGCTTGACCTGTCGATCCCATCCGCCACTGGCGAAGGCGGCAGACCCACCGCGGTGCAACTGCGAGAAGTGCAGGCGAGCGTGTCGGGCTCCCTCGCGCAGGCCACGCTCCACCTGAACGCCGAAGCCCGCACAGGCCCCACTGGACAACAGCGCCTGCGCTTGCAAACCCGCGTTGCAGGCGGGCAGGCCTCCGCCGGGCAATGGCAGGCGCAGATCGCCACACTGGCGCTGCAGGCACAGGACACCCAGCGCCCTGGCCCTTGGGCTTTGCAACTGGACGCCCCCCTGGGCCTTTCAGCCCGCACCGAGGCGCAGAGCGGCACACTCCAGCTGCAAACATCGGCAGGCCAGGCCCACCTGACCGGCCCCTTGCAGGGCAGCGTCGCGCTGCGCTGGCAGCCCATGCGCTGGGGCCGTGGCACCGGTACGCCTTTGCGGCTGCAAACCCAGGGCTCTCTGCAAGGCCTGCCCATGGCCTGGCTGGATGCCCTGGGCCTGAACGACGGCGCCCCTGCCGTGCAGGGCAGCCCGGCCCAGCCTTTGCTCGCTCGCCTGGGGTTGGCCACCAGCCTGTTGCTCGACGGCGAATGGAATGTGGACATGGGCGACACCCTGCGCGCCAGCGCCAGCCTGCGCCGCAGCAGCGGCGACCTGCGCATCCTGGCGGGCGATGCAGGTATCGCCACCACCGTGCAGGGCACTGCCAGCAGCACCGCCGCGACGGCGGGCACGCCCGCTGGCGTACGCCAGGCCGAACTGGCGCTGCAGGCCGAAGGAAACACCCTGCGTGCGCGCCTCGTCTGGGCCAGCGAGCGTGCTGGTGAAATCGATGCCAGCGTAAGCACCCAGCTGGCACTGCAAGGCAATGCCGCCAGCCTCTGGCCAGCCGACGCGCCGCTGCAGGGCCAGTTGCGGGCGCGCCTGCCCGATGTGGGCGTGTGGTCGGCCCTGGCCCCACCCGGCTGGCGCGTGCGCGGCACCCTGGACGCCAGCGCCACCCTGGCAGGCACCCGCAGCGCACCCCGCTGGACAGGAACACTGGGCGCCGATGCCCTGGCCGTGCGCTCCATTGTTGACGGGGTAGACCTGCAGGACGGGCGGCTGCGCGCCACGCTGGAGGGTGACCGGATCGACATTACCGAGTTCCAACTGAAAGGCGGGCGCGGCAGCCGTGCACGCATCGCCGGGCTCAGCGGCAACCGCACGGCTGCGCCCGACGATGGCGGCTTGCTCACCGGCACGGGCCATATCCAGTGGAGCGCCGCCACCGATGGCTTTTCGGGTATCACCATGGACTTCCAAGCGGAGGCCAAGGCCCTGCAGGTGCAGGTGCGCGCCGACCGCCAGCTCAGCGTGTCAGGCCCCTTGCGGGCCCAATTGCAGCAGGGCCAGATCAGCCTGCACGGCCAGTTGACCGCCAACCGTGCCACCATCATCCTGCCCGACGAATCGGCGCCCGGCCTGGGCAGCGACGTGGTGGTCCGCTCCGCCGCCAAAGACCGCACCCAGGCGCAAGAGGCCGCTACAGCAGGCGCCCAGGCCCAGACCGCCAAGCCACCCAGCATCGCCGTCACCCTGAACCTGGGCAACGACTTTGCCCTGAGCGGCCACGGCATCACCACCCGGTTGGCCGGCGAGGTCGAGATTCGGAGCAGCACCACGCCGGGCTCACCCCCGCGCATCACCGGCGAGGTGCAAACCGAGCAGGGCCGCTACCGCGCCTGGGGCCAGATGCTGGATGTGGAAACCGGCCTCATCCGCTTCAACGGGCCATACAACAACCCTTCGCTCGACATCCTGGCGCTGCGCCCACACATCAGCGTGCGTGCGGGGGTGCAGGTCACCGGCAGCGCGCTGGCACCGCGTGTCAAGCTCTACTCCGACCCGGAGCTGCCCGACGCCGAAAAGCTCTCGTGGGTGGTGCTGGGCCGCAGCGCCGCCGGCGGTGGCGCCGAGGCCGCCGTGCTGCAGCAGGCCGCACTGGCATTGCTCGGCCGGGGCGGCACCGACAACACCGCAGCCAACGCGGCACGCCGCCTGGGCCTGGACGAAATCGGCTTCAAAGGCCCAGGCGCTGGCGAAGACGCCACTGGCGCGGCTCTCACGTTTGGCAAGCGCCTGTCCAAGGACCTGTACGTGACGTACGAGCGCAGCCTGTCAGGCACGCTGGGCACGCTCTACATCTTCTACGACCTCACCCGCCACCTCACACTGCGCGGGCAAACCGGCGAGAAAAGCGCTGCCGACCTGATCTACACCATGCGCTACGACTGAGCCGCAACCAGCCCAGCTGCATTTTTGAGTGAAATTAGCCTCTAGCGCTCTACCAGCAAGCGGCACCAGCTATCAATACAGAAGCATATCTCCGCGTACAATTCACGCCTGCTTGCTCCTCGTAGTTCAATGGATAGAACGGATGCCTCCTAAGCGTCAGATACAGGTTCGATTCCTGTCGAGGGGACCAAGCTTGGTGAGACCACCCATCGCCTAACGTGAAGCCACCAACAACTGCACAAACATCTGCACCTTGGGGCGGCATTCTTCGCTGATCTCGGTGAACTCCAGGCCCGCCACCCAGTGGCCTTTTTCCGCCTTGATTTTTACTACCCGGGCAAACACGCCCACGGCACGGTACTGCACCAGCGTCAGATCAAACTCCAGCTGCAGCACATTGCCAGGCTCGATCCGTTCGGGCAACTCCAGCATCAGGCCGTGGTAGCTCATGTCCAGAATCATGGCGTGAATGATGCGGGGTTGCACATCATCGCCCTGCACCAGCTGGCACAAGCAGGGCACGCGGGTGCCCGCGCGGTGGCTGCGCCGAAACTCCTGGCGCGGCACCTTCAGCTTGCGCGACGGAATAGCCACCAGCTCCCGCAGGCTGACAGGCTGCAGCCGCCCTTTCACGTAGACCTGCATGGGCGCCGTGGCAGACACCAGATTCCAGCACCGCTGGTAGGTCGATTCACTGATCAGCACCTGCCCGCGCAGGCTGAAGGCCTCGATGCGCGAAGCCAGGTCGACCTCTTCCCCCATCACCGTGTATTGCGAGAACAAATCCGAGCCAAAGCGCCCGGCCATCACCATACCGGTATTGACGCCAATCCCCAGATAAACCTGTGGCAAGCGCTCGCGCAGATGCACCAGATTCAGATCCCGCATGGCCAGCTGCATTTCGACCGCGCACACCAGGGCGCGTTCCACGTCATCCTCATGGGCGATGGGTGCGCCAAAAACGACGCGCATGGAATCACCCAGGAACTGCTCGATGGTGCCCTGGTGGCGCAACACCACTTCGCTCAGCCGCACCAGGCAGCGGTTGAGCGCGGCAATCACCTCTGCCGCAGGTTGCAGCGCAGACATTTCTGTAAAGCCGCGCAGGTCTGCCAGCAGCAAGGTGACCTCGCGCGGCTGCGCCTGCAGCGTGGCATCGCCGGTCTTCACCCAGTCGGCGCGCAGCCTGTCACCCGCCGTCAGAAAGCCTTGCACTTCAGCCAGCGCCGCCGCCCCAAGCCCTACCCCTGTTTCGCGCACGACGATCGCCTGCAAACGCTGCATGGTTTCATCAATGGATTCGTTGTGCATGGATAGTGCTCCAGTGTGCCAAAGGCCAGCAAAGTTGCCGAGGCAAGACAGAGTCCCGCCAGTGCCTGTCCCATCTGCCGCCGAAGCAACCAGAATAGATGGGTGCCCTTACCGCGGTCAAGTACGCTACAGATAAAACAACACCAACTCGCCCGAAGAACGCCGCTGGGGCGGCTAAAATACGCGGCTGCCATCACGGAGACTTGGGTGAGTGGTTTAAACCAGCAGTCTTGAAAACTGCCGACGGGCAACCGTCCGTGAGTTCGAATCTCACAGTCTCCGCCACATCATAAAAAAACGAGCCCTCCCGGCTCGTTTTTCGTTTCTAGCCCCCCGCAACTTCATTGGTTGCAGATACCGGGATCTTCCTTGTGAATTTGACGCGACTCCGACGACCTCTGCAGCCACAATAAAAAACCCGCATCTCCAGATCAATGGAAGTGCGGGTTTTTCAGAGCGCTTGAAAAATGATGGTGCCGATTGTCGGGATTGAACTGACGACCTACCGCTTACAAGGCGGTTGCTCTACCACTGAGCTAAATCGGCGAAGCGCGTATTCTAATATCGAAGCAGCCCCCCGGCTGCGGTTCAGGGGGTATTACTTGACTCGTTTCAAGGCCGGACGCGCAGCCCCTGGGGTGGTGGGGGGCCGTGGTTTGTCACCGTCTTCCGGCGCAGGATCGGTGGAGACGAGTTGCACCACCCGCACAGCATCTGCCGCAGCTGACTCTGGCAAGGCCTGTTCCACTTCTGCTCGATCCAGGACTGTGCCTTCGGGGAGAAGATCCACAGGTGGCGGAAATGCCATGCCTTGGCCGTTTTCACGGGCATAGATGGCAACCACACGCCCCACGGGAACGAGGATGTCGCGAGATTTCCCACCAAAACGTGCCTTGAATTCGATGTAATCGTTGCCCAGTTGCAGGCTGCTGGTGGCATCAAAGCCGACGTTCAGCACGATTTCACCGTCGTTCACATACTCACGCGGCACCTGCACAGAATCATCCACCCGCACAGCGACATAGGGCGTGAACCCGTTGTCGGTGCACCATTCGTGCAATGCCCGAATGAGGTAGGGGCGTGTGGTGGTGGATTCCGGTGCGTTCATGGGCCTGCGTGCGTAAAGGAAGGGTAACGTACTGCGCCTTATTTGCGCATGACCTTTTCCGAGGGCGTGAGCGCCTCGATGTAGGCGGGACGCGAGAAGATGCGTTCAGCATACTTGAGCAGCGGCGCAGCGTTCTTGCTGAGGTCGATGCCGTAGTAGTCCAGGCGCCAGAGCAAGGGCGCAATAGCAACGTCAAGCATAGAGAAGTTGTCGCCCAGCATGTATTTGTTCTTCAAAAACACCGGGGCCAGCTGGGTGAGGCGATCACGGATATGCGAACGCGCCTTTTCCAGCGCCTTCTCGTTGCCCTTGCTGGCACGCGATTCGAGCGTGTTCACGTGAACAAACAGCTCCTTCTCGAAATTGAGCAGGAACAGACGCACACGGGCGCGGTCGACCGGGTCACCGGGCATCAGTTGCGGGTGCGGAAAACGCTCGTCGATGTACTCGTTGATGATGTTCGACTCGTACAGGATCAGGTCGCGCTCGACCAGGATCGGAACCTGGCCGTACGGGTTCATGACATTGATGTCTTCGGGCTTGTTGTAGAGATCGACGTCGCGGATTTCGAAGTCCATGCCTTTCTCAAACAAAACAAACCGGCAGCGGTGGGAGAAGGGGCAGGTCGTACCTGAATAAAGCACCATCATGGCAAGAGACTCCTAAAAACCAAAAGAGTGGAACGCACGAAGCGCCCACTCTAGAAAAACAGGGCCGCGCCCGAGGGCGCGGCATGACAAGGTGAACTTTACTTGACGTCTTTCCAGAAAGCCGCGTTGAGTTTCCAGGCGAAAACCGTGGTAACGGCCAGGAAGATCAGCACCCACACCCCAATGCGCACCCGGGTGTTCTGGGCGGGCTCACCCATCCACTGCAGGTAACCTACCAGATCGCCAACGGCCTGGTCGTATTCCTGCGCGCTCATCTGACCTGGAGCAACCTGCTCCCAGCTCTTGAACACGTGGGTGGTCTGGCCGTGGCTTTGCACTTCCTCAAACACCGGACGGCGCTCGCCCTGCAGTTGCCACAGCGCGTGCGGCATGCCCACGTTAGGGAACAACAGATTATTCCAGCCGGTGGCCTTGGTGTCGTCGGGGTAGAAAGTGCGCAAGAAGGTGTACAGGTAGTCCGAACCCGAACCGCCAGCGCCCGCACGCGAGCGTGCGATCACAGTCAGGTCGGGTGGATTGGCGCCAAACCAGGCCTTGGCCTGCTTGGGATCAATGTTGGCTTTCATGGTCTCACCGATCTTGTCGGTGGTGAACAGCAGGTTGTCCTTGATCTGCTGCTCGGTCAGGCCGATGTCCTTGAGGCGGTTGTAACGCATGAAGGCTGCCGAGTGACAACCCACGCAGTAGTTGACGAACAGTTTGGCGCCGTTTTGCAATGCAGCAAGGTCGTTGCTCTTGCTGGGCGCCTTGTCCCAAGCCATGCCGCCGCCGGCAGCGTGCGCTGCGCCAGCCACCAAGCCGAGCGCGGCGATAAACGAAAGAAGAATTTTTTTCATAATGTCCGGCTCCGACTCAATGCGCTGCAAACGTGACACGGTCAGGCACTGGCTTGGGTTCGCCCAGGCGACTCCACCAGGGCATCAACAGGAAAAAGCCAAAATAGAACAGTGTTCCGACCTGTGACACGCGCTCGCCAATGGCCGACGGCGCCTGCACACCCAGGTAAGCCAGGATCACGAAATTGACGACAAACACGGCATACACGTATTTGTGCCAGCTTGGACGGTAGCGGATCGACTTGACCGGGCTGCAATCGAGCCAAGGCAGGAAGAACAGGATGATCACGGCACCACCCATCACCACCACGCCCCAGAACTTGGCATCAATCGAGAGCATCAGCGCCACGGCCACCGCTGCGACCACCAGGATGGCACCCTTGAAGATGGCAGGCATGCGGCCCTTGGCCACACCGAACAGAGCGCCCAGCACCACACAGGCGATCAGGGCGTACATCATTTCGGTGGTGATGGCACGCAGCATCGAGTAGAACGGCGTGAAGTACCAGACCGGTGCGATGTGCGCTGGCGTGACCAATGGGTCAGCCGGAATGAAGTTGTTGTACTCGAGGAAATAGCCACCAGCCTCAGGCGCAAAGAAGATCACTGCCGTGAAAGCCATCAAGAACAGGCAAACACCCAGGATGTCGTGCACCGTGTAGTAGGGATGGAAAGGAATGCCGTCCAGCGGATGGCCCTTGGCATCCTTGGGCGCCTTGGGGCCCTTGATTTCGATGCCGTCAGGGTTGTTGGAACCGACGTCGTGCAGGGCCAGCAAGTGGGCCACTACCAAACCCAGCAACACCAGGGGCACGGCAATGACGTGGAAGCTGAAGAAGCGGTTGAGAGTGGCATCACCCACCACGAAGTCGCCACGGATCAGCAGGGCCAGGTCGGGGCCGATAAACGGGATGGCAGAGAACAGGTTCACAATGACCTGGGCGCCCCAGTACGACATCTGACCCCAGGGCAGCAGGTAGCCCATGAAGGCCTCGGCCATGAGCGCGAGGAAAATGGCGCAGCCGAAAATCCAGACCAACTCGCGGGGTTTGCGGTAACTGCCGTACAGCAGGCCGCGGAACATGTGCAGATAGACGACGATGAAGAACGCCGATGCACCCGTGGAGTGCATGTAGCGGATCAGCCAGCCCCATGGCACGTCGCGCATGATGTACTCGACCGAAGCGAATGCCAGAGCGGCATCGGGCTTGTAGTGCATCACCAGGAAAATGCCGGTCACGATCTGGATCACCAGCACCAACAGGGCCAGCGAACCGAAGATGTACCAGAAGTTGAAGTTCTTCGGAGCGTAGTACTCCGACATGTGGACGCGGTAGGCGTCAAATGCCGTCGGAAACCGGTTTTCAAACCAGTTGGTGAGCTTGGCGCCCGCCGATGCGTTGGGAGAAATTTCCTTGAATTCAGCCATGGTGTCTTTCCTTAGGCTTTCTTGTCGTCGCCGATGAGCAGGCGCGTATCGGACATGTACATGTGCGGTGGCACCTCAAGGTTGTCCGGCGACGGCTTGTTCTTGTAAACACGGCCAGCCATGTCGAAGGTGGAACCATGGCAGGGGCACAGAAAACCGCCCTTCCAGTCGTCGGGCAGTGAGGGCTGGGCGCCCATGGCAAATTTTTCGGTGGGCGAGCAGCCCAGGTGCGGGCAGATACCCACGGCCACGAGGATTTCGGGCTTGATGGAGCGGTGGCCATTGCGTGCGTACGCTGGCGTGAACTCGTCGGGCTTGCGCTTGGAATCGGGGTCGGCCAGTTGGGAGTCCAGCTTGGGCAACTCGGCCAATTGCTCGGGGGTGCGCTTGATGATCCAGACGGGCTTGCCGCGCCACTCGACGGTGACGCGCTCACCGGGCTTGAGCTCGGAAATATCCACCTCGACTGCAGCGCCGGCGGCCTTGGCCTTTTCGGATGGCTGGAAAGTACTCACGAAAGGCACGGCGGTTGCCACGCCGCCCACAGCGCCCGCGCAGCCGGTCGCGATCAGCCACGTCCGTTTGCTGGAGTCGATTGGAGTGTCACTCATGGGGGTCCTCGATTTACATCGCTAGATTGGAAAGACAGCCTCAAATTGTAGCGGAGTGAAAAGTTCGGCTTTTGACATTTCAGGGGTAGAAGCGCATTTGATCGGCTTGAAGGCGTTCGGCCACGCTCTGCGCCCGATTGGCAGATACTCTGCGCATTGTTCAATTTTCAGGAGATTTATATGGGTATGGCTCAGGAATTTCGCGAATTTGCCGTCAAGGGCAACGTCATTGACCTCGCAGTCGGCGTGATCATCGGGGGCGCCTTTGGCAAGATCGTGGACTCGGTCGTCGCTGACCTCATCATGCCGGTGGTCGGGCTGGTGTTCGGCAAGCTCGATTTCTCGAACATGTTCATCGCGCTGGGCGCGGTGCCCGAGGGCACGGCCATGACGCTCGAAGCGGTGAAGAAGACGGGCGTGCCGATATTTGCCTATGGCAGCTTCATTACCGTGGCAGTCAACTTCTTCATCCTGGCGTTCATCATTTTCATGATGATCAAGCAGATCAACCGCCTCAAGCGCGAAGCCCCGGCAGAAGCGCCGGCCGCTCCCGCTGCTCCAGCCGAAGACATCGTGCTGCTGCGTGAAATTCGTGACAGCCTGAAGCGCTGATTCGGGCTACGTCGCTGGACCGAGGCTGCGCGCCATACGCACAGCCTCTATCAGACTGGAGGCGTCCGCCACGCCCTGCCCGGCAATATCGAAGGCCGTGCCATGGTCAGGGCTGGTGCGCACCAGCGGCAGTCCGAGGGTGACGTTCACGCCTTTATCCACCCCCAGGTACTTCACCGGAATCAGCCCCTGGTCGTGGTACATGGCCAGCACCACATCAAACTCACCAGGCTGGGCCTGTGTATGGCGTGCCCGCATAAACACGGTGTCCGGCGCCAGCGGTCCGGTCACATCCAGCCCCTGGGCGCGGGCCGCTTCAATGGCCGGTGCAATGACTTCGATTTCCTCCCGCCCGAACAGCCCCCCCTCCCCCGCATGCGGATTCAGCCCCGCCACGGCGATGCGGGGAGGGCGGTGCAGACTGCGCGAGAGGGCTTCGTGGGTGATATGCAATGTTTGCAGAATATTCTCGAAAGTGACCGCATCCAGTGCCGCACGCATGGACATGTGGATACTGACAAGCACAGTGCGCAATTCGTCACTGGCCAGCATCATGCGCACAGGCATATCGGCCAGCGCAACCCCCCGATGGGTGGCCGCCTCTGCCTGCAGCAGTTCGGTGTGGCCCGGAAAGTGCACGCCCGCCGCATGGAGCGACTCCTTGTGCAGCGGCGCCGTCACCAAACCTGCCACTTCGCCCCGCAACGCGGCACGCGCTGCCCAGACCACGCATTGCGCGGCTGCGCGGCCCGCGTCAGCCGACAGGACACCAAAAGGCGCAGGCCCCGGCAGCCCTGGCAGCACCAGCACCGGCATGCAACGTGGCGGCGTGGCCAGCGCTTCTTCCGGGCTCGCTATCAGTGCCACGGGCAGGCTGGGCCGCCCCGGCCCGGCGATGCACTGCGCGGCGCGGCGCAAGGTGTCCAGCTCGCCCACCACAAAACACCCCTGCATGTGCTGCGGCGCATCGCGGAAGGCTTTGGCAATGATCTCTGGGCCGATACCGGCCGAATCTCCCTGGGTGATGGCGAGTGCTTGCATGAAGAAATTTGAATGAAAATAGGCTCTAACGCTTTACCAATAAGCGCTATTAGCTATAATTTTAATAGCAAATAAATATATGAACACCGAATGCTTCGATGGTTCACGCCGGATTGTCAATATCGATGAACACATGCTCCAGCCCCCATTGCGCTGCCATGCGGGCGGCTACGGCCGGTGCGCCGTAACGCTCAGTGGCATGGTGGCCAGCGGCAATGTAGGCCACCCCCGTTTCGCGCGCCAAATGGGCCTGTGGCTCCGAAATCTCCCCGGTCACAAAGGCATCGGCACCGGCGGCAATCGCCGCTTCAAAATAGCTTTGTGCGCCACCAGAACACCAGGCAACGCGCGCCACCGGGCGGTCTTCCGTTGGCGCAACCAGCGTGGCGCTGCGGCCCAAAACCTGACCCACGTGCTGTGCCAGGGCCTGCGGGCTGGCGTAGCGGACGGGAGCCAGGCAGCCAAGCTCTTGCTCGCCAAATCGTGCGTCGCTCATCCAGCCCATGTGCTGCCCTAGCTGTGCGTTGTTGCCCAGCTCAGGATGTGCATCGAGCGGCAGGTGGTAGGCAAACAGGTTAATGTCGTGGGCCAGCAGCCGTTGCAGGCGCTGCTTCATCCAGCCCGTGACGCGCCCATCCTGGCCGCGCCAGAACAGGCCATGGTGCACAAAAAGGGCGTCGGCCTGCTGCGCAATGGCGGCGTCGATCAGCGCACGGCTGGCAGTGACGCCGCTAACGATGCGGGCGATCTCGCTCTTGCCTTCGACCTGCAGGCCGTTGGGGCCATAGTCCTTGAAGCGCTCGGGTTGCAGCAGCGCGTCCAGCGCTTGGCGCAGGGTGTCTCGGGAAATGCTCATGCGGCTATTGTCCTGCGGGACGAGCGCAGGCGCTTGCGCGACAATAGCGCACCTACTTTTCACTGACCTCCATGAAACGCATCTGGCTGCTGTTTTCGCAAACCGTGACGGTGTTGGTCGCGGCCTATTTTGTCGTGGCAACGCTCCAGCCCGACTGGATTCGCCGCGGCGCCACCCGCTCGGGCGCAGGTATTTCCCTGATCGAAGCCCCCCCCGGCAACCCCGACATTCCGGCTCCTGGCAGCCTGAGCGCCGCAGCACGCAAGGCCTCGCCCGCCGTGGTGAGCATCAACACCAGCAAGGCTGCGGTGCGTGACCCGCGCAGTGACGACCCCTGGTTCCAGTTCTTCTTTGGCGAGCAGGGCCGCCAGGCCCAGGCGGGCCTGGGCAGCGGTGTCATCATCAGCCAGGACGGCTACATCCTGACCAACAACCATGTGGTTGAAGGCGCGGACGAGATCGACGTGACCCTCTCTGACAGCCGCCGCGCACGCGCACGCACCATCGGCACCGACCCGGAGACGGATCTGGCCATCCTGAAAATCGAACTGGACAAGCTGCCCGTCATCGTTCTGGGCAACTCCGACCAGCTCGCCGTGGGCGATCAGGTGCTCGCCATCGGCAACCCGTTCGGCGTGGGGCAAACGGTGACCAGCGGTATCGTGAGCGCACTGGGGCGCAGCCAGCTGGGCATCAACACCTTCGAGAATTTCATCCAGACCGACGCGGCCATCAATCCGGGCAATTCGGGCGGGGCGCTCGTGGACGTGTATGGCAACCTGCTGGGCATCAACACCGCCATTTATTCGCGTTCTGGTGGCAGCCTGGGTATCGGGTTCGCCATTCCGGTATCCACCGCCAAAATGGTGCTCGACGGCATCGTGCGTGACGGCCAGGTCACGCGCGGCTGGATTGGGGTGGAGCCCAGCGAACTCTCGCCCGAACTGGCAGAGACCTTTGGCATCAAGGCCACCGAGGGTGTCATCATCACCGGCGTGCTGCAGGATGGCCCGGCTGGCGCGGGGGGCATACGGCCCGGCGACGTGATCCTGCAAGTGGCAGGCAAACCGATCAGTAGCGTGCCCGGCCTGCTTTCTGGTGTGGCAGCCTTGCGGCCCGGCGAGAAAGCCGTTTTTCAGGTGCAGCGCGGCGACAAGGTGCTGGAGCTGGACCTGGTCCCCGGCGTGCGGCCACGCCAGCAGCGCGCACAACCGCGGTGACCTCACGCGCTCCTAGGAGGCCTTTTCTTCGGCCTCTTCGGGCGCCTGGGTGTGCCGGATGAAGATCTGCGCGGCCCAGATGCCCATTTCGTAAAGCAAGATCATGGGAATGGCCAGCGCCAGCTGCGACACCACATCGGGCGGCGTGACGACCGCAGCGATGATGAAGGCCAGCACGATGAAATAGCCGCGAAAAGCCTTGAGCTTCTCCACGCTCACCAGACCCATACGTGCCAGCACGATCACGACAATGGGCACTTCGAACGCCAGACCAAAGGCGATGAACATGGTCATCACGAAGCTCAAATAAGCCTCGATATCGGGCGCAGCCGTGATGCTTTTGGGAGCAAAGCTTTGGATGAAGCTGAACACTTGCCCAAAAACAAAGAAATAACAGAACGCTACGCCGATAAAAAATAGCAGCGTGCTGGACACCACCAGGGGCAACACCAGGCGTTTTTCATGCGTATACAGGCCGGGCGCTACAAAGCCCCAGGCCTGCCAGAGCACCACGGGCAACGCGACCAGAAAGGCCGACATCAGCAAAATCTTGAGTGGCACCATGAACGGTGAGATCACCGAGGTGGCGATCAGCGTGGCGCCTTTGGGCAAATGTGCGACCAGCGGCGCGGCCAGCAGGTCATAGAGGGCGCCGGGCCCAGGGTAGAAAAACAGCACGGCGGCCACAACGCCCACAGCCAGCATGGCTTTGACCAGGCGATCGCGCAGCTCCATCAGGTGCTGCACAAACGGCTGCTCGGTACCTGCCAGCTCGTCTTCTTTGGATGGTGTTTCGGACATGTGGGAATAGTGCGGACTTCACGTCCGGCCTTGCAGCGCCCCGTGGCGCGGCGTCAATGGAATTTCTGTGGCCGGTAGCGCGCCACGCGCGCCGCGCCCGACAGGGCCTTGGTACGGACACCCGCGCGCGCCTTGTACCACTGCGGCATGGCGCCGCGCTTGAGACGCCAGTTTTTTCCCGGGTGGTGGTAGGCGGGCACCACGGTGGCGCTGCCCTCCAGGGCGGCACTGGTCTCGCCCGTCGCTTCGGCCCAGTCCTTTTCGAAATCGCTGGCGGCGGTGTGAACCGATTGTTCGACGTCGCGGGCTGCGTTTTCTACCGTTTCCTTCATCTTCTTGAGCTCATCGAGCTCCATGGAACGGTTGACCTCCGATTTGACGTCGGCCACGTAGCGCTGCGCTTTGCCCAGCAAAGTGCCCACGGTGCGCGCCACGCGCGGCAACTTCTCCGGCCCGATGACGACGAGCGCCACCACGCCGATCAGCGCCATTTTGGAGAGGCCGATGTCAATCATGGAGTCTGCCGCGTCCGGTCTCAGCTCTTTTGCTTGGCTTCAACGTCGATGGTAGTCTTGTCGGCGCTGGCCTGGTTGCCCACCTGCCCGGCGGGAGACTTGGTAGCCGCATCATCAGCCGCCGCACCGCCGTCCTTCATGCCATCCTTGAAACCCTTGACGGCGCCACCGAGATCCGAGCCCATGTTCTTGAGCTTCTTGGTGCCAAACACCATGACGACGATCAGCAGCACGATCAGCCAGTGCCATATGGAAAAAGTGCCCATGAAATATCTCCTAACGAATGCGGTTCATTTTAGACGGGTCGCGTGACAACGCGGTTCCCATTACCCTTGCAATCACCTGTCTAGCCTTTAAGCCAAGGGCGCGGGCCGCCCAAGACATGCATGTGCAGGTGGTGCACTTCCTGTCCACCTTCCATACCGGTGTTGACCACGGTGCGGAATCCCCCGTCCGGGTAAGGCCTGCAGCCCTGCTCCAGGGCGAGGCGGGGCGCCAGCGCCATCATGCGGCCCAGCAGGCCTGCGTGTTCCGGCTGCACCTGTGCCATGGAGGGAATGTGCATCCGGGGCACCATCAAAAAATGCACGGGAGCCCAAGGATGGATGTCGTGGAAAGCAAAAATTTCCTCGTCCTCGTACACCTTGCGGGACGGAATCTGGCCCGCGATGATTTTGCAGAAGAGGCAGTTCGGGTCGTGCATGGTCAAAAAAAAGGGGCTGGCGATTCAAAAGGTCATGCATTGTGCGCGAGGTTAAGGCTTGCGCGCACCCCAAGGTCTTGCCGGTGCGCGGCCAGCCACTGTTGGCCCGCGGTGCGGCCCAATTCGAACAACTGGCGCAAGAAGCCCAGGTCGGCGCGCGCCTTGCTGGCCGATCCCTTATCTGCCAGCAAGGCGCCACCATCGATGCGGTGCATGCGCACATCCTTGTAGCGCTGGGGGTCAAGCTTGCCCTGGGCCAGCAGGCGGCTCACAAATTCAATAGCGCGCAACTCGGCCAGCAGGCTGGCGTTAAAGGTGACCTCGTTCATGCGGTCCATGATCTCGGGCACGGTGTCGGGTATGCCCAGGTGCTCGATCGGGTTGATCTGCACCAGCAAGATGTCGCTGCTCTCGGTTTGGTAGATCAAAGGGTGCAGGGCGGGATTGCCAGAGTAACCACCGTCCCAGTAAAGCTCCCCCTCGATCTCGACCGCCTTGAAAACCATGGGCAGGCAAGCCGATGCCATCACCGCATCGGCCGAGAGCCGTGCTCCCGAAAAAATCTCGCCGCGCCCGGTGCGCACGTTGGTGGCACAGACAAAAACCTGCAACCCATCCTTGCGGGGCTGGGACAACCGTTCGAAATCGATTTCGCGCTCCAGCAGGCGGCGCAGAGGATTGAAGTCGAACGGATTGGCCTGCGCCGGAGCGAGCCACGGGGTCATCATCGACAGGCCCGGCAACGCCTGCGCCTGGGGCACGCCCCACACCAGGCTGCCCATGGCTCCCACACCTTCCCACAAGCGCGCCAGCGTGGCCCGCGCCAGCGCGGCCCCTGCCTGGCGTGCTTCCTGTGGGTCAGAAAACTCCTGGGCGGCATGCGCAAAGCCATGCGCCATGGCCACAGCATTCATGGCGCCTGCGCTGGTGCCGCTGATGCCTTCAAAATCAAGCCCGCCGTCTTCCAGCAGGGCATCGAGCACGCCCCAGGTCAGTGCACCGTGCGAGCCCCCACCCTGCAGCGCCAGGTTCAACCGCTGCTGCGGTTTGCGCGGCTTAGGCATCCAGCGCCTGGTCTTTGTTCATGGCAACCATGCCGCGCACAATGCGGTACAGGAACCAGATCGAGATCAAGCCCCAGGCAATCCAGCCCGGAAAGATGAACAACAGCCACAGTGGCGATGTCACCAAATACAGCACCCCCGCCCACAGCACGGTACGGATGCGCCACGAAAAATGGCTGGCCTGCCAGGTGCCCTGGGCATCGCCTTTTTTGACAAGATCGATGACCAGCGCAATGATGAGCAGTGCCGCCCCCGGTTGGGCCCCTGGAATGACCGCTCCCACCGCCACGATCAGGTGCAGCACATAACTGACCCAGCCCCAGGCCTTGAGACCCTCGGCACGTTCGTCACTGGCCTGCACGTCAATGATGTCACTCATGGGGAGCCTCCTGCGCGGCACGCGCAACGGCCTTGCGCAAGGCTTTTTCCTCGATACCGCTGGTGCCCTCTCGGCGCTCCAGTTCGGCCACCACGTCGGCAGGACTCAGCCCATAGTGCGCCAGCGCGATCATGGTGTGAAACCACAGGTCAGCCACCTCGTAGACGATTTTTGCGGGGTCGGCTCCATGGTCTACATCCTTGGCGGCCATCACCACCTCGGTGGCTTCCTCGCCGATTTTTTTCAGGAAGGCGTCCGGCCCCTTGTGCAGCAGGCGGGACACGTAGCTTTTTTCAGGATCTCCGCCATGGACTGGCTTGCGGCTCTCGATAACGCTGGCCAGGCGTGCCAGTGCGCCTTCGGTAAAGGGAGTCGAGGTATCAGAAGAGGACATGGCACTTATTTGTAGATGGATTGCGGGTCTTTCAAGACCGGATCGACGCTCTGCCAGGCGTCGCCCTGCAAAACACGGAAAAAACAGCTGTGCCGCCCGGTGTGGCAGGCGATGCCAGGCTCGTGGCCCTGCTGCGTCACCTGCAATAGCACCACATCCTGGTCGCAGTCGACGCGAATTTCGTGCACGGTCTGCACGTGGCCGGACTCCTCGCCCTTGAACCACAGCTTGCCGCGCGACCGACTGAAATACACAGCCCGGCCCAGCTCTGCGGTTTTTTGCAGCGCCTCGCGGTTCATCCAGGCAAACATGAGCACGTCGCCCGTGCCTTTTTCCTGCGCAATCACGGGGACCAGCCCCTGTGCGTCCCATTTCACTTCGTTGAGCCAGTTCATGGCTGCATTGTCGGTGATTTACCGGGCCTGCCCGGCCATGCGTCTCTGGACTTCAGCGCAACTGCGGCATGAACGAACGGGCGGCCTGCACGGCCCCGGCGCCGATGGCTGCACCAAAACGCTTGGCCAAGCGTTCGGCCACGTTTTCATGGCGCGTGTAGTCGATGATGTCCTCGGCCTTGACGATCTCACGCGCCACATAGTCAAGGTTGCCCAGCTGGTCTGCCAGGCCCAACTCGATGGCCTGCTGGCCCGTCCAGAACAGGCCGCTGAAGGTGTCGGGCGTGCTCTTGAGCCGGTCGCCCCGGCCTGCCTTCACTACGGCGATGAATTGCTGGTGGATCTGGTCGAGCATGGCCAGCGCATAGGCGCGCTGTTTTTCGGTTTGCGGACTGAAGGGGTCGAGAAAACCCTTGTTTTCGCCCGCCGTCAGCAGACGGCGCTCCACACCCAGTTTCTCCATGGTGCCGGTGAACCCGAAGCCGTCCATGAGCACGCCGATGCTGCCCACAATGCTGGCCTTGTCCACATAGATGTCGTCGGCCGCGGCAGCAATGTAATAGGCGGCCGAGGCACAGGTCTCCTCGACCACGGCATACACGGGCTTGCCATGCTTGGCCTTGAGACGCACGATTTCGTCGTTGATCATGCCCGCCTGCACGGGGCTTCCGCCGGGCGAATTGATGAGCAGCACCACCGCCTTGGAGCCGTCGTCTTCGAAGGCGCTGCGCAGGGCGGCGACCACATATTCGGCGCTGGCGTCGGCGCCAGAGGCGATTTCGCCCTTGATATCGACCACCGCCGTGTGCGGCGCGCTCTTGCTCGACGAGGTCGCCATATTGCTCGACATCAGCGCCCACGCGAGGGCTCCAAAGAATGCCAGCCAGCACAAGCGCCAAAAAATACGCCAGCGCCGCGCCGCTCGCTGCTCGTTCAGTGCGGCAAAAGCGAGCTTCTCCAAGACGGAGCGCTCCCAGCCCGGCGCCTGAGCGTCTGCATTTTTTGCTCCTGTATCAGTAGCTGCCTGCGCCCACAGATCGGGCGTTGCAGCGTTTTTTTGCTCAGATCCATTCGGAGGAAGCTGGTGGGACTCGGTCATATCAGAACTTGATGGGCTGGATGTGGCTCGCAGTATGCCAGTGCACCATGCCATCGCTTTCGGTGAGGACGATCTTCACCAGCCCACCGCGACAGGGACCTGCAACGCAGGTGCCCGTGTCGGGGGCGTAGGTTGCGCCATGGGTGGCGCACAACAGCCAGCGACCACTGTCGTCGAAGAAGCGGTTTTCCTGGTAATCCATTTCCATGGGCACATGTGCGCAGCGGTTCAGGTAGGCATGAACAGCCCCTTGGAATCGGACAGCAAAGGCGCGGCAGGTTTCGCCTGCGTACACCACATCGAAGGGCACGGCCATGCCGCCGTCCTGCAGATCGGCACTGGGGCACAGGGGAATGGTGTCGGAAATGTTCGGCATCATGGCATTGTCAACTGTCGAAATCAGCCCTCACGGGCCAACCAGTCGTGCAGGTCGGCCACCGATTGTGCGATGTACAGGGGGCCCAGCGCGCCAAAGGCATCGGGCGCATGCGCGCCGTAGCTCACGCCCAGGCTGGCACACCCGGCGTTGCGCGCCATCTGCAAGTCGTGCGTGGTGTCGCCAATCATGAGCACGCGCTCGGGCGCCACATCGAACTCACCCATCAGCTCATGCAGCATCAGCGGATGGGGCTTGCCCGCCGTTTCGTCGGCCGTGCGCGAGCCATCGAACACCCCGCGAAGCTGCACGCTGTGCAAGGCCTCGTCCAGGCCGCGGCGGCTCTTGCCCGTGGCGACGGTCAGCAGGTGCCCGCGTTCGCGCAGCGCACCCAGCAAAGGCAACACGCCATGGAACAGGCTCAGGTCGTCCTGGTGGCGGGCGTAGTGGTAGCGGTAGCGCAGATTGAGATCGCCGTATTTTTCGGGCGGCACATCGGGTGCGGCATGGGCCAGGGCCTGGTTCAATGCCATGCCAATCACATAGGCGGCGTCACTGTCGCTGGGTACGGTGCCCCCGACATCGCGCACGGCAGACTGGATGCTGCGCACGATGATGGCGGTGGAGTCGAACAAGGTGCCATCCCAATCGAAGGCGATCAGGTCAAAACGGCGCGGACGGGCAATAGGGCTCATGGGATAGAGGGAACAAAACAGGCCAGGTCGGGTGGCAGGGGCGCCAGCAGTTCGATGCGCTCGCCGCTGGCAGGGTGGGTGAACTGCAGCCTCCAGGCATGCAGAAACATGCGCTTGAGGCCGTGGCGGGGCAAACGGCGGTTGAGATCGAAGTCGCCATATTTCTCGTCCCCGGCAATCGGATGGCCCTGGCTGGCCAGATGCACGCGAATCTGGTGGGTGCGCCCGGTCTTGATGGTGACCTCCAGCAGCGAAAACGCGGGCAAATCCTGGTCAGGCCGTGCGGGCAGGCTAGTGCGCAGCTTCACCAGCGTGATGGAACGCATGCCATCGGGATCATCCACCGTGGTGGTGCGCACACGCCGCTCGCCATCGGGCTGCAGGTATTTGTGCAGCGGTGTATCGATCACCTTCTTGTTCGCGGGCCACGTGCCGATCACCAGCGCCAGGTAGGTCTTACCGGTCTCCCGCTCGCGGAACTGGTCCTGCAGGTGCGTGAGTGCGCTGCGTTTCTTGGCCACCAGCAGGATGCCCGAGGTTTCGCGGTCGAGCCGGTGCACCAGCTCCAGAAACTTGGCCTGGGACCGCGCCTGGCGCATTTGTTCGATCACACCAAAACTCACGCCGCTGCCACCGTGCACCGCTGTGCCGGCGGGTTTGTCGAGGGCGATGAGGTGCTCATCTTCGAGCAACAAAGGAAACTCCCGCGCTGGCGCGGGGCGTTCAGCCTTCTCGGCCATTTTTTCAGACACGCGCACGGGTGGCAGGCGCACCTGATCCCCTGCCTGCACGCGCGTATCGGCCGTGGCGCGCCCCTTGTTGATGCGCACCTCGCCGCTGCGAATGATGCGGTAGACATGCGTCTTGGGCACGCCCTTGAGGTGGCGCATCAAAAAATTATCCAGCCGCTGGCCCGCGGAGTCAGCGTCCACGTCCAGCATGCGGACGGCGGGTGCCATGCGCGCGGGCAGGGGCTCTGGCGCCTTGGGACGGTGCGAAGCCGGTTTGGCCTCTATAATGTGTTTCACCTGCGCAGTGTTTTGTAAGTAGTTGATTCGTCTGGAGTTTAGTCCACACGGCCGCTCACCCCGCGCAGGCAGGTCGATGCCAGCGGGCGTTGCACATGCAGATGACAGGCCAGTTGCCTGACATGGCCGGTGCACCGCACGGGAGGCTGACACATTGGAACACTGATACGGAATCCCCTGTCTGGCAGGCTGCCCCACCCGGGCCCAGCGTGCCAGAGGATCGAAGCGAACATGTTGGTACTGGTCATGCGATTTTTGTCCCTCTGGCGGTGGCGTCTGCCGCTGCTGTGGGCAAAAAATTACACCCCAGAGCCCACCCTGCCTGCGCAACTAGCTATTCAATTTATAGCAAACCTGCACTATTCCAGGCTCGCCCCCATCCACGCGCCCTTGCCGCCCCCGCAGAGCTAGCAGCTGTGCGGGGCGTTGCAGCATTCCCGGCAATTCCCTTCGTTCCAAAGCGTCAGTCCAGGCATTGTTGGCCCCTTGAGGGCCTGTTGTCAGTATGGAATCACGCGCGCCGACAGCCCGCGCAGCATGTTTGCTGCCAGACCGTCGGCGCCCGGCACACACAAAAGGAAATGCATCATGAAGCGGATGCTGATCAACGCCACGCAGCCTGAAGAACGGCGCCTGGCCATCGTCGATGGACAAAAACTCCTCGACTACGAAATCGAAATCGAAGGGCGCGAGCAGCGCAAGGGCAACATCTACAAGGCCGTTGTCACGCGCGTCGAGCCTTCGCTGGAGGCCTGCTTTGTCGACTACGGTGAAGACCGCCACGGTTTCTTGCCGTTCAAGGAAATTGCCCGCCAGTATTTCGCCGCCGGCGTCTCGCCCAACCAGGCACGCATCAACGACGTCATCAAGGAAGGCCAGGAACTGCTGGTCCAGGTGGAAAAAGAAGAACGTGGCAACAAGGGCGCCGCCCTCACCACCTTCGTGAGCCTGGCCGGCCGCTATGTGGTGCTGATGCCCAACAACCCGCGTGGCGGTGGCGTAAGCCGCCGCATCGAGGGTGAGGACCGCGCCGAACTCAAGGAGGCGATGGACCAGCTGGAATACCCCAACGGCATGTCCATCATTGCGCGCACCGCCGGTATCGGCCGCAGCGCGCCCGAGCTGCAGTGGGACCTGAACTACCTGCTGAAATTGTGGAACGCCATCGACGGCGCTGCCCAGGGCGGCAAAGGCGCTTTCCTGATTTACCAGGAATCGAGCCTCGTCATCCGCGCCATCCGCGACTACTTCAACAACGACATCGGTGACATCCTCATAGATACCGACGACATCTACGAACAGGCGCAGCAGTTCATGGCGCACGTCATGCCCGAGCATGCCGCCCGCGTCAAGCGCTATCGCGACGACGCTGCCCTGTTCTCGCGCTTCCAGATCGAGCACCAGATCGAGTCGGCCTACGCCCGCACCGTGCAACTGCCCTCGGGCGGCGCCATCGTGATCGACCACACCGAAGCGCTGGTCAGCGTGGACGTGAACTCGGCCCGCGCCATCAAGGGCGGCGACATCGAGGAAACCGCCACCCGCACCAACCTGGAAGCCGCCGACGAAGTGGCCCGCCAGATGCGCCTGCGCGACCTGGGCGGCCTGATCGTGATCGACTTCATCGACATGGAGGAGAGCAAGAACCGCCGCGAGGTGGAGAGCCGCCTGCGCGACGCCCTGCGCCAGGACCGCGCCCGCGTGCAGTTCGGCACCATCAGCAAGTTCGGCCTCATGGAAATGAGCCGCCAGCGCCTCAAGCCCGCATTGAGCGAAGGTTCCTCCATCCCCTGCCCGCGCTGCGGTGGCTCGGGCCATATCCGCGACACCGAATCGTCGGCGCTGCAGATCCTGCGCATCATTCAAGAAGAATCGATGAAGGACAACACCGCCGCCGTGCACTGCCAGGTGCCGGTGGAAGTGGCTTCGTTCCTGCTGAACGAAAAGCGCACCGAGATCGCCAAGATCGAGCTCAAGCAGCGCGTGGCCGTGCTGATGGTACCCAACAAGGCACTGGAAACACCCAACTACAAGCTCGAACGCCTCAAGCACGACGACCCACGCCTGGACCATGTGCAGGCCAGCTACACGCTCGCCGAAGAAGTGGAAGACCCCACCGCCGTGACACGCCGCTCGCAGGAGCCGACCAACAAGCAAACCCCGGTGATCAAGGGCGTGCTGCCCGACGCCCCGGCACCACAGGCCGCGCCCCGCACCGAAGCACAGGCCGAGGCCCGCGCTCCGCGCGCACCCCAGCGGCAAGCCGCTGCTGCACCCCAGCCGGCTCCGGCACGTGCCCCGGTGGCCCCCCAGGAGCAGGGCTTCTTTGCCTGGCTCAAGGGCTTGTTCGGTATGGGCGACCCCCCTGCCGCAGCCCCCGCACCGACCCCAGCACCCGCCGCAGAAACCCCAGCCCGCGAGCCGCGCCGTGATGGACGTGGCGGTGATAGCCGAGGCCGCCGTGGCGAACGCAACGGCAGCCGTGATGGCAACCGCGACGTGAATAGCCGCGATGGCAACCGCGAAGCCAGTGGCCGTGATGGCGCTGCCGACGGCCGTGGCCGCCGCGGTGAACGCAGCGAGCGTCCATCGGAAGCACGCTCCACCGAGGGTGGTGGTCGTCCGCCCCGCGACGGCAACCGCGAAGGTGGCCGTGGCCGCCGCGACGGTGCCGAAGCACGCCCCGCAGCCGACGCTCCAACGCAGACAGCCCCCCAAGGCCCGGACGCGGCAGACAGCGAAAACCGCAACGAGGCACGCGGTGATCGCGCGCCCCGCAACGGCAATGGTGGCCGCGAGCGCCAGCCCCGTGGTGAAGGCCGCGAGCGCCAGCCCCGCAGTGAAGGCCGTGAACGCCAGCCCCGCGCCCAGGAAAGCCAGCCCAGCAACGCACCGGCGGATTTTGCCGATACCGCTCCACTGGCACTGCTGCCCGACCTGGACCTGACAGGCAATGACATGCCCTCCGCAGCGGCGCAGGCCGACACTGGCGAGACCCGCACCCGCCGCTCGCGCGACCGTTATGGCCGTGACCGCCAGCGTGGCGAACGTGGCGAGCCGCGCCGTGATGGACAGGAAGCGCCGCCAGCACCCGCAGCGGAAGGCATGATGGACTTCGAGTTGCCCGGCCAGCCGGTTCAAGCAGCTCCCTCGGACAACAGCCGCCGCAGTTACTTTGCACCCGCAGCCACAGCACCCCAGGCCGCTGAACCAGCACCAACCCAGGCACCGGCACCAGTGGCCGCAGCCCCTGCGGTGGCAGCACCTGCACCGGCCATGCCAGCACCAGCCCCCGTGATGGCAGCACCCGTGGCTCCTCCTGCGGCACCGGTCGCAGCACCGGCTGCAGCACCAGTGACCGCCAGCAATGGCGCCCTGCCGGTCGTCGCGCCCTTCGTGCTGCCGATCGATGAAATGCAGCAAGTGGCCCAGGGCTCCGGCCTGCAGTGGGTGCAGTCAGACGCTGACAAGGTCGCCGCCATCCAGGCCGCCATTGCCGCCGAACCACGCCCCATCCACGTGCCCCGCGTGCGTCCACCGGCCGTGGTGCTAGACGACGGCCCGCTGGTGCTGGTGGAAACCCGCCGCGACCTGCGCGACATGCAGCTGCCGTTCGATCAGCCGCCAAGCGCCTGAGGACCGGCACGGACGCCCACCAGCGACTGTGCCGATTGATGGACCACTGGCCCCGCTTGGGGCCAGTGGCTTTTTGGAGACCCGCACGCCATGATGATTTTGCTGTCCCCCGCCAAATCGCTCGACTACGACACCCCCGTCCCCGCCGACCTGCCGCACACGCGGCCGCAGTTCGTTGCGCAATCCCAGCAGCTCATCGAGATCCTGCGACAGAAATCCCCACAAGACATTGCCTCGTTGATGAAGATCAGCGACCCGCTGGCCGCGCTGAACGTCGCGCGTTATCAGGCTTGGTCTAGCCGGTTCAGCGCCCGCAATGCGCGCCAGGCGCTGCTGGCCTTCAATGGCGATGTGTACGAAGGTTTGGATGCGCGCACGCTGGCCGCTGAAGACCTGGCCTGGGCGCAGCAGCACCTGGCCATTCTCAGTGGCCTGTATGGCGTGCTGCGTCCGCTCGACTGGATGCAGCCCTACCGGCTGGAAATGGGCACACGACTGGCCACCCCGGCAGGCCAGACGCTCTACCAATTCTGGGGGCCGCGCATTGCCCAGCATCTCAACGCCTGCCAGCAGGACGAAGAGGCACCCGTGGTGCTCAACCTGGCATCGCAAGAATATTTCAAGTCGGTGGACCGCAAGCAGCTGCGCGCCCGGGTGGTCGAATGCGTGTTCGAGGACTGGAAAAACGGCACCTGGAAAATCATCAGCTTCCACGCCAAGCGTGCGCGCGGCCTGATGGCACGCCATGCCATTACGCAGCGCGCCGCCACCCCCCGCCAGCTCGAAGACTTTGCCGCCGAGGGCTACGCCCATGACATCGGCGCGTCCAGCCCCGATCGTCTGGTGTTCCGCCGACGGGTCTGAGTGGGGTTAGCGCTATGGTCCCAGCTGTTACGCCGACCTCATTGTCCTTTCCCGAAACCCGCCCTCTGCCAGGCCAAGGGCTGCACAGCGGCCCGCATCGCATCGACCTGAACGGGCACAGCGTGCAGCGCTTGCTGGCGATCGACAAACCGCCGTTGGTGGTGCTGGCAAACCTGCTCAGCGCGAGCGAATGCACCGCCCTGATCGACGCCGCGCGCCCCCACATGGCGCGCTCGCTCACGGTGCAGCAGCACACCGGCGGCGAAGAGCGCAACGCCCACCGCACCAGCGACGGCATGTTCTTCCAGCGGGCCGAAACCCCGCTGGTGCAGCACATCGAGGAGCGCCTGTCGCGCCTGCTGGGCTGGCCCGCCGCAAACTGCGAAGGCCTGCAAGTGCTGCGCTACGGCCCGGGCGCCGAGTACCGGCCGCATTACGACTACTTCGATCCGGCCGAACCCGGCACCAGCACCCTGTTGCAGCGCGGCGGCCAGCGCCTGGCCACGCTGTTGATCTACCTGAACACGCCCGACGAGGGCGGCGCCACCACCTTCCCCGACCTTGGCCTGGAGGTGGCCCCGCTGCGCGGCCATGCCGTATTCTTCCGCTACGACCAGCCCCACCCCAGCAGCCGCACCTTGCATGGTGGCGCGCCTGTGGTCACAGGTGAAAAATGGGTGGCCACGCAATGGCTGCGCGAAAGAAAATTTGACTAAAATACGGCTCAAACGCTTACCAGTAAAGCGCTACTAGCTATTTTTTTGATAGTACACATGTCCTCTGCAGACCAATCTCCCCTGGGCAAGGCGTCCGCCTATATCGACCAGTACGACGCCTCGCTGCTGTTCCCCCTGCCGCGCGCAGGCAAGCGGGCCGAGATCGGTATCACGGGCAACCCGCCTTTCATGGGTGCCGACCTGTGGACCGCGTTTGAGCTGTCATGGCTCAACGAACGCGGCAAGCCCCAGGTGGCGCTGGCACACATTACCGTGCCCTGCGAAACGCCGAACATCATCGAGAGCAAATCGTTCAAGCTGTACCTCAACAGTTTCAACAACACCCGCTTTTCCGGCGTTGAGGCCGTGCAGGCACGCCTGCGCGCCGACCTCACCGAGGCCGCGTGGCGCGGCGCCCCGCAGTCGGCCAGCCTGGGCGTGCGGGTCCTGCTGCCCGAATTGTTTGACCGTGAGCCAATCCACGAACTCGATGGCCTGAACCTGGATCGCCTCGACCTGGAATGCAAGCACTACCAGCCGGCACCGCAACTGCTGCGCGCCGCTTTCGACGAGGCGCCCGTGAGCGAGGTGCTGGTCAGCCACCTGCTCAAGAGCAACTGCCTGGTCACCGGCCAGCCCGACTGGGGCAGCGTGCGCATTGCCTACACCGGCCCGCAAATCGAGCAGGAAGGGCTGCTGCAGTACATCGTGAGCTTTCGCAACCACAACGAGTTCCACGAACAATGCGTGGAGCGCATCTTCATGGACCTCTGGACGCGCTGCAAACCCATCAAGCTGGAGGTGTATGCGCGCTACACCCGCCGGGGCGGGCTGGACATCAACCCCTGGCGCACCAGCCACCCCATGGCGCCGCCACCCAACGTGCGCACGGCGCGGCAATAGTCCAACCGCCAGCTACACCTTGAACACGTCGAGCGTGCGGCCCAGCACTCCTGCGTTGTCGCTCATGGCGCGGGCCGAAGCGGCGGATTCTTCGACCAGCGCAGCGTTTTGCTGCGTGACACGGTCCAGCTCGATCACGGCCTCGTTCACCTGCGCAATACCCTGGGCCTGCTCACGCGTGGCAATGCTGATCTGGCCCATCAGGGTATTGACATAGGCCACCGACTGCACCACCTCGGCAATGGTTTTGCCGGCCGACTGCATCTGCCCGGCGCCCCGCTCGATGTGCGCGCTGGATTCGCCAATCAGCCCACGGATTTCACCGGCCGCGGTGGCGCTGCGCTGCGCCAGCGCCCGCACTTCGCTGGCCACCACGGCGAAACCCCGGCCCTGCTCGCCAGCACGTGCAGCTTCGACGGCGGCATTGAGCGCGAGAATGTTGGTCTGGAAGGCGATGCCCTCGATGGTAGAAATGATCTGGCCCATCTTGCCCGACGACTGCGCAATGGCCTGCACCACCGTACCCACCTGGGCTACGGCTTCGCCGCCACTGCGCGCCAGCTCGGCACTGCGCTCACTTTCTTTTTGCACCTGCTGCGTGGTTTCCGCCGATTGGCGCACCGTGCTGGACAATTCTTCCATCGAGGCCGCTGTTTCCTCCAGGCTGCTGGCCTGCGATTCGGTGCGCTCGGACAGGTCTTGCGCGCCCTGCGCAATGCCAGACGAAATGGAGCCGAAGGCCCTGATTTCCTGGCGCGCATCGCCCACCACGGCGCGCAAATTGAGGTGGATGCGCTGCAGGCGCTCCAGCAGCCGCTCCACGGGGCTGTTGCCTTCCACGGGGCTTTGTGGCTGGGCCAGATCACACCCGGCGATCTCGGTCATCAACTGCTCGGCGTCGGCCAGCGGCGCGGCAACAATGCACTGAAACCGCCACAGCATGAACGCGGACAGCGCCAGCAGCACCACGGCCTGGCCGATCATCACCTCGGGGCCCGCCCAACCCAACAGGCCCGGCGCGAGCGCGGCCACCAGAATGGGAAGCAGCAGCGCAACGAGGCGCTGCGTGAGGCCGAAACGCTGCAGCTTTCCCAGTTGGTTGCGCAAGCCGGGACGGCGCACGCGCCCGGCATGCAGCCAGAAACTGCTGGCCCCGCGCTCCCGTTCCTCGCGGATCTGGGCGTACAAGGCCTCGGCGGCGCGCACCTCGTCGCGCGTGGGCTTGACACGCACCGACATGTAGCTGCGCGGCTTGCCGGCCACCATCATGGGGGTGACATTGGCGCGCACCCAGTAGAAGTCGCCGTTCTTGCGCCGGTTCTTCACGATGCCGGTCCAGTTGCGGCCCCGGCCGATGGTGGCCCACAGATCCTTGTAGGCCTCGGGCGGCATGTCGGGGTGGCGGATCAGGCTGTGCGGCTGGCCCATCAACTCCTCCATGGAGTAACCGCTGACACGCGCAAAGGCGGCATTGCAGTGCGTCATCACACCCTTGGCGTCAGTCGTCGACATCAGAAGCTCTTCGCCTGGGTAGTCGTATTCGTGGGAGGTGACGGGCAGGTTGACGCGCATAGATTCAAGACTCGTGAAAAATGAAAGACACCAGCACCAGCCACTCCAGAGGCACCCCTCCAACGCACCCGCACCGTGTATTGCTACGCTCTTTTTATCTGCAAGCAGAGGAAACAGATGGTCACATATTCCGCAGAATATTGCGTTATCAGTACCACTTGACTGGCGTCATGCAACACATTTTCTTGACCTAAAACAAATCTGCCGTCCTGGGGCCCGGCGACGTGGAGACCTCTGCAGGGTTTGTGGCAGTTTCCTCGTCCAGTCGCACCAGCCCTCCCACCCGCACGCCCAGCAGCCGCAAGCGCCGCTCCAGCGGTACACGCTTGAGGCACAAACCCGCCGCGCGGCGAATGGTGACGGCGTCCTGCGTGGGTTCGGCAATAGTCTGGTCGCGGGTCACGCTGCGAAAGTCGTCGTAGCGCAGCTTGATGCCAATGGTTTTTCCCGCATAACCCTTGCGCTGCAGATCGGCCGCCACGCGCTGGCACAGGTCGGTGAAGATGCGCCCCAGCTCGGCACGGTCGCGTACGGCGTGCAGGTCGCGCTCGAAGGTCGTCTCGCGGCTCATGCTCACGGGCTCACTCTCGGTCACCACGGGGCTGTCGTCCTGGCCCCAGGCCGCGCGGTGCAGCCACGCCCCGGTAGATTTGCCAAACTGCGCAATCAACCACTGCGGGTCCTGCGCGGCCAGATCGCCAATGGTCTGCACGCCCAGCGCCGCCAGCTTTGCACCCGCCTTGGGGCCAATGCCGTTGACCTTGCGCACGTTGAGCGGCCAGATCAGCGTCTGCAGGTCGGTCTCGTAAACGATGGAAATGCCGTTGGGCTTGTTGAACTCGCTGGCCATCTTGGCCAGCAGGCGGTTGGGCGCCACGCCGATGGAGCAGGTCAGCCCGGTGCGTTCAAAAATGCCCTTCTGGATAAGGCGGGCCAGCACGCGCCCGCCTTCGCGCTGGCCGCCGGGCACATCGGTGAAATCGATGTACACCTCGTCCACCCCCCGGTCCTGCATGACGGGGGCGATCTCGGTGATAGTGCTCTTGAAAAGCCGCGAATATTTGCGTATTTCGTCAAAATCCACCGGCAGCACGATGGCCTGCGGGCACAGCCGGGCGGCTTTCATCATGCCCATGGCCGAGCCCACGCCAAACTGGCGCGCCGCATAGGTCGCTGTGGTGATGACGCCCCGGCCCACATAGTCTTTGAGTCGCGGGAAATCAGCCACCGGGATGAAATGCGGCTCGCGCAGACCGGCGCCGTCCGGGCTTTGCAGCAGCAACTCGTCGACCGCGCGCCGCCCGCCGCCGATCACCACCGGCAAGCCCTTGAGTTGCGGATAGCGCAGCAACTCGACAGATGCAAAAAATGCATCCATGTCGAGGTGGGCGATGCGGCGCAGAGGCTGCCCGGGGTTTTCAGAAGAGGGCGATACAGCGGGAAGGGGCACCCTGCCATTGTCGCCAATGTGCGTGGTGCTTGCCCCGCGCGGTCAGGACCGGCGCCGCCGGGGCACCACGCTCAGCGGCACGCTTTCAAGCACCGGTGCAGCGCCGATCTGCAGCGCACGGCGCGGCAAGTCCACCAGTTGCTCAGGATGCCAGACGCGCAGTTGCGCAGCTCCTTCGGGAATCTGGTCGAAGCGGGCAATCCCGTCGGCATCGGTCTTGAGGGTATAGGCCGAATCGGTGACGAACAAATGGCCGCGCATCGAACCATGCAAGTGGCAGCCCAGCAGCACGGCGCCTGGCTCCTGTACGACCACATCGGCCTCACCACCCGTGGCGTCGGCTGTGGCACCGGCCAGGCGCATCTCGAAGTTCGTGCCTGAAGGCGCGCCAGGGACATTGTTCACCGCTGCCGTTCCCCGGATATGGTGGTCCCAGCGATCGAGGTTGGTGAAACGTACCCGGCTCCCAGGGGCCACCACGGTGACCAGGGGCACGAAACGCATGCGCTGCTGCCCGATGGTGGCATTGCTGGCCACCGGTGCTGCCGGGGTGCTGGGATAGACCACCACCACGGCATCAGGCACCGGGCGGCCTTCTTTGTCCAGCACTTGGACTTGCACATTTCCGGCGTTAACGCTTGCTGCTACTGCGCAAGCAGCTATCAAAAACAGAGTTTTGCGCAGCATGTCAGTGCACCGTGATGATGTCGCGGTGCATGGGCGCCAGCAGCGCCAGCAGGCGGTTTTGCTGGGTGAAGGCAATGCCTTGGGCATCCATGGCACGTTGCAGGGTTTCGACCAGGGCGTTGAAGTCTCCCTTGTTGATGTCCATATCGGCATGCAGTTCGCCCATCTCGGGGCCGTCGTACACGCAGGGCCCGCCACTGAGTTGGCAGAACTGGTTCACCAGGCTTTCCTTGAGCGCAGCGGGCTTGGTGTCTTTGAACTGGCTGCCAATGCGTGGGTGGCGCACCAGACGTTCGACAAAATCATCGACCAGGCGCACGATGCCGGCCTTCTCGCCCAGCGCGGCATACAGACCGGCTGGGGCTGGGGCCAGGGGCGCAGCGGCAATCGACGGGGACGCCGCAGCAGGGGTTTGGGCGTGCACGCCCGTCAGGCTGGCACTCGCCAGCAACAGGGCGCAAGACAGGGCAGTGGTGTTTTTCATGGCAATGTTCTGCAGCGGGTTCAGAAAGCGACCTGGGCTGAGAGGTAGGCACCGCTCTGGCGGCGTCCGTTGGTGATACCCGGCACCACACGGCCCAAGTCTGCCCAGGCGAGGGTGAGCGAGAGGTTCTTGGTAGGCGCCCAGGCGATGAAAATGTCTTTCCAGGCGTCTTCGCGAAGTGCGGAACCCAAACCGGCCGCGCGGCCCGTGGCCTGCAGGTTGTCGGGCTTGAAGCGTACTTCGGCTCCAATGGCCAGGTCGCGCCGCAGCAGCCAGGCCACCGAAAACTCGGGTTGCAGGCTGCGGCTGTTGCGCCCTGGCGCCCCCGCCCCAAAACCCAGCAGACCATTCTGGTTGGCGCGCGTGGAGCGCAGCGTGGCATTCAGCAACAGGCCTTTGTCCAGCACCAGCTTGGTGGCGCTGACGTAAAAATCCGTGGATTGCGTGTCGGCCCCCACAAAATCAAACACCGACTGCAGCGAGCCCGGCCACACGCGCTTGTGCTCCAGGCCCACGGCAATCTGGGGCATCCAGGTGTCTGCGTCGAGCACGGCGTCGCCCGCCACGCGCAGCTTGACACCGAGCACGTCCATGCGGATGTGCTGGCCGGGCTGCACGCCAAATGGGGCAATGCTGTTGAGGGCCACGGCCGCCCCGGCATCAAAGTCCTGCCGCGCCACCGACAGCTCGACGCGCTCGTTCCAGGCCAGCGCCGCGCCATAGCTGGTCAGCGCGTAGTCCTGCGTGACGGCACGGGTGGTGAAGGCGCTGGCGCCCCACTCGCCCTCGGTGGCGTTGCTGCCGATCACGGCCCAGGGCGTGATGCCGCCCCCGGCCGTGCCCGTGATGCTGCTGACGCCGCCCGTGAGCAGCAGTTTGCCGGTGTCGGCCTGCGCCAGCGGACTGGCCAGGGCCAGGGCCGCCAGCAGAAAAAGAGGTGTGCGGTTCATCGGGGGTTTCCTTGTTATTTGCGGCACGCATGCGTTGGGGGGGGATGCCCTGCGCAGGTGGATCTGCCAGCGCGGGGCCGAACGCTCCCTGCATTGTGTCGAAGGAATGCCAAGGCTGCTGATGAAGGGCGATGCAGCCCCTGGCGCACCCTGCCGGGTGCAGATGGCCCCGATGGCAGGCCAGGGCTACCGCGGGTAGGTGCCCGGCAGCAGGATGCTCTCGTCCACGGTGTTGATGTCGGTGCGGCCGCAAAACGCCATGGTGAGGTCGAGTTCCTTGCGGATGATCTCCAGCGCCCGCGTCACGCCCAGCTCCCCGTAAGCCCCCAGGCCATAGAGGAAGGCACGGCCGATCAGGGTGCCCTGCGCACCCAGGGCGCGGGCCTTGAGCACGTCCTGGCCGCTGCGGATGCCGCCGTCCATCCACACCTCGATGTCCTTGCCCACCGCCTGCGCGATGGAAGGCAGCGCAGTAATCGACGAGGGTGCGCCGTCGAGCTGGCGCCCGCCGTGGTTGCTGACGATCAGCGCATCAACCCCACTGTTGGCAGCCAGGCGGGCGTCTTCGGCGTCCATGATGCCCTTGATGATCAGCTTGCCGCCCCAGCGCTTTTTGATCCACTCCACATCGCCCCAGTTCAGCTCGGGGTCAAACTGCTCGGCCGTCCACGACGCCAGCGAAGACATGTCGCCCACGCCCTTGGCATGGCCGACGATGTTGCCGAAGCTGCGGCGTTTGGTGCCCAGCATGCCCAGGCACCAGCGCGGCTTGGTCGCCAGGTTGATGAGGTTGGACAACGTGGGCTTGGGGGGCGACGACAGGCCGTTCTTGATGTCTTTGTGGCGCTGGCCGAGGATTTGCAGATCGAGCGTGAGCTGCAGCGCCGAGCAGCCGGCGGCCTTGGCGCGGTCGATCAGGCGCTCGATGTAATCGCGGTCGCGCATCACATACAGCTGGAACCAGAAACCCGGGCCGGCATGCTCGGCCACGTCTTCGATGGAGCAGATGCTCATGGTCGAGAGTGTGAAGGGCACGCCAAAATCACGCGCCGCACGCGCGGCCAAGATTTCGCCGTCGGCATGCTGCATGCCGGTCAGGCCCGTGGGCGCGAGCGCCACGGGCATGGCCACGTCCTGGCCCACCATGGTGGTGCGCGTGGTGCGGCCCGTCATGTTCACGGCCACGCGCTGGCGCAGCTTGATTTTTTGGAAGTCGTCTTCGTTGGCGCGGTAGGTGCTTTCTGTCCACGAACCCGAGTCGCAGTAGTCATAGAACATGCGTGGCACGCGGCGCTGGTAGACGCGGTGCAGGTCTTCGATGCAGGTGATGGTGGACAGGTCGGACACGCGGCGCTCCTCGGAGGGTTTCGGGGGAAAGTGTGCCGGGATGTTAGCCACAGCGCCCGGCTGCGACCATCAAAATAATTTGCGTGGCCATGCAACAAATTCAAAACCGGCTCGGCTGCGCCTCTGGAGTGGATTGCAAAACACAGGGCAAAATAGCCTCCAACGCTTACCCATCAAGCGTTAACAGCTCTATTTTCAATAGCAATCAAAGGTCTGATGGCACGCTGTCCTGCACATCGCCCGGGTCCACGTACTCGGGCTCGGCGCCCTGCCCCGCGTAGCAGCGCACCTGCATGCGCCCCGCTCGCTTGGCGGCGTACATGGCGGTGTCAGCGTGGCGCGCCAGCACATCGTAGCTGTCGCCATGCTGGGGAAACAGGGCCAGGCCCCCGCTCACGCCGATGTGCAGCTCTTGCCCCTGCAACACAAACGGTTGCTGCGCAACCGCCAGCACCTTGCGCACTACCGTGCGGATCTGCGCCGGGGTGGCCAGGGCAGGCAGCAGCACCACAAATTCATCGCCCCCCTGACGGCACACGGTATCGGACTGGCGCATGGCGGCCGTCAGGCGGCGGGCAAACTCCACCAGCAACTGGTCGCCAGCGTCGTGGCCCAGGGTGTCGTTGACCTGCTTGAAGCCGTCCAGATCCAGGTACATCACCGCCAGACCCTTGCCGTCGCGGCGGGCCACGGCCAGAGCGTGCTGGGCGCGGTCCTGCAACAGCACACGGTTGGGCAGATCGGTCAGGGGGTCGTACTGCGCCAGACGTGCCATGCGCTCGGCCATGGCCATGGTTTCGGTCACGTCGTGCAGCACCATCACCGCACCGGTCAGCTGGCGTTGGCGGTCGATGATGGGGCTGGCCGATTCTTCCACATCAAAGCGCTGGCCATCCTTGCGGCGCAGCACCACGCCGCGCGTGGGACCGCAGGCGGCTTGTGTGGCCAGCGCCACGCGCAAGGGGCTGGGCTGGGTTTGCTGGCCGTTGGACAGGTACAAGGGGGCGACCTCGTCCACATCGCGCCCGGCGGCATCAAAGGCCTGCCAACCCGTCATGCGCCGCGCCACCGGGTTGAGGTAGGTGACAAGGCCCTGGGCATCGGTGCAGATCACGGCATCGCCAATGGAGTGCAGCGTCAGGCGCATCAGTTCCTTTTCCTGGAACAGTTCGTCTTCCATGCGTTTGCGCTCGGTGATGTCGGTCATCTGCACAAAAATGCCACGCACCGGGCCGTGGTCGCCATCGCGGTCGGGGGTATGGGAAATGACGGTGTGCCGCAACTGTCCCGAGGCGTCGGTAACGGTCCGTTCAAACAACTGCGGATGGCCTTGCAATGCCTGCTCTACATAAGGTCTCACGAAGGCATAGTCCTTCTCTCCCAGCACTTCCCGGGCCGTGAGGCCACGCAGTTCCTCGGGCGTGCGGCCATACAGGGCGCTGCTGGTTTTGTTGACAAAGCGGTTGCGTTGATCGACGTCCCAGTAGCTGATCATGGAAGGCAGGTTGTCCAGAATGGTGTGCAGGTAATGCTCGGCCTGCTGCAGGCGGCCGGCCACTTGCTGGCGCTGGGCCAGTTCGCGGGTAAACAGAATGGCCAAGCCCACGCAACTGGCCATGAGCACCAGGGCAAACACAGCCAACTGCAGGGCATTCGTCCGCCAGTGGGCCAGCATGGCCTGGGTCGACTGGGCGACATTGACCACCAGGGGGTACGGCCCCACATGCCGGAAACTATAAAAGCGCTCAACCTTGTCAAGGCTTGCCACTCCCATGAAACTGCCCGTACGGCCCGCCAGAATACGGCGCATATTCTCCGTGCCCGCCAAGGACTTTCCTACGTCGGCATCGCCATAGGGGTAGCGGCTCACGATGATGCCGTTGTCGAGAATGAGGTTGACGCCGCTGCTGGGCCCCAGGTTCAAAGAGGAAAAGAGCTCATTGAAATAGCTCAGACTAATGGAGCTGACCACCACCCCGGCCACCTGCCCGTCGTCCCCCCGGTAGGACCGCGCCATTGGCAGCATCCAGGATTGCGTGACGCGGCCCATGACGGGACGGCCGATGACAAGGCCCTTCTTTGTGCCCGCCATGAGTGTCAGAAAGTAATCACGGTCGGCGTAGTTGGCCTTTCGGGCCTGCAACGAGCTTGAATCCATGATGATGTCGCCCCGGCTGTCGATGACATAGACATCCATCAGGCCCACAACACGCAACGGACGGTCAAACAGCAACTGGTGGCGCAGTTCGTGCGGCAGCTCCATGATGCCGGGCTGCTCCAGCTTGGATGTCACATCCAGCAATGATTGGTCCATCACGCGCAGCGTCCAGCCAATGGATTGCTCCAGCGCTGTCACCAGATTGCTGTTGGTGCGCGCGGCAAAATCCCATTCATCCGACCGCATCGTCCAGATCGTGCGCGCCACCATGGCGCCAATGCCCATGCTCAGCAACAGTGCCAGCCAGATCAGGCGTTGGGAAAAAAAATGGCGCATGGACTTCATGGAGGGCTGCTTGTGCATTGTAGGTGCAAGCAAACATTTGATTACCAATGAACAGGCGTGCGGGTGGCGTCAGCGCCTTGCGACCCCCGCGCCACGCACCTCGATGCGCACCTCATCGAGCACCGTGCCCCGCGCATCGGTCAGCTGCACCACATGGCGGCCCGGCCACGGCAGCCAGGCCCATTGCACGCCCCGGCCTACGGGCTTGCCATCCATGCGCCAGCGCAGCGGCATGCCCGCCGCAGGGCCGCCCGCCTCGAACTGCAGGCGCTGGCGCAGCGGGGGAATATCGGGGTCGAGCGCGATGATGGTGCCCGACACCGGTGTGGCAATGTGCACCGCAGAAAGAGGTGCCGCCCCGCCTGCAGTGGTTGCGGGCTGCCCCCTGTTTTTTAAGTGTTTTTGGCCTTTAACGACCGTAGATAAAGCGCCACCAGCTACGATATCCATAGCAAAAATGCCTTGCTGCGTGCCCGGTACGAACCATTCGCTGCGCGCCGCCTCCAGCGGCAGGGGGCTGCCAGGGGCGGGCCCAAAGCGCACGGCGGTGCGCACCAGGGTGCGCGGCGGTGCGGGCGCGCGGCTGGGCGTGTGCGCGTGCAGGTAGGCCATCACGGCCGCCCAGACCGGGGCCGCGCCGCTGCTGCCGCTCACATCGTGCATGGCCGCGCCGCTGGCGTTGCCCACCCACACGCCCACGGTGTAGCGTGCAGACCAGCCCACGGCCCAGTTGTCGCGCATGTCCTTGCTGGTGCCGGTTTTGACGGCGCTCCAGAAGCGCGTGGCCAGCACGCTGTCGGTGCCGAAGGTGCGCGCCCGGGCGTTGCCGTCGGACAGGATGTCGCCCACGATGAACGCCGCCTGAGTGCCCAGCACCGGCCGCAAGGCTGGTACCACCTTGCGCACGGGCAGCACCGGCGGAGCCACCGGGCTGTAACGCCCCCCATTGGCCAGGGCGCGGTAGGCGTTGGTCAGGTGCAGCAGGGGCACCTCGCTGCTGCCCAGGGCCAGGCTGTAGCCAAAATAGCCCCCGCTCTCGCGCAGCGGCAGGCCCAGCGCCACCAGTTGCCGAAAGAACGCATCGGGCGAGACCATGACCAGGGTGCGCACCGCCGGCACATTGAGCGAGGACGCCAGCGCCGTGCGCACCGACACCCAGCCCTTGAACTGGCGATCGTAGTTTTGCGGAATGTAGAGCCCCCCCGCCGTGGCAATGTGGGCAGAAGAGTCCTCGATGAGCGAGGCGGCGGTCAGCCGCCGCTGATCAATCGCCTGTGCATACAAAAAAGGCTTGAGGGTGGAGCCCGGCTGGCGCAGCGCCAGCACGCCATCGACCTCGGCGGCCTGGCTGAGCAGGCCCGACGAACCCACCCAGGCCAGCACCTCGCCCGTGGCGTTGTCGAGCACCACAATGGCACCGTCTTCCACCTGGCGGCCCTGCAACTCGCGCAGGTGCTGTTCCAGCGTTTGCACGGCAAAGCGCTGCAAGGGCGCGCGCAGCGTGGTGGTGATGCGCGCTGGCGGCGCCGCCCCGCCCTCTGCCTGCGCCAGCGCCCGCCGCGCAAAATGCGGCGCCACGCCTTCGCTGGCGGCCCAGCCGCGCCGCTGCAGGGCGGCGCTGACAAACAGGTCAAGCGCATCGCAATCGACCCGCAGCCCTGGCGCCTTGCCCTGCATGTCGCGCAGCACACCGCAGGCGCGTTGGGTGACGACGGCCGGCGCGGCATTGGGGCCGCGCACCAGCGCGGCGGCCACGGCGGCCTCGCGGTCGTCCAGCCCGTGCGCGGCTTTGCCGAACAGGGAGCGGCTGAGTGCATCAATACCCACCAGCTCGCCCCGAAACGGCACGAGGTTGAGGTAGGCCTCCAAAATCTGGTCTTTGCGCCAGCGCCGGTCCAGCACCTGCGCGGCCACGGTCTGGCCGAGCTTTTGCGCCACGCTGCGCCCGCCGGGCCGCTGGCGCAGGTCGGCCATGTCGGGGCTGTCAAGCAGGCCCGCCAGTTGCATGGTCAGGGTGCTGGCGCCGCGCGTGCGCTGGTTCCACAAATTGCCCCAGGCGGCGGCTGTGGCGGCGCGCCAGTCCACACCGCTGTGCGCATAAAAGCGCTTGTCTTCCGACAGCACCATGGCGGTGCGCAGCGCGGGCGACACATCGGCCAACGGCACCCAGGCCCCGCGCCGCACCTGGGCATCGGTGCGCACACGCTGCAGCACCTCGCCCTCACGCGATAGCAGTACGGTTTCAGACGACTGGAAGCCCCGGCGTACTTCGTCAAACGTGGGCAGGGCCCAGGCCAGGGAGGGCCCCAGCGCCAGACCCACCCACCACGCACAGCGCCAGGGCGCCACCAGCTCCCACCGAAGACGGAGACCCGTGGGTCGGTCAATAGAGATCAGGCGCAGCAGGCAGTGGAACATGGCGCCGCAGCATAGCAGCGGGGGCTGGCACGATGTGCGAAGCCCTCCTCCCGAGGGGCATCAGCGAGGCAGTTCGCTCGATCCCATCAAGAACTGGTCCACCGAGCGCGCCGCTTGACGGCCTTCCCGGATCGCCCACACCACCAGCGATTGCCCCCGGCGGATGTCTCCCGCAGCAAATACTCCGGGCACGTTGGTGGCGTAGCCGCCTTCGTCGGTGCTGGCGCGCGCATTGCCACGGGCATCCTTCTCAATGCCGAACGCATCGAGCACGGGCGCCACAGGGCTGACAAAGCCCATGGCCAGCAGCACCAAGTCGGCCTGGTAATGCTTTTCGGTGCCCTCTATTTCGACCAGCTTGCCATCCTTGAACTCGACCTGCACGGTGGTCAATCCCTTGACCTTGCCCTTTTCGCCCGTGAACTCCTTGGTGGAGATGGCGAATTCACGCACGCAGCCTTCCTGGTGGCTGGAGCTGGTGCGCAGCTTGAGCGGCCAGTAGGGCCAGGTGAGTGGGCGGTTCTCTACCTCAGGAGGCATGGGCATGACTTCGAACTGGGTCACGCTGGCCGCACCGTGGCGGTTGCTGGTGCCCACGCAGTCGCTGCCGGTGTCGCCGCCGCCGATCACGATGACGTGTTTGCCATCGGCTCGGATCTGGCCCTTGAGCTTGTCGCCCGCGTTGACCTTGTTCTGCTGCGGCAAAAACTCCATGGCGAAGTGGATGCCGTCGAGGTCGCGGCCCGGCACGGGCAGGTCACGTGACTGCTCGGCGCCGCCGGTCAGCAGCACGGCGTCAAAGTCTTGCTTCAACTGCTCGGGGCTGATGGTCTCCTTGGCCCAGTTGGTCACCTTGGAGCCTTTGCCCAGGCCATCCTTGGCGGCGCCCACAAAAACGCCCGTGCGCACCGTGACGCCCTCGGCCTGCATCTGCTGGACGCGCCGGTCGATGTGCGTCTTCTCCATCTTGAAGTCGGGAATGCCATAGCGCAGCAGGCCACCCACGCGGTCGTTCTTCTCGAACAGCGTGACGTCATGCCCGGCGCGCGCCAGCTGCTGGGCCGCAGCCATGCCGGCAGGACCAGAGCCCACCACGGCCACTTTGCGGCCCGTCTTGTGCTTGGGCACCTGCGGCTGCACCCAGCCATGCTCCCAGGCGCGGTCGATGATGGCGTGCTCGATGCTCTTGATGCCCACGGCATCGTCGTTCACGTTGAGCACGCAGGCCGCCTCACAGGGTGCGGGGCAGATGCGGCCGGTGAACTCGGGGAAGTTGTTGGTCGAATTGAGTACGGCGAACGCGCTCTTCCAGTCGGCCTGGTACACCAGGTCGTTGAAGTCCGGAATGATGTTGTTCACCGGGCAGCCATTGCTGCAGAACGGCGTGCCGCAGTCCATGCAGCGCGCAGCCTGCACGCGGGCCTGGGCGTCGTCCAGGCCAATGACAAATTCGCGGTAGTTCTTGAGGCGCTCGGGCACACCTTTGTAGCCCTCTTCGATGCGCCCGTATTCCATGAAGCCTGTGGTCTTTCCCATGTCTGTGTCCTTCTGAATGATGTGCTGGCAGCGAGTGGCCTCAAGGGGCCACTTTTGCTACTTTTTCTGTAGCTTCTACCGCTGGTGTAGCGGACTCTTCAAGCACTTTTCTTTCATATATTTCAGACAGGGCGCGCTTGTATTCGGTGGGGAACACCTTGACGAACTTGCTGCGCGATGCGGCCCAGTGGTCGAGCAGTTCGCGCGCACGCTTGCTGCCGGTCCAGCGGTTGTGGTCTTCCAGCATTTTCTTGAGCTGGGCTTCGTCGGTCTGGTCGCGGTGCCAGGTGGCACGCGGCGTGGTGGCCATTTGCTCGTCACTGGGCAGGATGCGTTCGAGCGTGACCATGGACAGGTTGCAACGGGTGTCGAACTGGCCGTCCTCGTCGTACACATAGGCCACGCCGCCGCTCATGCCCGCCGCGAAGTTGCGGCCGGTCTGGCCCAGCACCACCACGGTGCCGCCGGTCATGTATTCGCAGCCATGGTCGCCCGTGCCTTCCACCACCGCAGTGGCTCCCGACAGGCGCACAGCAAAGCGCTCGCCGGCCACGCCGCTGAAGTAGGCTTCGCCGCTGGTGGCGCCGTACATGACGGTGTTGCCCACGATGGTGTTGCGCGCAGCATCGCCCCGAAAGTCGATGCTCGGGCGCACGATCACGCGGCCGCCCGACAGGCCCTTGCCCGTGTAGTCGTTGGCGTCGCCAATCAGGTACAGCGTGATGCCACGGCACAAGAAAGCGCCAAACGACTGGCCGCCCGTGCCTTCGAGCTGGATGCGGATGTTGTCGTCGGGCAAGCCCTCAGGGTGCAGGCGGGTGACTGCACCCGAGAGCATGGCGCCGACCGAGCGATTCACGTTGCGCACCACTTCGATGAACTGCACACGCTCGCCCTTTTCGATGGCGGGCTGGCTGCGCTCGATGAGCTTGCGGTCCAGCGTGTGCTCAATGTCGTGGTCTTGGACTTGAACATGGAAGCGCGGTACGTCGGCGGGCACGATGGGTTGGGCGAACAGGCGGCCGAAATCGAGGCCACGGGCCTTCCAGTGCTCCAGGCCCTTGCGCATATCGAGCAGGTCGGTGCGGCCAATCAGGTCGTCAAACTTGCGCACGCCCAGTTGCGCCATGATCTGGCGCACTTCTTCGGCCACGAAGAAGAAGTAGTTGACGACATGCTCGGGCTTGCCCGAGAACTTGGCGCGCAGCACCGGGTCTTGCGTGGCCACGCCCACGGGGCAGGTGTTGAGGTGGCATTTGCGCATCATGATGCAGCCCTCGACCACCAGCGGCGCCGTGGCAAAGCCAAACTCGTCGGCACCGAGCAGCGCACCAATCGCCACATCGCGGCCGGTTTTCATCTGCCCGTCGGCCTGCACACGGATGCGCCCGCGCAGGCGGTTGAGCACCAGGGTCTGCTGGGTTTCGGCCAGGCCGATTTCCCACGGACCGCCGGCGTGCTTGATGGACGACCAGGGCGATGCGCCCGTGCCGCCATCGTGGCCGGCGATCACCACGTGGTCGCTCTTGCACTTGGCCACGCCCGCCGCAATGGTGCCCACACCCACTTCGGACACCAGCTTGACACTGATGCTGGCGTGCGGCGCCACGTTTTTCAGGTCGTGGATGAGCTGCGCCAAGTCTTCAATGGAATAAATGTCATGGTGCGGCGGGGGCGAGATCAAGCCCACGCCAGGCACGCTGTGGCGCAGCTTGCCGATGTAGTTGGACACCTTGCCGCCGGGCAGCTGGCCGCCCTCGCCCGGCTTGGCGCCCTGGGCCATCTTGATCTGGATCTGGTCGGCGCTGCTGAGGTATTCGGCCGTGACGCCAAAACGCCCCGAGGCGACTTGCTTGATGCGGCTGCGCAGCGAGTCACCGTCCAGCAAAGGCAGGTCGACCTCGACGTTCTCGGGACCGATCACGCTCTTGAGGCTGTCGCCCTGCTTGATCGGGATGCCCTTGAGTTCATTGCGGTAGCGCGCGGCATCCTCACCGCCCTCGCCCGTGTTGCTCTTGCCGCCGATGCGGTTCATGGCCACGGCCAGGGTGGCATGGGCTTCGGTAGAAATCGAGCCCAGCGACATGGCGCCCGTGGCAAAGCGCTTGACGATGTCCTTGGCGGGTTCGACCTCGTCCAGCGGGACAGCCTTGGCGGGATCGAACTGGAACTCGAACAGGCCACGCAGGGTCATGTGGCGCTTGCTTTGGTCGTTGACCAGCTGGGCGTATTCCTTGTAGGTGCTCCAGTTGTTGGCACGCGTGGCATGTTGCAGCTTGGCGATGGTGTCGGGCGTCCACATGTGCTCCTCACCGCGTGTGCGCCAGGCGTACTCCCCGCCGGTATCGAGCATGTGGGCCAGCACCGGGTCACCGCCAAAGGCGTCCTTGTGCATGCGGATCGCTTCTTCGGCGATTTCAAACACGCCAATGCCTTCGACCCGGCTGGCGGTGCCGGTGAAGTACTTGCCGACGGTGTCGCTGCTCAGGCCGATGGCCTCGAACAGCTGGGCGCCGCAGTAGCTCATGTAAGTGCTCACGCCCATTTTGGACATGATTTTGGACAGCCCTTTGCCGACGGCTTTGACGTAGTTGGTGATGGCCTTGTCGGCGGACAGATCGCCGCCCAGGTCCTTGTGCATATCGGCCAGGGTTTCCATGGCCAGATAGGGGTGCACGGCCTCGGCGCCGTAGCCGGCGAGCACGGCAAAGTGGTGCACCTCGCGCGCAGTACCCGTTTCGACTACCAGGCCCGCCGTAGTGCGCAGCCCTTCGCGCACCAGGTGCTGGTGGATGCTGGAGAGCGCCAGCAGCGCAGGAATGGCCACCTGCGTGGCACCTACTCCGCGGTCGCTGATGATGAGAATATTGGCACCGCCACGGATTTCATCGACCGCCTGCGCGCACAGCGAGGCGAGCTTGGCCTCGACACCTTCGCGGCCCCAGGACAGCGGGTAGGTGATGTCGATGGTGGCGCTGCGGAACTTGCCCTGGGTGTGTTTTGCGATATCGCGCAGCTTGGCGATGTCGGCAAAGTTGAGCACCGGCTGGCTCACTTCCAGCCGCATGGGCGGGTTCACCTGGTTGATGTCCAGCAGGTTGGGCTTGGGGCCGATGAAGCTGTTGAGCGACATCACGATGGCCTCGCGGATCGGGTCGATCGGCGGGTTGGTCACCTGGGCAAAAAGCTGTTTGAAATAGTTGTAGAGCGGCTTGTTGCGGCCCGAGAGCACGGCCAGTGGGCTGTCGTTGCCCATGGAGCCAATGCCTTCCTCGCCATTGCGGGCCATGGGCGCCATCAGGAACTTGATGTCTTCTTGCGTATAGCCGAAGGCCTGTTGGCGGTCGAGCAGCGGCAGTTCGGCTGCCTGAGTGGTCGCCACCTGGGGACCCGCGTCAATGTTGTCGAGCTTGATGCGCAGGTTCTCGATCCACTGCTTGTAGGGCTTGGTGTTGACGATGTTGGCCTTCAACTCCTGGTCGTCGATCATGCGGCCCTGTTCCAGGTCGATGAGCAGCATCTTGCCCGGCTGCAGGCGCCATTTGCGCACGATGCGGTTTTCGGGCACGGGCAGCACGCCCGACTCGGACGCCAGGATCACCAGATCATCATCGGTGACACAGTAACGCGAGGGACGCAGGCCATTGCGGTCGAGCGTGGCGCCGATCTGGCGGCCGTCGGTGAAGACGATGGAAGCAGGCCCGTCCCAGGGCTCCAACATAGCGGCATGGTATTCATAGAAAGCGCGGCGGCGCTCGTCCATGGTGGTGTGCTGCTCCCAGGGTTCGGGAATCATCATCATCACGGCCTGGCTGATGGGGTAGCCGGCCATGGTCAGCAATTCAAGGCAGTTGTCGAAGGTGGCCGTGTCGGACTGGTCGGCAAAGCTGATCGGATAGAGCTTTTGCAGGTCGGCCGCCAGCACGGGGGACGACATGACGCCTTCGCGCGCCTTCATCCAGTTGTAGTTGCCCTTGACGGTGTTGATCTCGCCGTTATGCGCCACATAGCGGTAGGGGTGGGCCAGCGGCCACTCGGGGAAGGTGTTGGTGGAAAAGCGCTGGTGCACCAGGCCAATGGCCGACACACAGCGCTCATCCTCCAGGTCCTTGAAATACACACCCACCTGGTCGGCCAGCAGCAGGCCCTTGTAGACCACGGTGCGGCTGCTCATGCTGGGCACGTAATACTCTTTGCTGTGCTTGAGTTTGAGCGCCTGGATGGCAGCACTGGCCGTCTTGCGGATCACGTAGAGCTTGCGCTCGAGCGCGTCCTGCACGATCACGTCGCTGCCCCGGCCGATGAACACCTGGCGCAGGATGGGCTCCTTGGCGCGCACGGTGGGTGACATGGGCATGTCGCGGTTGACCGGCACATCGCGCCAGCCGAGCAGCACCTGGCCTTCGGCCTTGATGGCGCGCTCCATCTCCTGCTGGCAGGCCAGGCGGCTGGCGTGCTCCTTGGGCAAGAAGATCATGCCCACGCCGTATTCGCCAGCGGGGGGCAGTGCCACGCCCTGCGCGGCCATCTCCTCACGGTACAGGGCATCCGGGATCTGGATCAGGATGCCTGCCCCATCGCCCATGAGCTTGTCGGCGCCTACGGCGCCGCGGTGATCGATGTTTTCCAGGATCTTGAGCGCCTGCGTCACGATGTCGTGCCGCTTGACGCCCTTGATGTGCGCCACAAAGCCGAGGCCGCAGGCGTCGTGCTCGTTGGCGGTCGAATACAAACCGTGTTGCTTCAGATGCTCTATCTCGGCGGCCGTGGTCATGGCACTTTCCTCATTCATTGCGCAGGGAAGTGAAGATTAGTGCATTGCAGCATCTGCACGCAAGAAGAATAAATGGGGTCGGATTCCAATTAATCAGATCACTTATTCAAAAATACTAAATTGGGGACTTATCAAAAACAATAGCTTACAACGTTTTGTACACGGGATTTAAACCCGTTTTTCTTCATTGTTTTTTCCCGTGGGTGGCCGCCCTGGTTTTGATTTCGTCACGCGGCGGGTCGATTTTTTTTGTATCTCGCCCACAAAATCCGGCTCGCCCAATGCCCAGCCACGCAACGCTGCATCGGTCAACTGCGCTTGCTGGCCCGCGCTGATGCCGGCCTGTACGAGTTCAGCGTAGGCCGCTTCACGCGCAAACGGTGTATTGCCCAGCGCCCAGTACAGCGTATGCGACGTGACCAGGCTATCGGGGCGCAAACCCAGGTGGTGCGCATGGCTGGACCAGCGCCAATCGGTCGGCTGCAGCACCCTGCCGGCGCGCACCGGGTTCAGGTCGATGTAGACCATGCAGGCCAGGAGGTAGCGCTCTGTCTCGATCAACGTAGAGCGGTAGCGCCCTTCCCACAGGGTGCCGCTGCGGCCATGGCGTTGATTGAAGTAGCGCACATAGCTGCGGCCCACCGCCTGCATCATCAGCGGCAGCGCCTCCACGGTGGCTGGCGTAGCAAGAAGGTGGAAATGGTTGTCCATGAGCACATAGGCGTGCACCGCGACACCGAACTTTTTTGCATTCTCTGCCAGCAGCCGCAGCATGGCTTCGAAATCCTGCGCATCGACAAAAATCACCTGGCGGTTGTTGCCGCGCTGGATGATGTGGTGGGGGTAGCCAGGGAGGGTCAGGCGAGGAAGGCGGGCCATAAACGAAATCACTCAGCAGGGTGGGTAGAAGACAAGGACGACCAAGGACGGCGCAACAGCATGGAGTGGGCCTGAAAGCAGCGCTATTTCAGAGTCTGACCCCAATTTTATTCTGCGAAGCGCTTCAAAGTGTGTGATCCAATCCATGTAACTCTGAGAGGCAGCACCATGAACGCACGACGAACCACCAGTTTGGCTATCTTTCTTTCCGTTGCGAGTTTGGCGGCTTGTACCAGCAACGGGAATTACGCTTATACAAACCATCAGCGCAACCGCATCGCTGCCATGGATGCAGACACCGCAGCGCGCGTGCGGCACATGATCCTGGCCGATAAGCAAATCGCTTTACGCCAGACGGTGACTGTGAACGTAAAAGAGGGCGAAGCCGAATTGCTGGGCGAAGCGCACAACACCCAAGAGCGAGCGCGAGCCCAGGCGATTGCCCAGCGCACACCGGGTGTGCGCAAAGTCAAGAACCTGATGACGCTCCGGTAGGCAGATCACCTGCGGGAACCTCCAGCAGCGGCTCCAGTCCGAAGCGCGCTCCCATCGCCTGTTCCAGTCCGAACTCTCGCAAGATGGACCGCAAGCGCTCGGCAGCACTGCGTTTTTTCTGCCCGTTGTATTTTGCGATGATGAGTTCGTTCTTCATGCTGTGCTCCCAGCCCACCAGTTCTGTCACCGTGACCTGGTAGCCGCTGGCCTCCAGGTACAGGCAGCGCAGCACATTGGTGATCTGGCTCCCCAGCTCCCGGGTGTGCAATGGATGGCGCCACAATTCAGCCAACGGCGTACGGCCCAATTGCAAGGCCTTGTCCTTGCGCAAAAATGAGGCCACTTCGGCCTGGCAACACGGCACGATGACCATGGCGCGAGCCTGCTTTTGCAGGCCAAAGGCAATGGCGTCGTCGGTCGCTGTGTCACAGGCGTGGAGCGCGGTCACGATGTCGATGCGATCGGGCAACTCGGTCGCGTCGGTCGATTCGGCCACCGACAGATTCAGAAAAGACATGCGACCAAAACCCAGCCGGTCGGCCAAGGCGCGGGATTTTTCCACCAGATCGGCGCGGGTTTCGATGCCGTAGATGTGGCCGCGCCCCAGCGCCTTGAAGTACAGGTCGTACAGAATGAAGCCCAGGTAAGACTTGCCGGCCCCATGGTCGGCAAGCAGGGGGGCATGGCCCTGGGCGCTGAACTCTTCCAGCAACGGTTCGATGAACTGGAAAAGGTGCGAGACCTGCTTGAGCTTGCGGCGTGAATCCTGGTTCAGGCGGCCATCGCGCGTGAGGATATGCAGCTCTTTGAGCAGTTCCACCGACTGGCCAGGGCGCAGTTCTGGGATCTCCACGGCAGCGACTGAGACGGGAGCACGGTCTTTTCCACGCAGCGGCTTCATGTATTGCCTTTCTGTGGCGATTCGGCGTGTGCCACGGGGCAGCGCGCCCCTACATCCAGCGCCTGCCAGCCCTCTGCGCCCATTTCCTCCAGCACCTTCATGTTGCGCTCGTAGATGGTTTCGGCCTCTGGAAACGCCGCCACAGCCCGGTCGATGCTGTCTTCGCGCAGCAGGTGCAAGGTGGGGTAAGGTGCTCGATTGGTGCAGTTGGTCACGTCGTCCACGGTTGTGCCTCCAAACTGGAACGCGGGATGGAACGATGCAATCTGCAAGATGCCCTCCAGGTCCAGTGCGTTCAGCAGTTGGTCGGCCAACTCCAGAAAATCGTTGAAGTCGAGAAAATCAGGAAAGCAGGCTGGCGCCATGAGTAGCGTGGTGTCGCGCTCTTCGGGTGAAATCTCGGCAAGGGCCTTCAGTTCATCGCCAAGCTCTTGTAGCAACTGCGCCCCCTCCGTGGCGCTACTAACAACATAATGGATCTGCCCTTTGCCATGCACACCCTTGGCAAAGGGACACAGGTTCAGGCCGATCACAGCGCGCTCCAACCAGCGCACGGTGTCCTGCCACACGATCGCCGCATCGGGCAAAGGAGACTCTGAAAATATGTGGGGCGATGCAGTCATGGCGTTGCGGGGACAGGAAAGGTCAGCGAGCGTTGGGGCACGATAGCAGACTCTGCCGATGGCTCCAGGCGGTACGCCGCGCAGGCGTGCTCAATCGAGCAAACGTTGTCCTGTCAAGCGCTCGTGCTCCCGGACCGCATAGCGGTCGGTCATGCCGGCGATAAAGTCGGCCACCACCCGCGCTCGGACAGAAGGCTCTGCTGCACCGTTAGCCCACTCAGCAAAAGACGGTTTCATCTCCGGCGGAGAAGCCATATAGGTCGTAAAGAGATCACGAACAATCTGGCTGGCGTTGCCCATGGTCTGAACCACCTGTTCATGGCGGTAAAGACGGCTGAGCAGAAAGCTTTTGAGTTCTTGCGACAGCACCCGCATGCCGTCGCCAAAACCCACGATCGTAGGCATGGTGCGCACCGCCTCAACACTGGAGGGCGCGGACTGCGCCAATGCGGCTTGTGTGGTGTTGATCACATCGTAGACCTGGGCACTGAGCATGCGCCGGATGGCGTCGTAGAGCAAGCGCCGTTGGCCCGAGGGTGTATCTAACCCAGGGTATTCAGACAAGGCCTCGGCGCGGTATCGGTCAAACAAGGGGACGTCACGCAGTTGCTCCATCGTCAACAAACCGGAGCGCACACCATCATCGATGTCATGGGCGTTGTAGGCAATTTCGTCTGCCAGGTTGCACAGCTGCGCTTCAAGGCTGGGCTGCTGGCGTACCAGGAACCGCTGCCCCACTCCGCCGGGCTCTGCCGTCTCCAGCGCCTGGGCATTCGCGCGCGAGCAATGCTTGAGAATGCCCTCTCGCGTTTCAAAGCTGAGATTGAGCCCATCAAACTGTGGATAGCGCCGCTCCAGCAAATCGACAACACGCAGACTCTGCAGGTTGTGCTCAAACCCCCCGTAGTCGGCCATGCAGGCATTGAGCGCATCCTGCCCGGCATGCCCAAACGGCGTATGCCCCAGGTCGTGTGCCAGCGAGATGGCCTCCACCAGATCTTCATTGATGCCCAACGATCGCGCTATGGACCGCCCAAGCTGCGCCACCTCCAGCGAATGTGTTAACCGCGTACGGAACAGATCCCCTTCATGGTTCAGGAAGACCTGCGTCTTGTAAACCAAGCGGCGGAAAGCCGTCGAGTGCACAATACGGTCCCGGTCGCGTTGGTATTCGGTGCGCGTGGGAGCAGGCACTTCAGCGTAGCGCCGTCCCCGCGTACGGGCTGGATCGCACGCATAAACTTGCAATGAAGAAAATGTAGTCAAATTGGCACCTGACGCTTATTCTATAAGCGCTACCAGCTATCAATTTGATTGTGCATCAAAGACAGCAGGCATCGATGACTTCGCGCACCAGCGCATCGGGCGCTGCGCGTACTACGGCGCGCCCTGGGCCTTCGATCAACACAAAACGAATTTCCCCGGCTTCGGCCTTTTTATCGACGCGCATCAATTCCAGGTAACGCCCCGCATTGTCGGCGGCATCCAGGACCGGGCCGCGCAGCGGCAGACCAGCCCGTTGCACCAATGCGCGCAACCGCTGCACGTAGGCGGCATCCACCAAACCCAGCCGATGGGACAGCTCAATAGCCATCACCATACCGGCCCCAACACCCTCACCATGCAGCCATGCTCCGTATCCCATGCCGGCTTCAATGGCATGGCCAAAAGTGTGGCCAAAATTCAAAATCGCCCGTAGACCCGCCTCCCGCTCATCCTGCCCCACGACCCAGGCCTTGATCTCGCAGCTGCGGCGCACCGCATGCGCAAGCGCATCACGGTCACGGGCCAGCAAGGCATCCATGGACGATTCGAGCCACTCCATGAGAGCCATGTCGGCAATCGGCCCATATTTGATGACTTCAGCCAACCCAGCGGACAGTTCGCGCTGCGGCAACGTGTCGAGGGTGGAGAGATCGCAAACCACCAGCAGAGGTTGGTAGAAAGCACCGATCATATTCTTGCCCAGCGGGTGGTTAATGGCCGTCTTCCCTCCCACAGAGGAATCCACCTGCGCCAGCAAAGTTGTAGGTACCTGGACAAAGGGCACGCCGCGCATGTAGCACGCTGCAGCAAATCCAGTCATGTCACCCACAACACCTCCGCCCAGCGCAAAGAGCACTGTTTTGCGATCGCAACCGTTCTCCAGCAGTGCGTCAAATATCAAGTTCAGGGTTTGCCAGGTTTTGTGTTCTTCACCGTCGGGGAGTTGGACGACATGGACGACGGGGTAACACTGTTTGAGAGACTGTACGAGCGCAGCACCATGCAATGGCCACACGGTCGTGTTGGTGACGACCAGTGCACACGGTGCGCGGGGTAGCGCCGAATGCTGGTACAGCGTTGAAAGGCAAGACGCAGCGATCTGGATTTCATAGCTGCGATCCCCCAGATCGATTTCCAGCTTGTGCGTCCCTCGGTCTGAGAGGGATTCAGGCATTTCGTATTTATTCTCGGTTTCTTGCATCGATGGTTGATAAATATGGGTGCGGGTCACAAAACAACGGTACCAAAAAAAAGCCCCTTGGATGCATCCAAGGGGCTTTTTCTCAAGACTCAGGACAGACAGGAATTGTATTTCTCAATACCCTGTGCTGCCCGGACAGAGTGCCTATGATCTGTGAAGACCAAATCAACCGACAACGATGGTGACTTGGCGCCTCACGACCAGACTGCCCCGTGTGGCGGTAACGATGAAAGTGAAGGTGCCCTTAGCGGTCGGCGTGCCTGAGATAGTACCGTCGGCAGCCAGTGCCAGTCCGGGAGGCAAGTTCCCCGTGACCGTCCATACTACCGGAATCGCTGGGTCGCCAATCGAGAACGAGAGGGTGTGTGAATATTGTTCGCCCACCTTTCCTCCAGGCAACGCGCAGGGCTTGCTGACGTCGCTATCGCAGCCGTCAATAGCAAGATCACCTTCTACCTTGATCTTCACGTTCTTGGTCAACGGGACATCGGTGTAATCGGTCACAGTCACGACCACGTTGTAGGTACCCTTCGATGCTGTGGGTGTACCGGAAATCACGCCGTCAGCGCTCAAATTGAGGCCCGTTGGCAACCCGCTGCTAGTCCACATGTAGGGTGGCACGCCGCCCTGTGCGGTCAATGCATACGAGAACGCCATGCCATTGGTGACCGTTATTTCTGTGTCCGTAATCGCCAGCGGAACCGTTCTGATGGCCTTGTGCACACCGATGGCCATGAGTTGCATCACGGGATCCTGGATACCGTTGCTTACGTCGTTGTCGAAACGATCCGAAGTCAGTTCCAGCAGAATGACGCCTGCGCTTGGCCCGCTGGAGATCGCGAACAGTCCCTCGCCCCCAATGGTCTTGACCTGAATCGTGCTTCCCGACTGGCCTCCCTGCAACAGGCGCGATCCCGCAGATGCGCCGAATGGGCGAATGCTGACCTGCAGATTGGCAGCAACTGGATCAGGAGCCGGTTGATTCGCATCATCCATCACCTTTGCACTGATGGCGACGCTTTTAGGCAGGTTAAATGTATTGGTACTCGTACCCAGATAGCCAGGAGCCTGGGCTGTTCCAGTCACGCTGGCTGGCTTGCCGGTTGCCGCACCCACCACAATATCGACACTCGCGCTGGAAACCAGCTTATCTGCTGGGTTAGTGACCGTGCAGACAATGCGGGCAGTCCCTGCCTTATCCCCTGCATGGAAATGGAACGAATTTCCGCCCGAGTTGGAATCCAGCACGATGTTGCGATAAGCGCCTGGGACTTTAATTTTTCCGCCCATTCCATCGTCGACTTCAACCATGTGCTCATCTTTACCATCAAGATAATACAAAGCACCAGACTCCAGGCCACCAGCGACATTGCAGCCAAAAATTTCCTTCCCTCCGGGAATTGGAGCACTGCCTTCACGTGCCTCGACGTAGAGCGTGGTCGTGAAGGGCGAATACGCTCCAATACCAGCTCTTTCATTCGCAATATTCAGAGGCAATTGAGTTTTGGCTGCCTTCACTGAAATCGAATAAGGCAAACTACTATCCCCTGGGCTACCGCCACCGCCCCCGCAGGCCGTCAGCACGGCAACCGATGCCGTCGCTATAAATTTGAAAATCTTTTGCATTTTCTGTCCTCTTCTATATCAATTTATCGAGAAGCTGATTTATCCGTGATCACCTTGGGGGTGATAAAGATCAGCATTTCTTGCTTGTTTGCCTGTTTTGTGCGTGTTTTAAAGAGATTTCCTACGCCTGGAATATCGCCCAAGAAAGGAACTTTCGCTTCAGTTTCATCTTCGAACAATTCAAAAATTCCACCAATCACAACGGTACCACCATTTTCAACCAATACCTGCGTCTTAATTCTTTTCGTATTGATTGCACGAACGTTATTCAAAACCTCACCTGGACTGTCTTTATTCACATCCAGATCCAAGATGATATTTCCCTCTGGGGTAATCTGAGGCAAAACTTCCAGTTTCAAAACGGCCTTCTTGAATGCGATGATCGTGCCACCATTGGGTGCAGTGACAGGGTATGGAAACTCAGTACCTTGCTCAATAGATGCCTTGGTCTGATCGGCAGTGACAACCCGGGGGCTGGACACAATCTTGCCTTTGCCATCTGCCTCCATGGCAGAAATTTCCAGATTCAGGAAGCGGTTCGCAGCCGAGTTGAAGATCGAAATAGCAAAACTCGTCGGATCGTATCCACCTTGGGCTTGTGCAGGCAGGTTGACAAAATTACCCAAGGTATTCACCGCCCCACCTGCGCTGGTCGACGCGACAGCATTGCTGTAACTCGTGCCGACTGCCACTCGGTTTCCTCCACCGAGGTTGTATCCGCCATCACCACCACGGTTGGCCCGCAAATCAGTTGCGCCTAACCGAACCCCGAGGGACCGGCCGAAGGTATCAGACGCCTCCACGATGCGCGCCTCAATCATGACCTGCCGAACCGCCACATCCAGTTTGGCGAGTAGTTGGCGCACCTCTTCAAGCTTGGTTGCAGTGTCGGTCACAAACAGTTGATTGGTACGCGGCTCGGCGATGGCACTGCCTCGTTCGGACAAGAATCGGTTAGAGGTGCCACCACTGGTCGCTCCACCTGCACTGGTAGTTAGCTGAACAACCATATCTACCGCTTTGGCATAGTTCATCTGGAACGCCTGCGTACGCAAAGGCTCCAATTTCTGAATAGCAGCCGCCGCTTCGAAATCCTTCTTTGTACGATCGTCAATCTCGTCCTTGGGCGCAATCCAGAGCACATTGCCCGTCTTACGCATCCCCAGCCCCTTGGCTTCCATGATGATTTGCAGTGCCTGATCCCACGGCACATCCTGCAGACGCAGCGTCATGGCACCCGTCACGGTATCGGAGGTGACGATATTGATATTGGTAAAGTCTGCAAAAACAGCCAGAAGAGAGCGAAGCTCGATACTCTGAAAATTTAATGAAAGTTTTTCATTGCTATAGCCAGGCCCTTGGCTCAACTTGTTGAGATCCACTTTCTTCTGACGGACTTCGATCACAAATTGGTTATCGCTCTGGTACGCACTGTGCTCCCAGTCACCAACAGGCTCAATGACCATGCGGACATGGTCGCCTTGTTCAGTGGTCGTCACCATCTGCACTGGAGTCCCGAAATCAGCAACATCCAGGCGGCGGCGCAAACCTTCTGGTAGCGAAGAACGGGTGAAATCAACCGTCAATCCTTTGCCTACCTGTCGCAAATCGACCCCCACCTGGCTGCTGGCCAAGCCTATGACAATTCGGCCAGAACCATCTGGACCACGGCGAAAATCGACATCCTTGATAGGAAGGATATCGTTGGTACCAGCTTCCGCAAAGACAGTGGACGGTTTAGGCTGACTGGCACCCGACGCAGACGACGCAACCGGGTCCAGCTGAATCAGCAGCGCTTTGCCCTGGAGTTCGGCCCGATAAGAAGTCGCCTGCTTGAGGTTGAGCACGACACGCGACCGCCCTCCTGCCTGCACCACATTGACCGACTTCAAATTACCCTGATTGACTTCCACCATGGAACGGCCCATGGCGTTACTGGCACCGGGAAAATCGAGCGCGATCCGTGCTGGCGACTGCGTGGTGAAACCGGTGGGAACGGCACCTAACGGTTCGGACATCTCAATCCGGACGACTTCGGCACCCGCCTGCATGCTGCCTGTAACAGATTCGATAGCCCCCTCAGCCCAGGCGAATGACGCCAGACATGTGGCAACGGCCACAACTGCTGCACGATTGATAATTTTCATGGTCTTTTGCTTCATTTCTTCGCCTCCTCCTGCAGTTCCAGCGATGTGGCGCGCTCTATCCAGTCACCCGTAGCGTCCTGCACAATTTCGCGAATCTGGATGGCCGTTTCCGTAATGGCAGTGATCCGCCCATAGTTCTGTCCAAGATAGTTGCCCACCTGCACTTGGTACAAAAGATTGTCCACCTTCAACAAAGCCGTCGGCTTGCTCGTCTTGTTCAAACTGCCCACCATGGCCATGACATCGAGCGGAAAGGCTTCCAGCGGTTCTTTTCGGCGTGCCATTTCAGGCGCGATCAGCGCTGCATTCGATGCCACCTGCGAAGATTCGCGCCGCAAAGCCTGGGTCAATTTAAGCGAATTGAACGGCTCCATTCCCGCATCGGCGGTATAGGGCTGCGGATTGAATTGCTTGGGTTCTGCGATCGGCGTGACGCGCGGCCTCGCCTGCGCCCGTTCGTCGGACATCCATTGGCGAAGCTCATCTTCACCTGATGAACCACAACCCAATAACGAACTCACACACAGCGCGATGAATGCAATCGGCAGGAATTTCATTTTTTCGCTCCTGCTTTTCCATCTCGTTGTGCCTGCACTTCTTCCGGATCAAGATAGCGGAAAGTGCGCGCTGTCGCATCCATGGTCAGGTTTCCACTTACTTTGTCTTTCGCCGGCACGCCAATGGAGATGTCATTCAACGTCACAATGCGCGACAAATTGGCAATATCGGCTGCAAATGCCCCCATATCGTGGTATTTGCCAGTGACTCGCACGGCAATCGGCAACTCAGCGTAATACTCCCGCACCACGATCTGCCCGGGCCGAAACAGCTCAAACTGTAAGCTGCGCCCCAGACCAGCCTGGTTGATATCAGACAGCAGTGCTGCCATTTCAGCTTTGCTGGGCAGTTGTTTTTCCAGTTGGATCACATACTGCTGCACCTGCTCACGCTGCTTCTTCAAGAGATCAAGACTGACTGCTTTCTGCAGCTTCTTCTGGTAGTCCTGCCGCAATGTCTGTTCAGTCGCGCGCTCACTTTCCAGTTCCATCTCATAGTCTGTGAGTTTGACAAACCATAATGCAACTGCTACGCCTACCGCCAAGAAAATGCACAGCAAATAGCGCGGCAAAGGTGGCCAGAGCGAAGGGTCTTTGGTGTCCAGATTTTTGAACTGGCGCGCCAATTGCTCCTGCAACTGCGCCATATCGATATTTGAAGCTTGTTTCTTTGCCATCGCTTATTTCCCCGCCACACTCGCGGCTTCCATGGCCTTTTGCGCCTCACTGGAACGCATTAACTGAAAGCGCAGATTAAAGGCGGATACGCGGCGCTGGTCGCGCGGCGTCAATGCCACATTGGCGGCCACGATTTCCACGAGCTCTGGCTTGGAAAGCCAAGGCGTATTGTTGGAAAGATTGCGCAGCATCTCAGAGACACGCTCGTTTGACTGCGCCATCCCTTGCAACGCCACCGACTGGTTCGTCTGCTTGAGTGCAGTGATATACACGCCATCGGGCAGTTGCTGAACCAACTCGCTGAGCAAGTGCACAGGCAGGTTGCGATCAGATTGCAGATCTTCTACCGCCTTTTGGCGAGCACGAAGCGCGGCAATTTCTTCTTCAATGGTCGCGATTTCCTTAATCTGGCCTTCCAGAAGCTTGATTTCACTTTGAAGAAACTGGTTTTTACCTTGTTGTTCCTCGATTTGCATCTGGAACCACCAATAAATGGCCCCGGCAATCATGAGACCGATCAAGGCCGATGCCAGCATCGTCGCTTGGAAATTTTCCCGACGGCGCTTGCGTGCAGCCTCCCGATGGGGGAGCAGGTTGATAAGAATCACTGCAGGAACCTCCGCATCGCAAGTCCGCATGAGGTGAGGTAGGAAGGCGCCTCACGTACCATTTTTTTCATGCGGACTGAACTTCCAATTTCCATGCCATCAAAGGGATTGACGACGCTGCACGGGAACCCCGTGTGTTGCGTAACCGCATCAGTCAGCCCTGGCAAGGGAGCCGATCCACCGGCAAGCATGATGTGATCTACCCGGTTGTGGGGAGTACTTGTGAAGAAAAACTGCAATGCACGGCCAATTTCCTGGGACAGGCTCTCCACAAAGGGGCGCAACACTGCTGACGAGTAATCGTCAGGCAAATCTCCACTGCGTTTTTTGCTTTCTGCCTCTTCCGCTGAAAAACCGTACTGCCGCACGATGAGCTGGGACAACTGCGCACCACCAAAAGCCTGGTCTCGGTCGTACAGGACTTCGTCGTTGCGAATGACCTGCATGCTGGTCGTCAGCGCCCCGACTTCGAACAAGGCCACCATCGTGTCCACACCCTTGTTGGGGAAGGCCTCCATCAGTCGGCTCGCCGCCAGACGTGACGCATGGGATTCAATATCGATGATTGCAGCTTTGAGCCCAGCCGCTTCAGCCAAGCCCTGTCGATCCTGCACTTTTTCGCGGCGTGATGCAGCGATCAGGACCTCAACGTCTCCAGGCGCGTTCTTGCTGGGGCCAATCACACAGAAATCCAGACTGACCTCATCCAGGGAAAAGGGGATGTACTGGTTGGCTTCGGATTCCACCTGCACCTCCAACTCTTGGTCGGACATGCCTGCGGGCAATGTGATTTTTTTGGTAATCACGGCAGAAGGCGGCAAGGCCAGCGCCACATTTTTCGTGCGTGTGCCGCTTTTCTTCACCACCCTGCGCAGGGCTTCGGCGACTTCATCGAACTTCTCGATGTTGCCATCCGTAATCCAACCACGCTCCAGTGGCTCGATGGCGCACCGCTCCAGGACCAGGCCACCCGCCTTGTCACGCCCTAACTCCACCAGCTTGACGCTGGAGGAGCTGATGTCGATGCCCAGCAGTGGCGCGGACTGGCGACTGAACAGAGATCCCGCAGAGATCAAGATGGCCCCCTAAAAATTGTCAATCAGACACAACATAACTTAACATTTCACATGAATGCTATCAGTAAGATACTTCTCCAGCAAAGAGTTTTCCGGCCGTTGCACATTTGAACCGTTGTCAAAAGCAGACGTTTGACGCCACACTACAACCCCTCGGGGCCCATCAGCACGCCCAGTGCACACCCATTTGGGGACTGCTTTTTGTCATCCCCCGAAAAATGCCACAGCGCATTTTTATAATGGCCTGTCATTTCAATCCGGAGCGATATGCCGCCCCCCGCCACGACAAAATCCGCAAACACTGCGACTCCTTCAACATCCTCAAAGCGACCGGTATGGCTCCGATGGATGATCCGCTTGACGCTCTGGATGCTGGGCCTGGCAGCCGCTGGCGCACTGTCCCTTGCCTTTGTGATTGCCGTGGCGCTGGCCATGGCCTACCCTAATCTACCCGACATCTCCGACCTGGCAGACTACCGGCCGAAGCTCCCTTTGAGGGTCTACTCCGCAGAAGGCGCCTTGCTGGGTGAGTTTGGTGAAGAGCGGCGCAACCTGACGCCCATCGGCGAAATCCCCAAGGTGATGAAGGACGCCGTTCTTGCCATTGAAGACACGCGCTTCTTTCAGCATGGCGGCGTAGATTACAAAGGCATGCTGCGCGCAGGCTTGGCCAATCTGGGAAAGATGAAAAGCCAGGGCGCATCCACCATCACCATGCAGGTGGCGCGCAACGTGTATCTTTCTTCGGAAAAAACATTTACTCGAAAAATTTACGAAATATTACTAACTTTTAAATTAGAGCATTTCCTGACCAAGGATCAGATTCTTGAGATTTATATGAATCAGATTTTTCTGGGAAATCGGGCCTACGGCTTTGCGGCTGCATCAGAAACCTATTTTGGCAAGCCACTCAAAGCTGTAACAATTGCAGAAGCAGCCATGCTGGCCGGGTTGCCCAAAGCCCCATCAGCCTACAACCCCATCAGTAATCCGAAGCGGGCCCGGGCACGACAGCTCCACATCATCGACCGCATGGAGGAAAACCGCTTCATCACCCCTGAAGAGGCATCCGCCGCGCGCACCGAGCACGTCAAGATCCGCACGGGCTCGGACAGCACCCGTGTCCATGCCGAGTTTGTGGCTGAAATGGCGCGCCAGCTGATTTTTGCGCAATATGGTAATGAGGCCTACACGCGCGGCCTCAACGTCTATACCACCCTGAACGCGGGTGAACAGGAGGTCGCCTATCGTGCCTTGCGCCAAGGCATCATGAACTACGAGCGCCGACAGCACTATCGCGGCCCCGAAAAATTCGTCACACTTCCCAACACCCCGCAGGAGCTGGAAGAAACCATTGACGATATTCTGGCCGACCATCCAGACAACGGCGACGTCCTGTCGGCCATGGTGCTGGAAGCTGGAGCACGCAAAATTGTTGCCATGCGCCCCAACGGCGACACCATCGAAATCACGGGGGAGGGCCTCAAACCCGTGCAATCCGGGTTGAGCGACAAAGCACCACCCAACATCAAGATACGCCGTGGCGCTGTCATTCGGGTGGTCAAAACTCCCAAGGACACCTGGGAAGCCACACAATTACCCGAAGTCGAAGGCGCTTTTGTCGCCATCGATCCCCGCACAGGCGCACTCAAGGCGTTGGTGGGCGGCTTTGATTTTGACAAAAACAAATTCAACCATGTCACCCAGGCATGGCGCCAACCTGGCTCAAGCTTCAAGCCTTTTATCTATTCGGCTGCGCTGGAAAAGGGCTTTACGCCGGCCACCGTCATCAACGACGGCCCTCTCTTTTTTGATGCCGGGGTCACTGGCGGAAAGCCTTGGGAGCCCAAGAACTATGACGGCAAGTTTGAAGGTCCCATGACCATGCGGTCTGCGCTGGCCCGGTCGAAAAACATGGTCTCGATCCGCGTGCTCCAGGCCGTGGGGGCCCGCAATGCCCAAGAATGGATCACAAAATTTGGCTTTGATGCCGAAAAGCATCCCGCCTATCTCACGATGGCACTGGGAGCGGGCTCGGTCACCCCGATGCAGCTTGTCGTGGGTTACTCGGTTTTTGCCAATGGCGGATATCGCGTCAATCCCTGGCTGATCTCACGCGTCACCGATCACAAAGGCAGGGTTCTCTCGGAGATCGAGCCACCTGCGACGCAAGACCAAGTTCGCGCGATTGAACCGCGCAATGCTTTCATCATGGACAGCCTGCTACAGGAAGTGGCCCGCTCCGGTACTGCGGCCCGCGCACAGGCCACGCTCAAGCGGCCCGATTTGTATGGCAAAACCGGCACGACCAACGATTCCTGGGATGCCTGGTTTGCAGGGTTCCAGCCCACGATTGCCGCCGTCACCTGGATTGGTTACGACACACCCCGCAACCTGGGCAGCCGTGAAACCGGCGGCGGACTCAGTCTACCGGTATGGATCAGCTTCATGGAAAAAGCGCTCAAGGGCGTTCCTGTGATGGAGCCCACAGTGCCAGCTGGCGTCGTTAACGTCGGTGGAGAGTGGTTTTATGAGGAATATGCGCGCAACGCGGGCGTGTCCAGCCTAGGAATGGAAAGCGCCAGCGCGGCACCGCGACCCGAGGGCCCTGCTCCGGAGGAGCGCAGTCGCATCCTCGACCTGTTTCGCAATTGAATCCAATATCAGGAGAACGTAGTGCGCCTGAATGCGCCTGGCGCATTACCCTCTGAAGTCCAGTTGCAACCCTGATTGCGCCGCAGCATCGCTGCGCAGCTGGGCAAAGAACTCATTGCCTCCCTTGGTGTCCCGCCATGCGCTGCCGTCAAAACGGTAGTGGTAGCCCCCGGACTGCGCGGCCATCCAGACTTCGTGCAAGGGCCTTTGCAGATTGATGATGATTTGGCTGCGGTTGCTGAACATCAGAGTGATCATGCCGCCAGAGCGCTGGTTGTCGATATCGGCGTCCGTCTCATCGTTGATCCGGTCGCAGCATTGCTCTACCGCCTGCAATAAAAGCTCGGCACAGTCCATGAATTCAAGGTCGGTCATTACAATTTCAATATGTTGAGAGCGATACAAATTCTAGTCAGTGCCTTAATCCTTGCTGCCAGCGTGGCAAGCCTGAGTGCCTGTGGTCAGCGTGGTCCGCTGTTTCTGCCGACCGACGCAGCAGCACGCCAGCGCGCCACCCTGCCGCAAACACTGGTACCCAGCTCTGCCGACCCCGCTGCACCACACCCTTCCACCCCTGCTTCGACTGCCACACCATGACTTCCAAGGCCCTGCCCGGCGCTCCCCATATTGCCTACCGTGACAACGCACTGTGCGTCGAGGGGCTGCGCGCCAGCGAGCTTGCTGCGCAGTACGGCACACCGCTGTTCATCTATTCAACCGCTTCGATGCGTGATGCACTATCGGCCTACCAGCGCGGCTTTGCCGGGCGCAAGCTGCATATTTGCTATGCGATGAAGGCCAATTCTTCGTTGGCGTTGCTGCAGTTTTTTGCTCGCCAGGGCTGCGGATTCGACATCGTCTCGGGCGGTGAACTGGAACGGGTCATCGCTGCAGGCGGAGACCCCGGCAAGGTGATTTTCTCTGGCGTGGGCAAAACGCGGCACGAGATGCGGCAGGCCCTGCAGGCCGGTATTCTGTGCTTCAACGTGGAGAGCGAAGCCGAGCTGGAAGTGCTGAGCGAAGTGGCTGTGGCGGCGGGCACGACGGCACCGGTCAGCATCCGCGTGAATCCGAATATCGATCCCAAAACGCACCCCTATATTTCCACCGGCCTCAAGGGCAACAAATTTGGCGTGGCCCATGAACGCACCCTCGCTACGTACCAGCGCGCGGCGGCCCTGCCGGGCCTGCGCGTGGTGGGCATTGATTTCCATATCGGCTCGCAGATCACAGAAGTCACACCTTACCTCGATGCCACCGAGCGCATGCTCGATCTGGTGGAGCAGATCGAGGCAGCAGGCATTCCCATCCACCACATTGATTTTGGCGGCGGACTGGGGATCAACTACAACGGCGACACACCTCCTGCTGCCGATGCGCTGTGGCAGCAGTTGTTCTCCCGAATCGACGCGCGCGGCTTTGGTGACCGCCAGTTCATGATCGAACCCGGTCGCTCGCTGGTCGGCAATGCAGGTATATGCGTCACCGAAGTGCTGTATCTCAAACCTGGCGAAGAAAAGAACTTCTGCATCGTTGATGCCGCCATGAACGATCTACCCCGCCCGGCCATGTACCAGGCTTTCCACGCCATCGTACCGGTACAAGCTTCCAGCGATGCCGAGCAGATCTACGACGTAGTGGGGCCGGTCTGCGAGAGCGGCGACTGGATCGGCCGCGACCGCAGCCTGGCCGTGCAGGCGGGTGACCGGCTGGCTGTGCTGTCGGCAGGGGCGTACTGCATGTCCATGTCCAGCAACTACAACACCCGGGGGCGTGCGGCCGAGGTGCTGGTGGACGGCGACCAGGCCCAACTGATCCGGCAGCGTGAGACCGCGGCCGACACCTTCCACAATGAAATACTACTAAAATAAGGCTCTAACGCTTTACCATCAAGCGTTAACAGCTATATTTTAAATAGCATCAATCCGCTGCAACGGCTCCGCCAATGCGCGTGGATTTTTCGCGCTGGCATACGCGGCGCCAGAGCCGCCAGCCCAGCAGAACAGCCAGAATGGCGCCGTACAACCAGACCTCGGCAAAGTTGTTCTTGCCGGCCCGCATCCAGTAGAAATGCAGAATCGCCAGCCCCGCCACGGCGTACACCGCGCGGTGCAGCGCCCGCCAACGGGCGCCGCCGAGCCATCGGATAGCACGGTTGAACGAGGTTGCCGCTAGCAGCGTCAACAACACCCCCGCCAACATGCCGACGAGGATGAAGGGACGCTTGATGACATCGCGCACAATCTCGGCACCGTCCAGACCCATGTCAAACCAGGCATACGCCAACAGGTGCATTGCCGCGTAAAAAAAGACAAATAGACCCAGCATGCGGCGAAAACGCGCCAGCGCAGGCGTTGCGGTCATCACCCGCAAAGGCGTTACCGCCAGCACTAGGCACAGCATGCGTAACGTCCAATCGCCCAGCGCGCGAATCAAGGCCTCGGCCGGGTTGGCACCCAGCGCGTCCGTGGCGGCGGCAAAGACCAGCCAGGCCAGGGGCAGCAGCGCCAGCCCAAAGACCAGGGGTTTGGCAGCGGGGTGCATCAACAATTTTTTCATGGAAATAGCGGCACGCAGCAGCACCGTCTGCTCAGAACGGTAGGTCGTCAATAGAACTTTTTGAGGTCCATGCCGGCATACAGCTGCCCCACTTGTGCCTCGTATCCATTGAACATCAGAGTCTTGCGCCTGCGGGCGAAAAGACCATCTTCGCCAATACGGCGCTCAGTGGCTTGGCTCCAGCGCGGGTGGTCCACCTGGGGATTCACGTTGGAATAAAACCCGTACTCCTGGATGGCGGCCTTGTTCCAGGCAGTGGGAGGCTCTTTGTCGGTGAAGCGAATCTTGACAATGCTCTTGGCGCTCTTGAAGCCATATTTCCACGGCACCACAATGCGCACCGGCGCACCATTTTGTTTCGGTAGCACCTCGCCGTACATGCCAAAAGTCAGCAGGGTCAACGGGTGCATGGCTTCGTCCAGCCGCAGGCCCTCGGTATAAGGCCAGTCCAGCACGCGCGAACCCACACCGGGCATGGTGGCCTTGTCGGCCAGCGTCAGAAACTCCACATATTTGGCACTTCCCAGGGGCTCGACACGCCGAATCAGGTCGGCCAGCGAATAACCTACCCAAGGAATCACCATTGACCAACCTTCCACGCAGCGCATGCGGTAGATGCGCTCTTCCATGGCACTGAGCTTGAGCAAGTCTTCGAGACCGTAGCGACCGGGTTTCTTCACCAGCCCTTCGATCTCTATCGTCCAGGGCGTCGTTTTCAGCGTATGGGCGTTGCGGGCCGGGTCGGCCTTGTCGGTCCCGAACTCGTAGAAATTGTTGTAGCTGCTAGCGTCCTGGTAGCTGGTGGGTTTTTCCATCGTGACTGCACCCGCCACGGCCGATTTGATGCCGGGCAATGCGGTCAACTTGCCTGGTGCCTGCACCTGGGCCAGTGCCTCGCGACCCGCCCAGGCGGCCAACGTGGCACCTGCCAAGCCCGCAGCACATTGGCGCAGCAGTTGGCGGCGCTCTTCGTACACCCCACGGGGGGTAATTTCAGAAGCGACAGGGTGCTGGAACCCCGTATCGCGGGAAAAATGGGCCATCGAATTGCTCCAGTGGGGGGTTTTGGTTGCTGTGACAGATAGAGCGAAATGAAAACCAATTCGTTCCATTCATTGTTCAGATTACAACGCTCACCAAAAACCCGCTGGCCGGGCCCCGCTTACCCACCTACTACAGTGTGCCGTAGCTGTGCAGACCGCTCAGGAACATGTTGACCCCGAGGAAGGCAAAGGTGGTGACCACCAAGCCCACCAGCGCCCACCAGGCGGACACCGTACCGCGCAAACCCTTCATCAGGCGCATGTGCAGCCAGGCAGCGTAATTGAGCCAGACGATCAACGCCCAGGTTTCCTTGGGGTCCCAGCTCCAGTAGCCGCCCCAGGCCTCGGCGGCCCAGAGTGCGCCCAGCACGGTGGCAATGGTGAAAAACGCAAAACCCACCGCGATGGACTTGTACATCAGGTCATCGAGCACCTCGAACGAGGGCAGGCGCTCACCGATACGCTTACGGCCCAGCAAAATGCTGGCAACGATGAGCGCGGATACGCCGAAATACACCATCCAGTAGCTGCTGCCCGCGGCGGTGGAGCCCTGACGGAAAACCAGGGGCTCAAAGCACAGCACCACGCCCAGCAGCCACAGCGGTGCCAGTTTGTACCAGCGTGTCTCGGTCGCCTGCTGCTTGATCAAGTAAGCAAAAGCCACCATGGCCGACAACGCAAAGGTACCGTAGCCAATGAAGTTGGCGGGTACGTGCAGCTTCATCCACCAGCTTTTGAGAGCAGGTACCAGAGGCTGGATTTCATGCGCGTCGCGCACCACCGTGTACCACAACAGAAAACCCACCGCTGCGCTGACCACCAGCATGACAAAACCGCCCAGGGCGCGCGTGCCGTACTGCTCTTCGTAGTACAGGTAGAACAGCGCGGTCATCCAGCAGAACATGACAAACACCTCATAGAGGTTGCTCACCGGAATATGGCCGATGTCAGGGCCAAGCAAGTAGCTTTCATACCAGCGCACCATGGTGCCGATCAAGGCCATGCCCACGGCGACCCAAACGAGGCGTGAGCCGATGAGAGACATCACATCGCCCTCGCCGCGCGAGAACATGCCGATCCAGTAGAACAGCGTTGCCATGAAGAACAGCATGCTCATCCACAGGATGGCCGACTGGCTGGACAGAAAATACTTGAGGCCGAACACTGTTTCGGCGCGCCCCAGGCTGCCTGCACCATCGATCTGGTACAGACCGATGGCCATCAACGAGAGTGCAGCCACCGCCAGCATCAAGGAGCGCAGGGGCCGCCAAAACCAGCCCAGCCATACCAGGCTGGGGATGGCGGCAAGCAAAATGCCTTTTTCATAGATGTCCATGTAGGCGCCGTAACGCTGCAACGCATACAGCCCCCCCACCACCACAATGGCAGCAAAGAGCCAGTCCAGCCAGTTTCGGCGGGAGAAGAAGCCCTCATTGAGGGTCACCGTGATGGTGCTAGCGGTATTCATGTGGAGCCTCCATGGCGGCTCGAAGGTGCCGCCCCAATGAGTTTTTCGGTCAGTTGGGCAAACTCGCGGTCGCCATCCATTGTCTTGCGATTGGTCGAAAGTGCCATGGTGGCATGGGTACGCCCATCGCGGGGGGCCAGCCAGACCCAGACGCGGCGCTCACGAATATAGAGCATGGAAAACACCCCCAGAATCAGCAAGGCGCAGCCCAGATACACCACGTTTTTACCCGGCGCACGCGCTACCTGGAAGACACTGGCCTGCACCTGTTTGAAATCCTTGAGTTCGAACAGCACAGGCGCCGGATAGAACTGGACATCGCTCAGCGCCATCACCGACTGTGTCATGAACCCCAGTGTCTGGTTACCCGGTTGAAGCGGCGCAAGCCCGGCGCGCTCTTGGGTGATCTGCGCCAGTTCGTATAACGCGCCATTCAAAATCCGGATCAGCACCTCGCCGGCACGCGAGCGTTCTGCCTCGGGAACATTGGCTTCCATAAACTCGGAGATAGCCGCCAACCCGCCATGGCGTTTGCCCGCTTCATCCGTGCGCCCGGCAAAAAGCGTCAGCGCCCGCGAAGTCGATTCGGCCAGTTGTGCCGACAGCTCTTTACGGCCCGGATCGACGGCCTGGGCCACATAGCGGCGCACAGCCTCCGCACGATCGGCGGGACTGGACAGTGCCGCATGCAGGCGCATGAAACCGTTGATCCCACCCTGCGCATCGACCGGCAGGCGCAAGTAACGGAAAGGATCGGATGGTTTTTCGCGCACGCCGAACAAGAAAACCGCAGGCGAGCCGTCGCCCATGTCCACAGGCAGCATGTAGTTGTGGAACTCGCGCGCCTGGCCTGCCGCATCGCGCAGCTTGTAACCGATGCTGGGGCCGACATTGCGCAAATCCGTTTTGCTCTCGGTCTTGTTGGCCGCGCCCATGCGGGCGTCGATGGAGTGGCGCAAATCCACCTTGCGAACGTCGGTGCCGGTAGCGTCTTCGTTATTGCCAAAATTTTCTACGTTGATGGTGCGCAGCGAGGTGAATTCCAGCGACATCGGCTCCCCCCCCACGCCTTGGGCCAGGCGGGAGCTGGTGCCAATGGTGCCCTGCACATCGAACGCCGCCGCATTCGCTGTCAGCGGCAGCGCGTGCAAAGACACCGTAGATCCGCCGTCGTCAAAGCTCGACTGGTAAATCTCGACCCCCTTGTAGCTGGCCGGATGGTTGACCTCAATGCGCGCCGGAACGGTCTCGCCCGTGGCCTTGTCGTGGATGATGACCTCACTGGCAAACAGCTTGGGCATTCCCGTGGAGTAGTACTCGACGATGAATTTTTTAAGCTCCACCGCGAAAGGCAGCTCCTGCAGCAGCACGCCATCAGACTGGCTCAGGATGGCAGTACTTGCCTGCGCGCCTTCGCTGACCACCAGATTGCCGCGGAACGTGGGGTTGCGTTCACTCAAACGGTGCTCAGGGCGTACGTCGGCAATCATGCCGCCACCGGCAAACGGCGTTTTGCCGCCCACCCACATCTGCGCACGCACGATCAGATCGCCATCGAGCAAGCCGCCCAGACACACCAGCACGATGGCACTGTGCGCCGCGATGTAGCCAATTTTGTTGGCTGCGCCCGCCTTGGCGGCCACCATCCAGCCCGTACCCGGGCCTGCAGCGGTGTCACGCTGCTGCAAACGCACCTTCCAGCCGCCGCCCACCAGCATCTGGCCAATGCGCCGGGCTTCGGTTTCGGTGCTTTGTTCCAGGGCGGCCTCGGCCTTGTGATGGAAAGCGCGCAGATTTTGCTCGCGGATGTTCTCTTTGTAGGTCTTGAGATCGGCAATGATTTTCGGGGTATTGCGCGCAATGCACAGCGAGGTGCTGGTGACCAGAAACGCCAAGATCAGCAAAAACCACCAGGCGCTGTATACCGTGTTGAGCTGCACGGCCGCAAACAGCTCCGCCCAGAAGGGGCCAAACTGGTTGACGTAGTTGATAGCAGGTTCGTGCTGCTTGAGCACCGTGCCAATCACCGAGGCGATACAAATGATCGTCAGCAGCGCAATGGCGAAACGCATCGAGGACAACAGCTCGATACCGGCGCGCATCGCGTGCGAACCCGTGCGGATGCGCACGCCGTGGGTGGTGTCAGACATGGGTGGAGAGTATGCAGCGCAGAAAGAAAAAGGGCGGGCCATCCAAAGATGGGCCCGCCCGCATTGGGGTTAGTCGTGCGCGATTGGTTCCGTACAGTGGCGGCAAAACCGCCCCGGACAGCGCGCAGCGATCAACGCAGCCCGGCGATGTAGTCCGATACCGCAGCGATTTCGCGGTCGTTCAGCTTGGCGGCCACACCGGTCATGTGGATATTATTGTTGCGCACGCCGTCACGGAAAGCCTTGAGCTGGGCCTCGGTGTAGACCGCGTGCTGGCCCGACAGACGGGGGTACTGCGCGGGAATACCAGCGCCATTGGGGCTGTGGCAGGCAGCGCAGGCGGCGATCTGGCGGTCCGGGATACCGCCGCGGTAGATGCGCTCGCCCATCACCACCAGGTTTTTGTCCTTGGCAGCATTCTCGGCAGCGGGCTTGGAAGCCAGCCAGGCAGCCACGTTCTTCATGTCCTCGTCCGACAGCATGGAGGCAAAGCCTTGCATGATGGCGCTGGCGCGCTTGCCCGACTTGAATTCTTCCAGCTGCTTGACCAAATAGGCGGGGTGCTGTTGCGCCAGCTTGGGATTTTCAGCAATGCTCGAATTGCCGTCGGCCGCGTGGCAAGCCACGCAAACGGTGGAATAACTGGCTTCGCCCTTCGCAAGGTCGGGCTTGGCGGGTACCGGGGCGGCGTCCGCAGCAAAAGCAGGAAGAGCGGGAGCTGCCAGCACGGCAGCCATGAGCAAGGAGGCGAGCAACTTCATATCGAGGGACTTCGTTGTGGTGGCGCTAAACCACGCGATTCTACAATGAGGCTCCAACGCATCCTATTGATCCATGACACTCTCTGTTCCTGCGCCAACTGCTGGCCCTGTTTCGCCCGCACCCGATGCCCGGACCGCCATGGGCTGGATGCACACGGCGCGCTTCCTCACCACCGCCGCGCAACTGCACCAGTTGCCGCCCGTGGATGTGCCGGAGATCGCCTTCGTCGGACGCTCCAACGCGGGAAAGTCCTCGTGCATTAACACCCTGGCTCAGCAAAAGCAGTTGGCCTTTGCCTCCAAGAAACCGGGGCGCACGCAGCACATCAATCTGTTTTCACTGGGCCGCCAGGGCATCACCGACGCAGTATTGGCCGACCTGCCCGGCTACGGCTATGCAGCGGTGTCGCGCACCGACAAGAAGCGCTGGCAGCAGGTGATGGTGAATTACCTGGTCAGCCGCACCAGCCTGACGGGCATCGTGCTGCTGTGCGATCCGCGCCTGGGTCTGACCGAACTGGACGAGGCTCTGCTCGAAGTCGTGCGCCCGCGCGTCGAGGAAGGCCTGAAGTTTCTGGTACTGCTCACCAAGGCCGACAAGCTGACCCGCGCCGAACAGGCCAAGGCGCTGTCGATTGGGCGACTGCAGGCCGGCGGGGGCGAGGTGAAGATGTTCTCTGCGCTCAAGAAACAGGGCGTGGACGAGACCGCACAACTCCTGTGGCAGTGGGCCCACCCGGATGGAGCCGCCGAGCCAGTCACCCCGGCAGCGCCCCAAGGCTGACACCCGGTGCAGGGCGGCAGCGGTTTCATTTTCAGTAAAAATGGCCTCTAGCGCTTATAAATAAAGCGCAGAAAGCTCTCTTTTAAATAGCAAAATGATCACCCGTATCGACATTCCCCTGCCCCACGGCACGACCCTGCACTGCCATGTGAGCGGTGAGCGGGGCCGCCCGGTGCTCATGTTTCTGCATGGCTTTCCAGAAGGCGCCTTCATCTGGGACGACCTGCTGGCGCACTTTTCGCAACCTGCCCACGGCGGCTACCGCTGCATAGCGCCTTACATGCGGGGCTTTGGGCGCTCCAGCAGCCCACCAGAAGCCGAGGCCTACCGCGCCAAATACCTGGTGCAGGACCTGGCAGCGCTGATCGCGGTGGAATGCGCCGACGGAGCGCCCCTTGAATGCCTGGTGGCGCACGACTGGGGCGGCGCCGTCGCCTGGAACCTGGCCAACCAGTGGCCGCAACGCCTGCGCCGCCTGGCCATTGTGAATTCACCGCACCCCGGCGCCTTTTTGCGCGAGTTGCAGCACAGCCCCGCCCAGCAGGCAGCCAGCCAGTACATGCATTTCCTGTGCCGCCCCGATGCCGAGGCGTTATTGGCCGAGGACGACTTCCGCCGCCTGTTCGCTTTCTTCAATGCCCCCGACGGCCGCGCGCCCGCCTGGCTGACCGACGCCGTGCGGGCGCAGTACCGTGCACTGTGGCAGCAAGGATTGACGGGCGCCTGCAACTATTACCGCGCCAGCCCGCTGCGCCCGCCCCGCGAGGGCGACGCCGGGGCCGCCACTGTCAGCATGCCTGCGTCCATGCTGACAGTGGCGATGCCTACGCTGGTGCTCTGGGGCATGGACGACCCGGCGCTGCTGCCCGGCCTGCTGGACGGCCTGCCAGGCTGGGTGCCGCAATTGCAACTCCAACAGATCGCCGGAGCCTCGCACTGGCTGGTGCATGAACAGCCCGAACTGGTGCGCCAAAGGCTCGCGGATTTTTTGCAATCAAAAGAATAGCTGCTTGCGCTCTCTGCATAAGGGCTGCGAGCCAATTGGGCATAAATTCACCCTTCCAAACCCTGGCCACAGGCGCCTCAGAGGTACTCAGTAAACACCTGGCTCACCCTCGGGCCGGGTCTTGAAACGCTTGTGTACCCAGTAGTACTGGCCCGGCATGGTGTCGATGTAGCTCTGCAACTCACGGTTCATGCGCGCTGTGTCGGCCTCTACATCGTCGGTGGGGAAATGCTCCCAGGCGGGAGACAGCTCAGCCACATAGCCCGTGGGCGTCAAGCGCGTGTACATGCCCAGCACCTTGGCGCGGCCCAGCCGGGCAAAGCGTGACAGCGAAGGCACCGTGGCCGTGGGCACGCCGTAGAACGGCACGAAGATCGACTCGCCCGGACCAAAATCCATGTCGGACAACAGATACAGCAGCCCGCCTTTGCGCAGGCTGGAAATGATGGGCTTCACCCCGTCGGCGCGGTTGAGCATGCGCACATCTCCAAAGCGCTGGCGCCCCGCCATGAACCAAGCATCCACCGCGGGATTGGGGTGCGTCGAGAAAATGGACGTGAACGCGCGCTGGGTGCGCAGGGGCAAGGCCAGCCCCCCCGCATCCATGCCGTAGAAATGCGGCGCAAAGATGATGGTGGGTGCATCACCTTCCAACTCGTGCACAGCGCCCTGCAGCTTCACGCGCTGCAGCACCACATCGCGCGGCGCAGACCACAGCCAGCTGCGGTCCAGCCAGGTCTGGCAAAACACCACGAAAGTCTCGCGCGCCCAGGCCTTGCGCTGCGCCAGTGTGGCCTGCGGAAAGCACAATTCCAGATTGCGCAGTGCCACACGGCGGCGCGGCGCCGCCAGCACGTACAGCACCTGCCCGATCAGCCAGCCGATGGCGCGCAATACCGGCAGCGGCAGATACGCCAGCATGCCCATGAACCACACCCCAAGGCGGCCGCTCATGCAACACCTCCGGCGGATGCCTCGGCGCGCGGCTGCTTGTAGCGGGCATAGCCCCACAGGTACTGGTCCGGGCACTGGCGAATGATGTGCTCCATGGCGCGGTTGATTTGCAGCACAGCGGCCTCCAGAGAATCATCGAGCGCCGCAGGCAGCGGCTCGATCACCAGCAAAAAACCCCGCCCCCAGGGCTGGCGCTCGCAGCGCGCCAGCAGCACGGTGGCCCCGGTCTGCTGGGCCAGGCGCACGGCCAGGGTCATGGTATAGGCGTCACGCCCAAAGAATGGCGCCCACAGGCCCTGCCCCTCGGGCGGCACCTGGTCGGGCAGCAGACCCACGGCCTCACCCCGGCGCAGCGCCTTGATCATCTGGCGCACACCCGCCAGCGTGGTGGGTACGGCCTGCATGCCCGGGCGGTTGCGCGCGGTCTCCATCACCCGGGCCAGCCAAGGCTGGCGCGCCGGGCGGTACAGCACGGTGATGGGGCCGTGCGCAGCGCCCCAGCGCTGGGCCACGGCCTGGGCCGACATCTCAAAACACCCCAAGTGTGGGGTGAGAAACACAATGCCCCGCCCTGCCGCATGGGCTTGCAGCAGATGCTCGGCGCCCACGATGCGACAAGGCGGCGTGGCCCCCAGCCACAGCCGTGGCAACTCGGCCGCCATGCGCCCGGCATGGGCCACCGCAGCGCGCACTTGCGTGAAGCCGTAGCCTGCCAGCGCGGCGTTGTGCAGAAACCGCCGCCGGTACGTGGCCGAGGCCAGAAACGCCGTCCACCCCATGAGCGCACCCAGGGCGTGCAGCAGCCACAAAGGCAGCAAGGAAAAAAACCAGAATACAAAAGGCATTAAAATGACGGGGTCGCTGAGTTAAATGAGCAACTTGCAGGGCGACACTAAATAAATCTGCTAAAGCGTTCGCCAGAGCTCCCAAGGCTTCGGGCAACGCCCAACGATGCCGGAACACAGGAGTTTATTCAAATGGCGAACGACTTTCTTTTCACATCCGAATCTGTCTCGGAAGGCCACCCCGACAAGGTGGCGGACCAGATCTCCGATGCGATCCTTGACGCGATCTTCACACAGGATCCTCTCTCCCGCGTTGCAGCCGAAACCTTGACCAACACGGGCTTGGTCGTGCTGGCCGGCGAGATCACCACCAACGCGCATGTGGACTACATCCAGGTGGCGCGCGACACCATCAAACGTATCGGCTACGACAACACCGACTACGGCATCGATTACAAAGGGTGCGCCGTGCTCGTCGCCTACGACAAGCAGAGCAACGATATCGCCCAGGGCGTGGACCATGCGTCAGACGACCACCTCAACACCGGTGCCGGTGACCAGGGCCTGATGTTTGGCTACGCCTGCGACGAAACGCCAGACCTGATGCCCGCACCCATCTATTACGCCCATCGCTTGATGGAGCGCCAGGCCCAGGTGCGCAAGGACGGACGCCTGCCCTTCCTGCGCCCCGATGCCAAAAGCCAGGTGACCATGCGCTATGTGGACGGCAAGCCCCACAGCATCGACACCGTGGTGCTCTCGACGCAGCACAGCCCCGACCAGAGCGAGACGCAAACGAAGATGAAAGCCAGCTTCATCGAGGCTGTGATCGAGGAAATCATCAAGCCCGTGCTGCCCAAAGAGTGGCTGCAGGGCACCAAGTACCTGATCAATCCCACAGGCCGTTTCGTCGTCGGTGGTCCGCAGGGCGACTGCGGCCTGACGGGCCGCAAGATCATTGTCGATACCTACGGTGGTGCCTGCCCGCACGGCGGCGGCGCCTTCAGCGGCAAAGACCCGACCAAGGTAGACCGCAGCGCAGCCTACGCCGCACGCTACGTGGCCAAGAACGTCGTGGCCGCTGGGCTGGCGCGCCAGTGCCAGATCCAGGTGGCCTACGCCATCGGCGTGGCACACCCGATGAACATCACGGTCTACACCGAGGGCACGGGCGTGATCCCCGACTCCGAGATCGCCAAGCTGGTGGCCGCGCAGTTCGACCTGCGCCCCAAGGGCATCATCCAGATGCTGGATCTGCTGCGCCCCATCTACGAAAAGACCGCCGCTTACGGCCACTTCGGCCGCGACGAACCCGAGTTCACCTGGGAGAGAACGGACAAGGCTGCCGCGCTGCGTGCAGCGGCTGGGCTGTAAGCCCGGCAACCCGCGCAGCGGGTTCGGCAGCCTTGCGGCGCAGGCTCATTTCGCGCAGCGAAGTGAAGGCCCGCAGGGCCGGGCTGAAGCCACAAAGCCCCAGCACTGCGTGCAGCGGCTGGGCTGTAAGCCCGGCAACCCGCGCAGCGGGTCGGCAACCTTGCGGCGCAGGCTCATTTCACGCAGCGAAGTGAAGGCCCGCAGGGCCGGGCCGAAGCCACAAAGCCCCAGCGCTGCGGGCAGCAGCCGGGCTGTAGGGCGCGCCGCACCCAAGCGCAGTGTCGGGGCGCCAACCACGGCACCAGGATGGACCGGGCCTACATGCCCGGTTCGTCCTACAAGCGCTTCGCCCCACTTCCTACGGCGTACGACGGGTCGCCCCGCTACCTTTGCAGACAAGCCGCGCCATCCAGCGCGCGGGGTCCTTCAAGGGGAACGACATGCTCAAGTACGCCATCATCTTCGCCATCGTCTCGCTGATCGCCGGCGCGCTCGGTTTTACCGGCATCGCAGCCGGCGCGGCCGGTATTGCCAAGATCCTGTTCTTCATCTTCCTGGCAATTGCCGTGCTGTTCGTCATCCTGGCGGTGCTGGGCGTTGGGGCTGCCCGCAAGGCGCTGAGGTAAACGAAAAAAGCCCAGCCCTGCCTGAGCAGGACTGGGCGCTGATTCAGACGGCCTCCTGCGCCTGCACCACGCGGTTGCACCCACACAACCTTGGCCATGGCGGCACCCCCGGCAGCACCAGATTGAATTTAAGCCGCAAAGACATGGATCTCTTTTATTCGTTTTGACTGCGCCATGCGCGCTGATCTGGCCCACAGCGACAAGCCCGGCACAAAGTGTGCGTTTGCGCCAGATTTATCCCCTGTGGTCTATCGGGCCGTATGCCCACCACGCGCCGTGGCTTTCTGGTAGGCGTGTTCGACCCATTTGACTGAAAATCAACACCTGCGCTGCATACACCAGCGCCAGCAGTTCATTTTTTCAAAGCATGTACGACACCGCCATCCTCATTGGGCGCTTCCAGCCCGTACACAACGGCCATCTGGCACTGCTGCGCGATGCACTTGCCGCAGCGCGCCAGGTCATTGTCGTGCTGGGCTCTGCCCATGCCGCGCGTTCGCCGCGCAACCCTTTCACCTGGCAAGAACGTGCCGCCTTGCTGCACGGTGCGCTACCCGAGTCCGACCAGGCACGGGTGCACATGCTTCCGATACGCGACTACTTCGACGAAGCCCGGTGGGCGCACGCAGTGCAGGCGAGCGTGCACGATTGCCTTGTGCAGCAGGGCGAATCATCGCCGGAGCGGACCAAAATCTGCCTGATCGGGCACTTCAAGGATGCCACCAGCGGTTATTTGCGCAGCTTTCCCCATTGGGAGTTGCGCGCCCTGGCTCGGCAGACCGACACCGATGCCACGCCCTTGCGCGCCGCCTATTTTTCGGCCGCACCGGGCCACGCCCAAGCAGCCTTGGCCCAGATACAGGACGAGTTGCCCGATTCCAGTCTCGATTTTCTGCGCCAATTTGCCCTGCACCCCGCCTACAGTGCACTGCAGGGCGAGTGGCACGCGCTGCAGGCGGCCCGCCAAGCGTGGTCTGCAGCGCCCTATCCGCCTGTTTTTGTCACCGTCGATGCACTGCTGCGCTGCCGCAACCAGGTGCTGCTGATCCGGCGCGCCCATGCACCAGGGCGCGGCCTGCTGGCACTGCCCGGTGGGTTTATTGAATCCAACGAAACCCTGTGGCAAAGCTGCCTGCGCGAACTGGCGGAGGAAACCCATTGCGACCTGCCAACGGATGCGCTGGCGCAGGCGTTCCAGGCGGTACGCGTTTTCGACCATCCGGCGCGTAGCCAACGCGGGCGCACCATCACCCATGCGCACTACTTCGACCTGGGCGATCGACCACCACCGCACGTGCTTGCCGATGACGACGCCGCACAGGCCGAATGGGTGGCCATCGACGCACTTGCGAGGCTGGAAGACGAATACTTCGAGGACCATTTTCATATCCTCGACAGCTTTCTGGGCTTGCTGGCGCCTGCCGAGGCTCAAAGCTAGACGCGACTTCCCCCCGCTTGGGCCCCGTACCCTGGTGCGCCACGCCACCGCATCGGCCACCAGAAATGGTGGCTTTTGCCATGGTGACAAAGGCCCTCCTCTTGAAACGCCGCCAAATGCCCTTATCATTAGCACTCGCCCGATGTGAGTGCTAGCAGCACCCCATATCGAGCTGAAATTACTGAGCGTCTGCCTATCAGGCGCTTTGCATCGCAAGTGTTTTTTGAATCCAGGAGATATGCAATGAAACTTCGCCCCCTGAACGACCGTGTGATCGTCAAGCGCATCGAAAGCGAAACCAAGACCGCCTCCGGCATCTTCATCCCCGACAACGCCGCCGAGAAGCCCGACCAGGGTGAAGTGCTGGCCGTGGGCCCGGGCAAGCACGACGAAGACGGCGAGCGCATCGCCATGAGCGTCAAGGTCGGTGACCGCGTTCTGTTTGGCAAGTACAGCGGCCAGACCGTCAAGGTCGATGGCGACGAGCTGCTGGTCATGAAGGAAGACGACCTTTTTGCCGTCGTTGAGAAGTAATTCGCAAGCTACTTTATTGATAGCTTACAGCGCTTGACAGACGGGCGCTGGAACCGTATTTAACCCATATTCAGGAGCTCCAAAATGGCAGCAAAAGACGTAGTTTTCGGCGGCGAAGCCCGCGCACGCATGGTCGAAGGTGTAAACATTCTGGCCAACGCCGTCAAGACCACCCTGGGCCCTAAAGGCCGCAACGTGGTGCTCGAGCGCTCGTTCGGCGCCCCCACCGTGACCAAGGACGGTGTGTCCGTCGCCAAGGAGATCGAGCTCAAGGACAAGCTGCAGAACATGGGCGCGCAGATGGTCAAGGAAGTCGCTTCCAAGACCTCCGACATCGCTGGTGACGGCACCACCACCGCCACCGTGCTGGCCCAGGCCATCGTGCGCGAAGGCATGAAGTACGTGGCCGCCGGCATGAACCCGATGGATCTGAAGCGCGGCATCGACAAGGCTGTCACAGCCCTGGTCGCTGAGCTGAAGAAAGCCTCCAAGGCCACCACCACCTCCAAGGAAATCGCCCAGGTCGGCTCCATTTCGGCCAACTCGGACGAAACCATTGGCAAGATCATTGCCGATGCGATGGACAAGGTCGGCAAAGAAGGCGTGATCACCGTCGAAGACGGCAAATCGCTGGAATCCGAACTCGAAGTCGTCGAAGGCATGCAGTTCGACCGCGGCTACCTCTCGCCCTACTTCATCAACAACCCCGACAAGCAATCCGCGATTCTGGACAACCCCTTCGTGCTGCTGTTCGACAAGAAGATCAGCAACATCCGCGACCTGCTGCCCACGCTGGAGCAAGTCGCCAAGGCCGGCCGTCCTCTGTTGATCATTGCAGAAGATATCGAAGGCGAAGCCCTGGCCACGCTGGTGGTCAACACTATCCGCGGCATCCTGAAGGTCGTCGCTGTCAAGGCCCCTGGCTTTGGCGACCGCCGCAAGGCCATGCTGGAAGACATCGCCATCCTGACGGGCGGCAAGGTCATCGCTGAAGAAGTCGGCCTGACGCTGGAAAAAGTGACCCTGGCCGACCTGGGTTCGGCCAAGCGCATTGAAGTGGGCAAGGAAAACACCATCATCATCGACGGTGAAGGCCAGGCCGCTGACATCGAAGCGCGCGTCAAGCAAGTGCGTGTGCAGATCGAAGAAGCCACCTCCGACTACGACCGCGAAAAGCTGCAAGAGCGCGTGGCCAAGCTGGCCGGCGGTGTGGCCGTGATCAAGGTCGGCGCTGCCACCGAAGTCGAGATGAAGGAAAAGAAGGCGCGCGTGGAAGACGCCCTGCACGCAACCCGCGCTGCCGTGGAAGAAGGCATCGTGGCCGGCGGTGGCGTGGCCCTGCTGCGCGCACGCCAAGCGGCTGGCGAGATCAAGGGTGACAACGCTGACCAGGACGCCGGTATCAAGCTGGTGCTCAAGGCCATCGAAGCGCCCCTGCGCGAAATCGTGGCCAACGCCGGTGGCGAGCCATCGGTGGTGGTCAACGCCATTCTGGGTGGCAAGGGCAACTACGGCTTCAACGCCGCCAACGACACCTATGGCGACATGATCGAAATGGGCATTCTGGACCCCACCAAGGTCACGCGCACTGCGCTGCAGAACGCTGCTTCTGTCTCCTCGCTGATGCTGACGACCGAGTGCATGGTCGCCGAATCGCCGAAGGATGAAGCCGGCGCTGGCGGCGGCATGCCTGATATGGGTGGCATGGGCGGCATGGGCGGCATGGGCATGTAATGCCCACCGGGCAGGGCTCGGCCCTGTCCTGAGGCGCCCGCCTCATACGCAAAAAGCCCGTAGGCAACAACACCTACGGGCTTTTTGCTATCTCACTGGTAGCCATTTACACCCCATCCATAGGCTTCAAAGTTCTTTTGGAAGGCAACGTCGATGGAATGCCTGATGGACTGCAGCCTGCTGACTCACGCACGCTCCATGGGCCTGTTGCACACCATCCATGGGCCTTCACCAGGATCGCACCTGGCGCATTGCTTGCGGTCTGCACTCGCCATACGTCCACAGCACCATCTGTCCGGGCAAGGATACGCCACCGCTACACCGCAGGCACTGCGTAGCCACTGCGGTCGGTAAATACGACAACGCCCTCGCTATCGAGCCGAAAGCTGCCCGTCCGGTACTCACGGCGCAGGCGCGCCTGCACGCGACCAAAGGCGATGTCCACGGCGCCAGCCACTGCCATACCAACGTTGACCGCCGCATGGCGTGTCTTTGCCAGTTGCTGCTCGAGGTCTTCCACCGCCAACTGGGACTGGGCATGCACGTTCTGCGCATTTTTCAACGAAGCCTGTGCGCGCCCGAGCATGTCCTTAGGGTCGCCTGCGGCAGTCAGATGGGCGATCAATTTGAGCAAGCTGTCCTGCGCCGCCAATTCTTTTTCCATCTGCTGCTGCAAGGCAAGGTAGCGGGCTTCGAGTTCAGGGTTGGCGCCAAGCACCAGCCTGGTCACACCTGCGCTGGATGAACCCAGCAACGGCACCTGGATCAGCATCATGGCGGTGGCGCGGCCACCGATCAGCCGCCCGCGTTGCGGTGCACTGGCACCAATCATGATCTGGTTGAGCGATTGCAGTTCACACTCCATTACGGTGTCGCCAATGTCGATGGAGGTGCCGGCATACAACTGCGCAGCCTCGGCAAAGCGCGCGCTGATGGCGCCTGCGGCGCGCAGCCTGGCGTGGGCAATGACGCCGCCCGTGACCTTGATGGCACCACCGGCCTGGACAATACCGCCGTCCACCATGCCGCCGACAATGACATCACCGCTTGCGTGCACTTGCATGCCTTGGCCGATGTCGCCATCGACCTGCACCGTTCCGTCGTAATGGATGTTGCCAGTCTCCATATTGACCTCTGCAAGACGCAGGACAGGCTCGATCATCACGCCGCCGCGCACCCGAACGGGGTGGCCGGTCTGGCTGGCCTGGAGCAGGTTGGGGTCTTCGTCGGACACCTTGGCACCCGTCAGCTGCGCAGCGAAGGGCTCGTCCAGTCCGGGTTGGGCCAACAGGGGCTCGCCGCGCACGGTAACGCCCGCAACACCCAGCGTGGCCGGTCGGCGGCGCATCAGCAAGGCGCCGGTATGCACCATGACGATTTCCCCATGCTCGCGGTAGTCAATGAAACCGTTCTCATCCACCCTGGGCGTTCGGTCGGGCGCCGCAGGAATCAGCTCCTCAAACTCCGCATCGTGCCCATCCTGCGCCGGCACACCGCGCGCCACGACCACGGCTTCGCAGGCTCCGGCGGCGACCGCCTGGGCGATGGCCTGCGCGTCGACTTCAGCCACTACCCCTGCAAGAATGAGGCCCTGGTGCACGTCCTGGACCGTGGCCGACACCCCGCCTTGTGCGGGTGTTATATCCAGACTGGCAGACATGGCATCCGTGGCAACATGGATGCGCACGAGGGCGTTACAGCGCTTTGCAACGGGTAGCGAGAAGGGAGCAGGCGCGCTCTTGGCGTCCTGGGCGGCACGCTCCAACGCCTCGTGGTGCAGCAGGCAGTCGCCATAACCCTCGCGCACCAGCCAATCGTGCAGCGCCGCAGCATCGATATCGCCCCGCCCTTGTGCAGGCTGCACGTGAAGCAGGATGCTGCCATCAGACTCGCTCAGCGCCATACCGACAAAATCCATAGTCGATCGCCTCCCTTCAAGCAGGTGCCATGGCTGTGATTGCATTGCTGCAGCGTGGACCGCTGCCTGGAATTCTTGACGGCAAAAACTCTCGGCCGCTTTTCCACAAACGCAATGTTGCTACAACGCTTATAGCTTACTCTGTGCACTTGGGGAATGCGCAAAAACTCCGTACACCGGCTCTCGCCCCGTCTTACCCCCTCTACAGCACCGTATCATGGCCCATGCTTGCCAAGTTGATGGGTTTCTTCCTGCTGGGCCTGGTGCGTCTGCTCACCGGGTCGCAGGCGCGCTGGTATGGCTGCCCGCCCAAGGCGGAGCAGCGCATCTACTTCGCCAACCACCAGAGCCACGCCGACCTGGTGCTGATCTGGGCCGCCCTGCCCGAAGAGCTACGCAGCATCACCCGGCCGATTGCCGCGCGGGATTACTGGACCAAAACACCGTTCCGGCAATGGATCACCACCGCTGTGTTCAACGCCATCTACGTCGAGCGCCAGGCCGCCACCCCACCGCCTGCCCCTGCAGCACCTGCCCACGACACCGCCGACGGCACGGCGGGTGGGCCAGACCCTGCCCCGCCAACGCCCGAACCCGCGCCCAGCCCCGAGGCGCTGCGCGCCGCCCTGCCCGATAACGACCCGCTGGCGCCGCTGGTGCGGGCGCTCGAGAGTGGCGACTCGATCATCATTTTCCCCGAAGGCACGCGCGGCCATGGCGACGACCCGCAACCCTTCAAATCGGGCCTGTTCCGGCTGGCCCAGATGTTTCCGCAGGTGGTGCTGGTGCCCGCGTGGATCAACAACGTGCAGCGCGTCATCCCCAAGGGCGAGGTGGTACCGGTGCCCATTCTGTGCTCGGTGACCTTTGGCGCGCCCGTCGCGCTGGCCGATGGCGAAGCGCGCCGCCCCTTCCTGGACCGGGCACGCCACGCTGTGATGGCGTTGCGGGAGGTGTAAATGAACAACTTCCTGCGCAGCCTCTCCACGACCGAGCAGATCGGAGCGCTGTTTCTGGTGGTCTTTGGCGTGCTCACGCTCATCACGCTCTGGGCCATTCTGCGCGGCCTGCGCGAAGCGCACCACGACGGCCCCGAAGGCCAGGCACACAAGGTGGCAGCGCGGCAGCTGCGCGCTCTGCTGCAGACCTCCTGGGCCATGGCCACGGTTTTCTGGGTGAGCTGGGCACTGGGCGACACCATGGCCACGGTGCTGTTCGCCCTGGTTTCGTTCCTGACACTGCGCGAGTTCATCACGCTCTCACCCACAAGGCGCGGCGATCACCGCAGCCTGGTGCTGGCCTTTTTCGTCGTGCTGCCGCTGCAGTTCATCATTGTGGGATCACGGTCCTTCGATCTGTTCACGGTGTTCATCCCGGTTTATGTGTTCCTGGCACTGCCCGTGGTGAGCGCGCTGGCCAACGACCCCGAGCGCTTTCTGGAGCGCAGCGCCAAGCTGCAGTGGGGCATCATGGTCTGCGTCTATGGCATGAGCCATGTGCCGGCGCTGCTGCTGGACTTTCCGCAATACGAGGGCAAGGGTGCTTTCCTGGTCTTCTTCCTGGTGCTGGTCGTGCAGACCTGCATGGTGGTGCAGCACCTGGTGGGCCGCCGCCTGCCCCACCGGCCCGTGGCACCGCAGGTCAGCCAGAGCTTTCAGTGGGCCAGCTGGCTGGCCGGTGTGGGCGTGGGTGGGGTGTTGGGCGGTCTGCTGTCGTTCATCACACCCTTCAAGCCGGGGCAGGCGCTGGGCATGGCCCTGCTGGCCTGCGTGGCGGGCAGCCTGGGGCACCTGGTGATGAAGGCCCTCAAGCGCGATCGCGGCATCACCAACTGGGGCATGCAGGGCCAGTCCGTCACGGGCGCTGGTGGCCTGCTCGACCGCGTGGACGCACTGTGCTTTGCTGCACCGGTGTTTTTCCATTCAGTACGCTGGTATTTCGGTTTATAAGCAAAAACTGCCTCTAACGCTTATAAATCAAGCGCAAACAGCTATCATTTCAATAGTACATGAGAATCCTTGGCATCGACCCCGGCCTGCAGACCACCGGTTTTGGCGTGGTGGACGTGGACGGCCACAAGCTCAGCTATGTCGCCAGCGGCACCATCCGCACCACCCAACTCGCGCTGGGCGACCTGCCCGCTCGTCTGAAAGTGCTGTTCGACGGCATTGGCGAAGTAGCAGCCCGCTACGAGCCCGACGTGGCCACGGTGGAGATCGTGTTCGTCAACGTCAACCCCCAATCCACCCTGTTGCTGGGCCAGGCGCGCGGCGCCTGCATTACAGCCCTGGTGGCACGCGACCTGCCCGTGGCCGAATACACCGCACTGCAGATGAAGAAAGCCGTGGTCGGCCACGGCCGCGCCGCCAAAAGCCAGGTGCAGGAAATGGTGCGCCGCCTGCTCCAACTGCCCGGCCTGCCCGGAACCGACGCCGCCGACGCACTAGGCATGGCCATCACGCACGCGCACGCAGGCGCGGCCATGGCGCGCCTGGGCGAAGTGGCCACCTTGCAGCGGCGCCAGCATGCGATGTACAAGGGCGGGCGGAGTTACTGAGTGGCACGCACCCAGCTGTGCTGCCATGGAAACACCCCCGAGGGGCGAGCGCGCTATTTGCGCAGCGGCATTTCCAGCGTGAGCGAGGCCGGACCTGCGGCCGAGGCGCCCAAATGTGCCTGGCGTGGCCCCAGCGACTGCAGAACCAGGCCCGTATCGATCGCGGCGCCCACGCGGTAGGGCTTTGCCGGTTTGCCGTCCACGGCGATCAGCGCAGCGCCGCCGCCACTGTTGCGCCCTGCCAGCACGCCCACCAGCGTAAAGCGGCTGGATGCGGCGGCCACAGGCGCGGGGGCCGCCACGGCTCCCAGCAATCGGGCCATGGCCTGCACGTCGGGCGCTGCTGCGGCCAATGGCACGGCAGGCGCAGCCAAACCAGGGGCACCGGCCGACAGGCGCAGGCCCCAATAGGCCGCGCTGGCGGCCGCCAGGGCCCATATGGCCAGGGTGGTCAGGCGCACGCCCCAGAGACTGTGTGAATTGGTCACCATCACACGATTATCATTCACTCGCTGCACGGGATGGCCCGTTGCACCCAACCGATTGCCTATGAACATGATCCACCCCGTTTTTTCCGCCTGCCACGCACGCCAACGCCTGGCCCGGGGCTTCACCCTGATTGAGCTGATGGTGGTGCTGGTCATCATCGGCGTGCTGGCCGCGCTGATCGTGCCCAACGTGCTCGATCGCGCCGACGACGCCCGCACCACGGCCGCGCGCACCGATGTGACCAACCTCATGCAGGCGCTCAAGCTCTACCGCCTGGACAACCAGCGCTACCCCACCTCCGAGCAGGGCCTACAGGCGTTGATTGCCAAGCCCACGACCGGCCCACAGCCGCTGAACTGGAAGCCCTACCTCGAGAAGCTGCCCAACGACCCCTGGGGCCGCCCCTACCAGTACCTGAGCCCCGGCGTGAAAGGCGAGATTGATGTGATGTCGTTCGGGGCCGACGGCCAGTCGGGTGGCGAAGGCAAGGATGCCGACATTGGCAGCTGGCAGTAACCGCCCTAAGCCAACGCACCCCAGGCCAGGGGTGCATTGGAACGGGCTTGGCCAGGCCACCGGCATTGGCATTGGCACTCTTGGGGGAAGCCGCGCAGCAGCCCAGAGGGGGTTCACTCTTCTTGAACTGCTGGTGGTTGTCAGCATCATGGCGCTGGGCACGGCCGGTGTCGGGCTGGCGATGCGCGACAGCGGGCAAACGCAACTCGAACGCGAGGCCGAACGGCTGGCCGTGCTGCTGGAGGCCGGGCGCGCCCAGTCCCGCGCCAGCGGCATGCCGGTGTACTGGCGCACGGCCCCGGGCGGCTTCCGTTTTGAAGGACTTCCGCCCGAAAAACTGCCCAGCCAGTGGCTTGACCCTGCCACTCTGGTGCGAGGCCCGTCCCATCTGGCCCTGGGGCCTGAGCCGCTGATCGGGCGCCAACAGGTGGTGCTGTCTCGGCAGGACCACCCCGAACACACCTTGCGCGTGGGCACCGATGGCCTGCGCCCCTTTGCCGTGGAGCCGCCGCAATGACATCCGGCAGCCAGCAAGGCGGATTCACGCTGGTGGAGGTGCTGGTGGCGCTGGGCATCGTGGCCATTGCGCTCACGGCCGGCACACAGGCCACCTCGGCCCTTACGCGCAACGCGCAGCGCCAGTCCGATGTACTGCTGGCACACCTGTGCGCCGAGAACGAACTCGTCAAAATACGCCTGTCGCGGCAAATGCCCGCCATTGGCGACGACCTGCAGTCCTGCGAGCAGGCCGGGCGCCGTTTTGATGTGAGCCTCGTCGTGCGCCCCACCCCCAACCCGAGCTTCCGGCGCGTGGATGCGCAGGTGCTCGATGGCACGTACCCGGTGCTGCGCCTGTCCACCATCGTCGGGCGCCGCTGACCATGGCATTCCCACCCGTCCATCCATCCCGCCCGGCACGGGGGTTCACGCTGGTCGAATTGCTGGTGGCCCTGGCCATCCTGGCGCTGATGGCCCTGCTCAGCTGGCGCGGCATAGATGGCATGGTGCGCGCACAAGAACAAACCCGCCAGCGCAGCGACCAGTTGCTGGTGTTGCAGGCCGCGCTCACGCAGTGGGGCACCGACCTGGACGCGCTGCTGCCCTTGCCGCACACCACGCCGCTCGACTGGGACGGCCAGGTGCTGCGCATCACCCGGCGCAGCACTGCGATGCCCGACGAGGGCGCCCTGGTGGTGGCCTGGGCCCGCCGCGACGTGGGCGGCACCAGCCAGTGGTTGCGCTGGCAGTCGCCGCCGCTGCGCACGCGCGGCGCCTGGGAGCAGGCCTGGCAACAGGCCGCCCAGTGGGCGCGTAACCCGGGCGAAGCCGACCGGCGCGCCGAAGTCGCCCTGCTGCCGCTGGCCGACTGGAAAGTTTTCTATTTCCGCAGCGACGCCTGGACCAACCCCATGTCCAGCAGCGGCCCACCGGCCGCCGATGCCGCCACGGCCAGTGTGCTGATTCCCGATGGCGTGCGCCTGCAGCTCGACCTGCCCCCCGGCCAGGGGCTGGCCGGGCAGATCACGCGCGACTGGGTCAGCCCCCTCAAGGGAGGCGGCAAGACATGAGCACCAGACAACGCGGCGCGGCCCTGCTGGCAGCCATGCTGACCGTGACGCTGGTCGCCACCTTTGCCGCCGCTGCCCTGTGGCAGCAGTGGCGCTCCATCGAGGTGGAGACCGCCGAACGCGCGCGTGTGCAATCGGCCTGGATTTTGCTGGGCGCGCTCGACTGGTCGCGCCTGATCCTCATCGAAGATGGCCGCGCCGGGGGCGCCGACCACCTGGCCGAACCCTGGGCGGTACCGCTGGAAGAAGCCCGCCTGTCCACCTTTTTGGCCGCCGACCGCAACGTGGCCCAGCAAACCGACGCCAGCACCGACACCCGGGACGCTTTTCTGTCCGGCCAGATCATCGACCTGCAGTCACGCCTGAACCTGACCAACCTGGTCCAGGGCGGTACGGTGAATGAATCGGCACTGGCCCAGTTTGGCCGCCTGTTCAACCAGTTGGGCCTGCCCGCGTCCGAGCTGGCCACCCTGGTGCAAGGGCTGCGCGCCGCCCAGGCGCCCGCCGAAAGCGGCAGCCAGGCGCCCCTGATGCCGCAAACCCTGGGCCAGCTGACCTGGCTGGGAGTCTCGCCCGCCACGGTGGCCGTGCTGGCCCCGCATGCCGCGCTGCTGCCCGAGCGCAGACAGGTGAACCTGAACACCGCCGGGGTCGAGGTGCTGCTTGCCAGCATCGAGGGCCTGGACATGGCGGGCGCCAACAAAATCGTGGCCGTACGGGAGATGCAGCATTTCAAAACGCTGGAGGACGTGAACGCCCTGCTGGGGCAGGTCACCCATGCCAACAGCAACGACCATGCGGTGTCGTCTTCGTATTTCGAGGTGCATGGCCGCTTGCGCCTGG